>NZ_JBBDGN010000006.1:0-190704 GCF_037204145.1 Microbacterium istanbulense
TGCCCTTGTATCGCTTGCACTGGAAGTACACGGGGAATGAGAGCAGACCGAGCCGGTAGATGCCGATGCCGTCGATGCCCTGGTCGCCCGACCGGCCCGTGACTGTGACTGACTCGAAGTCTGCCTCCCGGAGCAGCCTCTGCGCCAGACGCTCGAACTGTGCCGGGCTGAACGATTCGGACGTCAGAGTCGCGATCAACCGCTCCTTCCACGAGCTCGATGCATCTACTGCGTCGAGCTCGTCAACTTCGTCCGCGTCCTCCGCTTCGGCGGGGCGCACGGGTGGTTCTGGTGTCGCGCCGCGGGAGGCGCGCTCCTGCGCCGCTTCGCGCAGCTTCTCAGCTTTCATACGCAGCAGCTGTGCGGTGCGGTCGTCGTCCGAAGTCGTGGGGTCGTTCAAGAACTGGTCGCCGGCCTCGGTGATCGCCCACACTCCGCGAGCCGAGTTCGTGAGCAAGCCAAAGAACTTCAAGTAGGTGCGCGCCCAAGCGACCCGATAGCCGATCTTCGTCTCGGGACCGCCGTTGTGCAGGATGTCCTGCTGTTCTTCGGTGAACTCCTCGAGCTTGATGACCTTGGCCACGATCTCTGAGATCGACCCGGAGCCGCCAAGCTCGGAGACTGCTCTCAGCGTGGGGAGAAGAAGGTCCGAATATTTCGGAATCTGGGCGCTCATGCCATAACTATGACAGCCGTCGGCCTACCGCAGTCCTTCGAACGGTCCACCAGGCTCTGCACGCCGTGCTCCGGGCACACGAACGCGATCCTCGCGCCGAGCCCGTCGGAACCGGACCCGATGTCTGGCTCGCAGTCACCACCACAGACGGAGCAGGTCCTGTACTCGTCATCCGTGGGCACGCGGATCGGCACGCCGTTCACGCCGCCGGCCTCGTCGTACTCCATGCCTGCAGACCTGTCGATCTTCGTCTTCGACGCGAGGTCGTCCTGACTCATGCCTCGCTTGAGGCGCGGCTCCTTGATGATCGCGCCGACGTGCGCTGCCGCAGGAGAAGAGGTCCGAGCCATGTCTGTATGCCGGGTACATGTGCCCTGTGCGGCCGCACGGCAGGCTGCAGCAGCGCGCCTCAGTCTTGGAAGTTCGCATCGATGAGCTCCTTGCAGGCCGCGACAACATACTCCGGCACCGCGTCGAACTTCTGCGGATTGAGCTGCATCACGTACTCGTTCTCGATGTGGTACGTCTCGTTCACGAACTTCGTGAAGATCTTGTCCCTTGTCAGCGTTGTCGGGCTCAATACCGTGAACACGCGGAACAACTGAACCTTCTCGTACCCGACATTGGTCGCATCGAATCTTGCCTTGACTGCCTGCGGGTCCTTCAGATCGGCAAGAAGCGTCTGATAGTCGAAGTCGCGAAGCCACTCCCGCACTTCCTCAGTTCCTTCATCGATCTCGGACTGAGTCATCAGGGCTTCGCCATCCGTGTGCGGCTTCAGAAGTGGGACGTCACGCACGTGCAGCAGGTTCGACAGCAGCTCGTAGCCCATGTTCCTCGCGCCGCGGACTTCCAGAAGCCGCCGAGCATAGATGCACGGGATCACCGGGTCACTCGCATTGGCGATGTTCTGCTTGCAGACCTCGGAGAAGGTCATGATGTCGTCCGACGTGATCGGAAGCTCAGAGATCACGCCACTGCGTCCCGTGAGGAAGTGGACCACTGGGGTCGCAGATGTCCGAACGACATCGATCGCGGGTTCAAGATCATGAGTGAGTAGCAGGCAGGTGACGTCCTTGAAGCTGTTCTGACCGTGGAAGAGCTGATGCAGGATCGCGAACTTCTTCGTCTTGTCGAAGCTCGACACCGGGTCGTCCAGTACCACGAGGTCCGGATGGCGGCGTCTCGCGTCGTACATGAACAGCACCAGCGCGAACGCGTTCTTCTCGCCATAGCTGAGATGCTGACCTGCTGACTCCAGGTGGCCAGCCTTGTCCTGGTGCTCGAGCAGCATCCGATAGGAGTCGCCTTTCTCCTCGATGCGGACCGCGTACTTGTAGCCCGCCGAGCGCAAGAAGTCATTGATCGCGCGCTGGTTCTCCTGAATCAGCTGCGCGACCGTGCGCTTCTGCCGCGAGATCCGTTTGTTGATGTCGATGACGCGGGCCTCGACCTCATCGAGCTTGGCGTTGATCGAGGTCACGATGTCCTGTGTCGCGTCGGATCTCAGCCCGTGCAGCAGGCTGAGATCGATTCGCAGGTCGTCGAGGAACTTCTTCACGTCTCCGGCTTCACGCAACGCATGGAATGAGACATTGCGAGCAGCCGTCAGCTTGCTCAAGAACGTGACGATCTCTCCGTGCAGGTTGACGAGGAACCGCTCCTGCTCGGCGGTCATGTCCGTGAGCAGCTTCGTCAACGTCTCCAGCTGCTCACGGTGCTCCGGATTGAGATACCCGCCGAGCTTCTCGATCACGGCTCTCAGACTGCTCATGTTCTTCACAGCAGCCGAGTTGTACTCGGCGGATACCTTTTCCGCGGTCGTCTTGTCGACGCTCACCGTCGAGCAGAATGGGCAGTTGTCCGAGAGGCCGAGATACTCCTTGCCTTGCGCCTGCCACGTGATCCACTTGGCAGGATTGTCGCTCTTGATGAACTCCGAATAGCCCTGGAGCGCTTCCGGGATCACATCGAGCTTGCCGCCCACGCTCAGCGCCTTCGAGCCCCGACTGGCCTTCGACAGCTTCCCAGCTGCGGTCACACCGAAGGCGTCTCGAAGCTCAGTGAAGTGACCGATCGCTTCGTTGAGCTCAACGCCCTCGAGAAAGGTCTCCTTCAAGGACTCGAAGATCTCGTCGATCTCTGCGAGACCGGCGCGGTACTCGTCCGTGTTGATGAAGATCTCGAAGCTGTTCTCCACGACCTCGTCTTTGCGGAACACGAAGCTTGAGACGTACTCGTCGTCGAACGTGAGCACAGTCTTGATCTCGTCCGCGCCCTCCACGGCGGGGAGGACCGCCGGCGTGGCTCCCAGGTGCTTGAACGGCGTGAGCTCAGCCAGGCGCTCAGCGCTTTCAGCTCGGTACGTCAATGCTCGTGCAATGGTGCTCTTGCCGAGGCCGTTGGGCCCGTACTTGATGTTCAGCGCACCGGGACGCAACGTGATCGCGGCTTCAGCGATGCTGTTGCAATCACGGATCACCACCGCGATGTCCTGCACGTCCTCGGGTGCTGGCGTCTGATCTTCGGATACGGGAATGGTCACGGCGAACCCCTTCGTCCAGTGGGCATGCCGGTAGGCACGCACAGGCTCCGTCCCCTCAGACAGGTGCCTCTGCGTCGAATATGCCATAGAACAGGGACGCTCGGGATCGGAGGGAGCATCAGGCTGTGATCGTCGACACGGGCGCTCCTCATGCTTCGGACGATCGGCCACCTCGCGCGCATCCCGAGTAGTGGTCGACCGCCAGGCGGGTATCTAGTCGCCGCCCACACGTCGTCCGGACGGTGATCCTTTGCAAGGCGGCAGGTTCTTGCAGGCAGAATCCTCAAACTCGCGACCGCGTCCTCAGGTCCAGAATCCGCGGCGTACTCCAGTAGAGCGCCCCAGATCTCAAGGTCTCCCTCGGACCTTTTAGATGCCTCTCCAGCCCTTCGAGAATGTCACCGCTAGTGTCACCGCTAGATGCAGGATGTCACCGGAATCGGCGGGAACTGGCGGGAGCCGCGATAGCCCGCGTGCACTACTCCCGTAAGGCATCTACGGCTATGGAGGGTTCGTGACGTAGATCACGTCGCTGGCTCAAGGGGTCGCAGGTTCAAATCCTGTCAGCCCGACCATTTAGGGCCGGAATCTCACAAGAGTTTCCGGCCCTTCTGCATGTCCGGGATCGCCAACCCCTCCAAAACCCCTCCAGTTGTTCACAGGCTCTGCCAGGATGTGGCCATGCCGACACCTGCTAATGATGAGTTCATCGCCAACCTCGACGTTACGATCCCGGACGCGTCCAAAGCGGTCGTGATGGCGGCGGAGAACGTCGCACGGTTCTCTCGCGAAACTGGCGACACCGCGGTCCTCCGGGCGTACGCAAACCTTCAGTTCTTCATCACACAGGTGGATCTAGACATCCGCATGAATCTGAGGCTGCTGCTCGCTGACGAGTCATCGCGCATCACGGCGGAGAAGTACCTTGCGCTTGCTCTGATTGAGGCTGAGAAGGGTATCGGAATCATGCTGCGGGAGCTGGCGGTTGAAGCAGGCAAGCAACACGGTCGTCTTGCTGGCTTCCTGGACTTGAAGCAATGGGGTGAAGCGCAGGCCGCGATGACATCGAGGCTCAAGGCGATGCGCACTGACAAGCCGTTTTACAAGGATCTAACTCAGATTCGCAACGAGGTTGTCGCTCACTTCGTCAGTAAGTCATCTGGAGTGGAGACCTCCGCACAATGGGCGCTGTCTCGGAGCGCCGTGCAGAAGAGCGGAAGCTCGATTCTCAACAGCTTGATCGTCTCGTATTCTGTCGATCTTGCAACAGGGCTCGCGGAGTTGTCGCACGCGATGACTGCTGCGAGCGCAGAATGGATGAAGGCGAATCTGAAGCGCTAACCGCCGATCTGACGCAGCGGAGCGACCGGAGCGCTGGCAGCCGAGATGTGAGCCGAGAACGCCGCGCGGTGGGCGCTGAAGTCGCGTGGCCGGACGTGCGCATAGACCTTGTCGGTGATGCGTAGCTCGCGTGCCCCATCGCGCGGGAAAGCTCATGCATGTCGAGCGCGCGGGACTCCAGCGCGAGCGTGGCGAAGGTGTGGCGTAGCTCGTGAAAGTGCAGGCCGTCTAGACCAGCGCGGGTGGCGGCGGGCTTGAACGTGTAGCGGTAGAAGCCCTTGGGATCGAAGTCGCGCTCGTAGCTGAGCTTGTTGTGCCCCGGCACCTTTCCCGGCCACAGTCCCGCTTCCAGGTTGTCGCGGTGAGGGTGGTCACGCAGGTACGCGCCCAGGTCGCGGAACAGGGTCTCGTCCAGGATCGGCACATCGCGTACGGCCCGAGCGGTCTTCGGAGTGCCGACCATGTAACCCTTGCTTGTGTGGGTCATGTTCCGCCGCACCTGCACTTCGCCGCGGCGTAGATCGATGTCGCGGACGCGCAGCGCCGCGACCTCCCCGATTCTGAGACCCGTCAGAGCGCCGAAGCGCACGAGCAGGTCGTATGGCGGCTGTACCGATAGCTCGGCGCTGAGCCGGTTGACCTCCTCGACGGTGAGGAATCGTGCCTCGGCGGTGTCCGTCTGGGGCTTGGTGACGGCGATGCAGGGGTTGAACGGGATCAGCCGGTGGGCGTAGGCGCAGGAGAACACCTTCCGCACCACCTTGTAGGTGCCGAGCACGCTCGTCTCAGTGCGCTGCTTGCCGTCCGCCTTCGGCTTGGCGCGGAGCGTGGCGAGCCGGGCATCGATGTCCGCCGCCTTCAGAGTCGAGATGCGCCGGTTCCCGAACGCAGGATAGGCGTGCACGCGCAGGGCGATCTCGTAACCATTGAGCGTCTTCTGCTTGAGGTGAGCGCTCGCGGCGATCATCGCCTCGGCCGCCTGCCGGAACGTCTTCGAACGGGCCGCCAGATGCTCCGTCGAGTTGCCGTCCGCAAGCGGGAACGGGGCCGTCGCGGCTGTTGGACATGGTCGGGGGGGGCGAAGGCGGTGTTCAAGACCTGGCTCGCCGAACGGCCAGAACGTTGGTGCAGAAACATCGAGGTCGTCGCGATGGACGGGTTTACCGGTTTCAAGACCGCCGCCGCCGAAGAGATCCCCACCGCGGTCGCCGTGATGGACCCGTTCCACGTGATCCGGCTCGCCGGTGATGCCCTCGACAGCTGCCGCCGGGTCCAGAACGACATCTTCGGGCGGCGCGGCCGGAAAGACGACCCGCTCTACACAGCCCGCCGCACCCTCCACACGGGAGCGAGCCTGCTCACTGACCGGTAGGTCGCCAGACTCGAGGAGCTGTTCGCCGAGGAGCGGCACATCGGGGTCGAAGCGACGCACGGGATCTATCAGCGCATGGTGGCCGCCTACCGAGAGCCTGATCGACGGCTCGGGAAGTTCCTCATGCAGGGCGTCATCGACGCCGTCTCCACCGGCGTCCCTGACGCGCTGATCGAGACCCGCAAGCTCGGGAGCACGCTGAGCAAGAGAGCGGCGGACATCTTGGCGTACTTCGACCTGCCACCGAACTGCGCGCCCAGCATCGACCGAGCATGCGCGCCCACCGGGCTTAGCGTCCAGGTCGATATCGGCGCGACACAATCATCTCTGCGGCGCCATCGGATGGCCCAGAAGTCGTTCGCGATTCGTTTGACCGTCGCTCCGTGGTCACGGAACCTCGCGATATGCACTACGTCATCGCGGAAATCGGCGGATAGCGCTCTGAAGCAACCCTGCACGCGAGCAATGTCGGCAGGGCCGGACAGACTGAGGCATCGAACAGTTCGAGAGGGGAAGCAATGGAATGGTTGGCGACGCTTGGGGCCGCGGCAATAACAGGCTTGCTCGCTCTCGTAGGCACCCTCGTGCAACGCGCGGTGCCACGCGAGCTTCGACGTGCTCGGCAATTGTCGGCGGAGCTGGAGACGATGGAAGCGGGATCGCCTGCAGCCCGATTGGCCGAAGCCGCGCGTGATGATCTCGTGGCGACTTCTGTGATCCGGACGGTCGTATCGCCGTGGTCACCGGCGCGCGGCATCACCTTCGCGCTGATAGGTGCGGCCATGGTGCTCGCGACTTTGGCCTTGGTGCCGCTCGTTCACGGCCTCCTGTCAATGTCGCGCGCGGTCCCGAGTGACATGTCCGCATTGTTGGTGTTGACGTTGTGGGGGAGCGCTGTGCTGCTTCTTGGTCTAGCACTGATACCGGCCATCTATTTCGATCGACGGATCAAGGAACTTCGGTCGCGGTTCAGGGAAACGTGGGAACTCCCTGACCCGATCGAGATGCAGAGGTTCTCCGACCCGATACCACGCCCGCGTCACAATCCATAGATCTCGGTGATGATCAACTCACCCCGCAGCTTCAGCCGGCTCAAACCACTGCCGTACCAGCGCGCCCACAAGCTCAAGCGCCTCATGCCGTAGGGCGTGGCCCGCGCCGTCGATCACCGCGAGCGACGCCCCCGGATATCGCCCGAGCAGGTTCATGCCATCGCCATAGCCGACAACGGAGTCCTGGCGCCCGACAACGATCAGCGACGCTTGCGTGAGGTCGCCCAAGCCGGTCGGCGTTTCGCCGAAGAGGCACCCGAGTGCCGTGCTCTATGTGGCGGCCCCGATGACGCTCTCCATGACAGCCCTACGCCGTCCCGATACCGGGCGGCAGCGGCTCGGTCAGCAGTCGCGGCCGATACTCGAGCAGCTGCATGCCCCCCCGCGAACGTTCGCGACGTGACCAGTTCGAGCGCGACACCCTGGTGCCCGTCGCGGACACTCTCCTGGCCCGTGCGGCCGGTGATCACCGACTACGATCTGCCCATGCGTCGCGTACGAAATCCCGTCGCCCTCGGCAAAGGCCTCGTCGTCCTGGCAGTGCAGGTCGGCGCAGCGTGGCTCGCCTATCTCTGGGTTGTGTTCGAATCGCTGAGCATCACCGGCTGCGGTCAGCGCTGCGATACCGGGGTGATTGCGGCGGCGCTTGCCGCGCAGATGTGGGTCGGAGTGGGGAGCCTCGTTGTGGCTGCCCTCGGCATCCTTGTGCTGGCGGTCCGCGGGCGCGAAAGCTGGTGGGTGCCGGCCATCGGCATCGCCGTCATCGTCGCCACGTGCGTCGTGGCCTCCCTGGTGGTCGACGCCGCGACCACGCGATAGACGCGAGGGCGCGGCGACTCCCGCGTCAGCTCAGTCGCGCGGTAGACCCCGGTCACGGCGCTCGTCCTGTGAGGCCTCGTCGAGCACGCCCCCGTCGGCGTCGAACGCCTCGTCGCGCTTCTCCTGGCGGCGCTCATCCTGCGCTTCGTGCTCGTTGCGGAGTTCGTCGTTGCCCTTGTGGTGACCCATGATCGTCCTCGTCTCGCTCGCTGTGAGCTCGTCTGCTCGCTGTGACCGCAAGTATGCAGGCATCCGTACTCGCACGCCAGGGGCTGTCCGCCGCCGCGAAGGGTCAGATGTCGCAGACCCTGCTTAGGATGTGGGCATGCGCACGCCGGCCCACACTCCGCACCTCGACGACCTCGAAGTAGGGCTGTCGCCGACGACCAGCCATCCGGCCTACGTCGCCGTCGCCCCTGACTGGTTCTGGGATGACGCTGACCCGCGCGCTCCATTCGGCAGCGACGACGGTAACGATACGCTGCGCATTCTGGAGGAGCACTACCGAGAGGGTGGGAGCGATGTCCACGCAGCCGGTGCGATCGCCAACCTCATCGAAGACTGGGACCTTGTGCCGGCGAGCATCTGGGAGAGCCTGCAAGACGAAATCGTCGGCTGGCTCGATGCCGACAGCAACAACATCCGTTTCATCCACGGTGAGATCGACGCGTACATCGCCGGAGCCCTCGGCCAGTTCAAGATCTCGGGGTGGATTCACCCTGCACTGCGCTTCTGGGCAGAACGGGCGCTGCTGCTGCTCGAGCACGTTATCGACCCCTGGGCACAGCAGGCCTTCGGGGTCGCGCCCGGCAACTACGCCGACAAGCTCACCGCCACGCGCGCGGTGATCGAGGCCGCACCGAACCCGCCCGAGGAGTTCTTGCTCTAGGCGTGCGACCGCGCCCTGACCGGCGCGGTCGAATCGTGCCCGCACAACGCAGCCGCTACGCTCGCTTCATGGCATCCGACGATGTCTTCCCGATGAAGTGAGGAGCCCGCCGATGACGACGGCACCGCAGACCGAAGGCCTGCCCACGCAGCGCGCCGAATGGACCGGACAGGTCGGATTCATCCTGTCGGCGATCGGCTCAGCCGTCGGTCTCGGCAACATCTGGCGGTTCCCCGGCGTCGCATACGAGAACGGCGGCGGCGCGTTCCTCATCCCGTACATCGTCGCCCTGCTCACCGCCGGCATCCCGATCCTGTTCCTCGACTACGCGATCGGCCACCGCTTCCGCGGCTCGGCACCCCTCGCCCTCCGACGCCTCGCAGGCAAGCTCGGTGAGGGGATCGGCTGGTTCCAGGTGATGATCTGCGTGTTCATCTCGCTGTACTACACCGCCGTGCTCGCCTGGGCGGTCAGCTTCTTCGTCTTCTCGTTCGACCTGCGCTGGGGTGACGACGCCGTCGCCTTCTTCGTCGGCGACTACCTGCAGGTCTCCGAGTCGTCGATCACGTTCGACTTCGTGCCCGCCGTGCTCATCCCCCTCGTGGCGATGTGGGTCATCGCCCTGCTCATCCTCGGCGCCGGCGTGGTCAAGGGCGTGCAGCGCCTGAACGTCGTCGCCGTGCCGCTGCTCGTGGTCGGCTTCCTCATCCTCGTCGTCCGCGCGCTGCTGCTTCCCGGTGCCGAAGAGGGCCTGAACGCGCTCTTCACCCCCGACTTCGCCGCACTCACGCAGCCCGATGTCTGGGTGGCCGCCTACAGCCAGGTGTTCTTCTCGCTGTCGGTCGCGTTCGGCATCATGCTCACGTACTCCTCGTACCGTCGCCGCAAGTCGAACCTCACCGGCCCCGGCCTCGTCGTCGCATTCGGCAACTCGTCGTTCGAGATCCTCGCGGGCATCGGCGTCTTCGCGACCCTCGGCTTCTTCGCCCACCAGCAGGGAATCGGTGTCGGCGACCTCGAGGGCCTCACCGGTGTGGGCCTGGCCTTCATGACTTTCCCGGCGATCGTCGCCGAGATGCCCGGCGGCGAGTTCTTCGGCGCACTCTTCTTCGGCGCGTTGACGCTCGCCGGCCTCACCTCGCTCATCTCGGTGATGGAGGTGGTGCTCGCGGGCATCATGGACAAGTTCGGTCTCAGCCGCGCGCAAGCCGTCTACGGCATCGGCGGCGTCTTCGCGCTCATCTCGATCGTGCTCTTCGGCACCAGCTCCGGCCTGACCGCGCTCGACACCATCGACAACTGGGCCAACAACATCGGCATCGTCGGCTCGGCCGTCGCAATGACCATCACGGTGCTCTGGATTCGCCGAGCCGGCACCGAGTTGAGCGGTCACCTCAGCGCGCTGTCGACCTTCAAGGTCGGGCGCACCTGGCTGTTCCTCGTCTCCATCCTCGGCCCGCTCGTGCTCGGCTACATGCTCGTGGCGACCATCATCGGCCTGATCACCACGCCATACGGTGGATACGACAGCACCTACCTGCTCATCGTCGGGTGGGGCTCTGTGGCGGTCATGATCATCGCCTCGATCGTGCTGACATGGATCCCGTGGAAGCGCGACCCCGACCTGTTCACGGTGTGGCCGCCGATCGACACCGGCGGGGTCAGCCGCGCCGCCATTGAGGAGGGAGCACGATGACTCCGATCGCCATCACGTTCCTGGTCATCGCCCTGGTCGTCGTCTGGGGCGGTCTGGTGACCAGCACCATCATGCTCGTACGGCGTCCCGAGGTCGATCGGTACCCCCCGGGCGGCACCGCCGCCGAGGCCGCCGACCACGCCGGCTGATCAGGCCGGTGCGGCGCGGGCGCGCGCCACGACGATGCCGCGCTGCGAGGTCCAGAACCGGTCGAGCATCGCTTGCAGGTCTTCGGCGTCGACGTCGGCGCCGAACGCCTCGGCGCCGGGTTCGAGCCTGATGCCTTCGGCGAGCCCGCCGGCGACGACCGGGTCGAATCCGAGGTCGTCGACGAGTCGGGCGACCGCGGCCACCGCAGCAGGATCGTCACCGGCGAGAGCGAGGGCCTTGCGTCCTGCAGCACCCGCGGGGCGGGTCTCGTCCTCGACATCCTGATACCCCATGTGACTCAGTGCCTTCACCACGCGCGCGCCGGGCAGGTGCGCCTGCACGAGTTCGCTGGTCGACGTGCGCGGGTCGGTGAGATCGTCGCGGATGCCATCGGCGCCCCACCAGTAGTTCATCGCGTCGATCACAAGCGCATCGCGCAGCAGGTCGACGGGCAGGGTGCGGTACCGGCCCAGGGGGAGGGCGAGCACGACGGCATCCGACTCGGCGATGACCTGCTCGGCGCTCATCGCCGTCGCGCCGATCGCCGCCATCGCCCGAGCGATCGGGGCAGGGTCGCCTGAGCGCGCGACGAGCACGCGGTATCCCGCGGATGCCGCCAGGCGCGCGATCACGGTGCCGAGCCGCCCGGCCCCGAGGATCCCCAGCGTGCGGATCTGCCCCTCGTCGTCGCCCCGCACACTCTCACCCACGTCGTCATCGTACGACCCCGCCCGAGGTGACGGTCCGGCTGTCAGACGGAACATGCCTGTGCCCCGCCACTCGGTGACGGGGCACAGTGGTGCGGAGCGGGCGGAATGCTCTCAGAGCGTCAGCAGCGCCTTCGTCGCGCGGCGCTCATCCATGGCGCGGTAGGCCTCGGCGGCATCCTCGATCGGCACGATCAGATCGAACACGACGCCCGGGTCGATCTGATCGGTCATGATCAGGTCGATGAGTTCGGGCAGGAAACGTCGCACGGGGGCGGGGCCACCGTGCAGGTGCACGGTCGAGAAGAACAGCCCCAGGCCGTCGAGCTCGACGCCGTGCGAGACGCCGACGAAGCCGACGTGCCCGCCGGGCCGGGTGGCCTGGATCGCCTGATCCATCGATTCCTGGGTGCCCACGGCCTCGATCGTCGAGTGCGCGCCGTAGCCGCCGGTCAGCTCCTTGATGCGACCGACACCCTCAGCGCCGCGCTCCTCGACGATGTCGGTCGCGCCGAACTGCCGGGCGAGGGCCTGACGATCCGCGTGCCGCGACATGGCGATGATGCGCTCGGCGCCCAACCGCTTAGCGGCGAGGATGCCCAGCAGTCCCACCGCGCCATCGCCGACGACCGCCACCGTCTTGCCGGGTCCCGCCTCGGCGGCCACCGCCGCGAACCAGCCGGTGCCGAGTACATCGGAGGCAGCCAGCAGGCTGCGGGTCTGCGCCTCGGTCGGCGTGCCCTCGACCTTGACGAGAGTGCCGTCCGCGAGCGGGATGCGGGCGAAATCGGCCTGGGTGCCGACCGAGCCCATCATCACCTGGTGGATGCAGCGCGACTCGTACCCGGCCTGGCAGATCTCGCACGTGCCGTCGGATGCCACGAACGAGCCGACGACGAAGTCGCCGACCGCGATGTCGTGCACCGCCTCGCCGATCTCCTCGACGATACCGATGTACTCGTGACCCATGCGGGTGGGGCGGCGCACCGGCTCGATGCCGCGATAGGGCCACAGATCCGACCCGCAGACGCACGCCGCGGTGACGCGGATGACCGCATCGGTGGGCTCGATGATGGTGGGGCGCGGGGTCTCCTCGACGCGGACGTCGCCGGGACCGTGCATGATGACTGCGCGCATGTGTGCGTTCTCTTCCTGTCGTCGTCGGACACCACCGGGTGGGGGATGTCCAGGCATCCACTTCACCACGTCTCGGATGCCCGGGGGAGGCCCTGGCGAAACGGGTACCGGCAGTACACCTCAGAGCCGGGCGCGCTCCCATGATTCGACCTCGCCGGGCACCACCCGAAAGAGCGGATGAGGGCGCGGACGGCTCTGCGACCAGCGCACCGCGTCTTCGGGGCTGCGGGCAGCCAGCTTGGCTCCCAGATGCTCCCATTCGAGATCGAGCTGGCCGTCGGTCACCGTGATCCGCTCCACGGCATCCGTGGCGTCGATGATGCGGGTGCGGTCGAAACGGTACCCGCGCCGGTCGGCCTCCGCAGCGAGACCGGCGAGGTACGCGCCGACGGATGCCAACGGGTCGGCCTGTGCGCGGAACCGCTCGAGCTGAGGATGGTTGCGGTAGCCCTTGGTGCGCTCGGCGAGCACAGCCTGCGCCAGCAGCGTCTCCCGCCAGCAGGCGATGAGGCCGGCGCGATCGAGTTGATCGGGATGCAGCGACCAGACCCTCATGCGGCATCCTCCGCGCCGGGACCTGCGGGTTCGGAGCGCGACAGCTTCGAGGGCCACCAGATCGCCTTGCCGATGTCGTAGCTCAGCGCGGGCACCAGCAGCGAGCGCACCACGAACGTGTCGAGCAGCACGCCGAACGCCACGATGAACGCCAGCTGCACGAGGAACAGGATCGGAATCACCGACAGGGCCGCGAACGTCGCCGCCAGCACGAGTCCTGCGGAGGTGATCACGCCGCCGGTCACCGCAAGGCCGCGCAGCACGCCCTCGCGTGTGCCGAAACGCTGCGACTCCTCGCGCACCCGGGTCATCAAGAAGATGTTGTAGTCGATTCCCAGTGCGACGAGGAAGACGAACCCGAACAGGGGAACGGCCGGATCTGCCCCGGGGAACTGGAAGATCCCGTTGAAGACCAGCGCCGAGACACCCATCGCCGACCCGAACGAGAGCACGGTGGTGAGGATCAACAGCACCGGCGCGAGGATCGCCCGCAGCAGCAGCATGAGAATCAGCAGGATCACCACGAGGATCACCGGGATGATGAGGTTGCGGTCATGGATCGATGCGGTGTTCGTATCGACGGCCGTGGCCGTGACACCGCCCACCTTCGCCCCGAGGGGATCGAGCTCGGCACGCAGATCGGCGACGGTCTGCTCGGCCTCCGCCGAATCCGCCGCGGCCGTCAGCGTGCCCTGCAGCAGCACGGTGCCGTCGATCTCGGTCGGTTCGGGAGCGGGCGTGCCGGGAGGGCCGAGCGCGGTGATCCCGTCGGCCGTCACGGGGGCGCTGCCCGACGGCGAGTCCTCGGCGGTGATCGAGACGCCCTCGACGCCGTCGTCGGCGAGCAGCACGTCGGCGGCATCCTGCATCCGGTCCGCGTCGACGAGCACGTACACCGGGCTGCCCGAGCCTGCGGGGAAGTGCTCGCCGAGCACCTCCTGCCCGTCACGTGCCTCAGACGCGCCGAGGACGAGATCCGACTGCGGCACGCCATCGGCCTTCAGCTGCACCACCCCGATGGCGGCGACGGCGAGCACGACGGTCGTCGCGACCCAGATCACCCGCGGACGACGACGGATGCCACGCGCGAGCAGTTGCCACAGACCGTTGCCCTCGAGCGGGTTCGGGTGCGCGGCGAGGTCTGCGTCGTAGACGGGACGGCGCGGCCAGAACGCGGCGCGACCGAATAGACCGAGCATCGCAGGCAGGAAGCTCAGCGCAGCGAGCATCGCGAAGACGATGCCGATGGCGGCCACCGGGCCCAGTGTGCTGTTCGACTTCAGATCGCTCAGCAGCAGGCACAGCAGACCGGCGATCACCGTGCCGCCCGAGGCGAGGATCGGCTCGAACGAGCCGCGCCAGGCGCCACCGACCGCGCGCCACCGGTCGTCGGTGTGCCGCAACTCTTCGCGGAAACGCGCCACGAGCAGCAGGGAGTAATCGGTCGCGGCGCCGATGACGAGGATGAACAGGATGCCCTGCGTCTGGCCGCTCAGCAGCAGCACCTCGAACTTCGCCAGCCACCACACCACCAGCAACGCCACGCAGAGGGCGAACAGGCTGGTGCTGAGCACGATCACCGGCAACAGCAGCGAGCGATACACGATCACCAGGATGACCAGCACCGCCAGCAGGGCGACGAGCAGCAGGATGCCATCGATGCCGGCGAAACCCGCGATGAGATCGGCCGTGAAACCGGCGGGACCGGTGACGTAGACCTCGATGCCGGAGGGCACGGTCTCGCGCAGCGTCTCGGAGAGGGTCGTCGTGATCTCTCCGACTTCGCCGTCGGTGGCGATCGGCACGAAGGCCTGCGCTGCCTGGCCGTCGTCGGAGACGAGAACGGGGGAGGACCCCTCGAGGATGCCCTCGGCATCCGTCGCATCCTCCAAGGCCGTGGTCAGTTCCTGCTGGGTGGTCTCGTCGATGTCGCCATCGGATGAGAAGACGACGACGGCGGGGATCGCATCCGAACCGAGAAAGTCATCGAGCGCGGTCTGCACGGTCGTCGCGTCGGCAGACTCGGGCAGGTAGGCCGTGCGGTCGTTCGATGAGACCTCGTCGATCTTGCCGAACAGCGGGCCACCGAACGACGCCGCCGCCAGCCAGGCGAGGATGATCAGCGCCGAGACGAGCCAGCGCAGTGGGGAACGACGGTGCGTGTGCTGCTCACGCAGCTCGGATCGCGTCGACACGGGTCAGCCCACCGGGATGACGCGGCCGGTGCCGACACCCTCGACCGCTCGCACATAGGCGCGGCCGACCTCGTCGTCGCTGACCTGGGGGAACCCGGCGAAGGCATCGTGGTACCCGGTCGCCTCGGCGAGAACGCTCGGGCTGACGGCGTTGATGCGGATGCCGCGGGGCAACTCGGGGGCAGCGGCCATCACGTAGGCCTCCAACGCCCCGTTGGCCATCGAGGCGGCGGATCCGGTCGCGATCGCGTCGCGAGCGAGGATGCCGCTGGTCAGCGTCAGCGACCCGCCATCGGCGAGGTGGGGGATGCCGAGTCGCACGACATCGAGCTGCGAGAGGACCTTGCCGGTGAAGGCTGCCAGGTAGTCGTCGCGGGTGAGCTCGGTGACGGGACGGAAGGGCACAGAACCGGCGGCGACGATGATCGCATCGACGGTGCCCGTGGCATCCAGCGCAGCGGCGATCGACGCCTCATCGGTGATGTCGACGGCGGGATCGGTGGAGCGCCCGACCTCGATCAGGTCGTGCCGGGGGCGCAGAGCGGCGGCCGCAGCGGAACCGACATGTCCGCGTGCTCCGATCAGAAGGATCCTCATGATCACATCTTCTCAGCACCGGGGCGCTCTGCCTACGCGCGAGGAGCCTAGAGTGGGGTCATGGAGAGAACGCTCGTGGTCGCGGCCTCCGCTCCGGTGCCGCGCGGCAATCATGTCGAGATCGCGCAGGTGCGCGACGGCGAACTCGAAGCGGGCACGGTCGTGTCGGTGATCGACCTCGACCGGGGCATCCGTTACCGCCTGCGCGAGCTTTCCCGCGATCGCATCGATGTGTGGCGGGCGCACGTGCGCGACTGCACGGTCGTCGACACCCCCGGTGGTGCCATCACTCAACTGGTCGTGGCCACCGACGACCCGGCTGACTCGGCGATCGCCGCGCTGCGCGAGGCCGACGAAGCGGCCTCCGCCGCCACCGCGGAGTCGGAGCGCTGGGGCGGTGCCGACAAGCGGCCCGCCGAGGAGCCCGAGCGCTTCTGGTGAGCGGACCGGTCTCTCAGAACGGCTGGACGCCGGTGGCCGAGCCTGAGTTCTCTCGACGGCGGGATGCCGCGCGGGAGCGGCTTCGCGAGCGGCGCCGCCGCGCCGAAGGATTCGACACGCCGCTTCCCGACCTCCCCGACGGCGAGATGTGGCTGCATGACGACGGCCTCGCGGTGTGGATGCTCCGTGCGGATGACCGGTGGCGCGTGGGCGACATCGCTGTCGGCGACCACACGGCGGCGCAGGTCTGGGCAGCGCTGCTCGCGCTCGCGAAGAAGGAGTCCCTTGCCCAGACGGCGCTGTTCAGCACGTTCCTCGGCGATGGTGCTCTGGCCGAATTGCCGGCCGTGGCGGGAGCGACGCGAGTCGCGACGAAGATGCAGCGCCGCACGGCGGATGCACCCGCGCCCGCTGTGCGCGCCCGCCCCTGACGGATGCGGAGTACGACGCCTACCGGGCGGTCAGCACCGAAGCCTATGCGCGGGAGCTGCTGGACAGCGGGGCTGCCAGCGAACGGGATGCCGCACGGGAGGAGGCGGAGCAGAGCCACCACCGGCTGCTACCTCAGGGCCTGCACACCCCGGGCAACTGTTCTGGAGCATCCGCACGCACGATGACGCCGAGGCGGGCCTGCTCTGGATACACCTGCAGGAGGCGCAGGCGTACATCTACGACATCGAGATGCGGCCGTCGGTGCGCGGGCAGGGCTACGGCACGCAGACGCTGCGGTTCGCCGCCGAACAGGCGCGAGCGGCCGGGATCGACGTGCTCGCCCTCAACGTCTTCGGTCATAACGACGACGCCCGCCGCCTCTACACGCGCGAGGGTTTCATCGAGACGGAGATCGTCTGGTCGCTCGCCACGCCGCACTGATCCGCCGCTCTGACCTCGGCGGCTGACCTGCCCGCGACGCAATGCGGCGCGTGAGACGTCGGGCACGCTCATCGGAAGTCCCTGGAGCGATGCGAGAGCCCGGTGCGCAGATCTTCGAAGGCGTCGGCGAGGATGTTGATCACACCCTCGGGAGAGCGCTCCAGAATGCCGCGGATGATCAGCGCGGGAGAATCCCTTGCCACCCGGCGATAGCGGTTCCAGACTCCGGTGGAGCAGACCACGTTCACGAGGCCGTGTTCGTCTTCGAGATTGAGGAAGGTCACCCCGGATGCCGTCGCCGGACGCTGCCGATGCGTGACGATCCCGGCGACCTCGATCCGTCTTCCCACCTCGTGCTCGCGCAGCCCTGCTGAGGGCACCACGCCGCGGGCATGCAGCGCATCACGGAAATGCGCCATCGGGTGGTCGTCGGTGGAGACTCCCGTCGCCCACAGATCCGCAGAGAGTCGTTCATAGCCGGACTGATCGGCGAACAGCGGGGGCTGCACCGACACGGCAGTGCCTGGCAGGTAGCGGGCGCGATCCTCGGCCGCCGCGCCCGCCATCCAGATCGCCTCCCGGCGGCTGAGCCCCAGGCACTCGAAGGCGCCGGCGGTCGCGAGCGCCTCCAACTGGGCGGCAGTGGCATCCGTGCGGCGTACAAGATCGTGCAGATCGTGAAACGGTCCCCCCTGCTCGCGGGCAGAGACGATGCGTTCGGCGAGCTCCTGTCCGATGCCACGGATGCCGGAGAGCCCGAGTCGCACCGCGAACCGGCCGTCCCGGCGATGCGCGGCGGTCTCGTCGGGAGCGCCCTGGTCGAACACACCGGCGGCGGGCTGCGCCGACGCCAGACAGGCATCCAGCCCGGTGGGGCCGGCGGCCTCGCGGTCATCGAGGGGTTCCAGCCCGTCCATGGCGGCGGAGGCATGAAGGTCGGGGCGTCGCACCTGCACGCCATGTCTGCGGGCATCACCGGTCAGAGTGGAGGCCGAGTAGAAACCCATCGGCTGAGCACGCAACAGGCCGGCGAGGAACGCCGCCGGGTAGTGCAGCTTCACCCAGGAGCTGGCGTACACGAGCAGGGCGAAGGACAACGAGTGCGACTCGGCGAAGCCGAAGTTCGAGAACGCCTGGATCTGCGCATAGATGCGATCGGCGGCCTCGCCGGTGAGCCCATGCCTGGCCATGCCCGAGTACAGCTTGTCGCGGATGCGCTCGATCTTCTCGAGGCCTCGCTTGGAGCCCATCGCCCGGCGCAACAGATCGGCCTCATCGGCCGTGCAGTCGCCGAGCACCGTCGCCATCTGGATCAGCTGCTCCTGGAACACGGGGATGCCCAGCGTGCGCGCCAGCACGGGCTCGAGCACAGGATGCGCGTACACCACAGGCTCGGCACCGAGCTTGCGTCGCACGAACGGATGCACGGCGCCACCCTGGATGGGACCGGGGCGGATCAGGGCGATCTGGATCGCCAACTCATAGAACTCCCGGGGCTGCAGGCGAGGCAGCAGGCCCATCTGCGCACGAGACTCGACCTGGAACACCCCGATCGAGTCGGCTCGGCACAGCATGTCGTACACCGCCGGCTCCTCCTTGGGGAGCGACTGCAGAGTCCACGTCTCACCCGTGGTCTCGGCGATGAGATCGAAGCAGTGCTGCAGGGCGGCCAGCATCCCGAGCCCCAGCAGATCGAACTTGACCAACCCCATCCAGGCGGCGTCGTCCTTATCCCACTGGATCACCGTGCGCCCGGGCATTCGTGCATGCTCCACCGGCACCACCTCGCCGACGGGACGCGCGGTGAGCACCATGCCACCCGAGTGGATGCCCAGGTGTCGGGGCGCCTTCAACAACTCTCCGGCGTAGGCGAGCACATCCGGGGGGATGTCGTTCTCCTCCGCAGCCTCGATGCCGGCGCTCCAGCCGTCGACCTGCCGCGACCAGGCATCTTGCTGCCCGGGGGCGTGCCCCAGCGCCCTGGCCATATCGCGCACGGCGTTCTTCGGCCGGTACTGGATGACATTCGCGACCTGCGCGGCGCGCTCGCGACCGTACCGCTGATACACCCACTGGATGATCTCCTCGCGGCGATCCGAGTCGAAGTCGACGTCGATGTCGGGCTCTTCCTCGCGGGTGGTGGCGAGGAAACGCTCGAACGGTAGTCGGTACAGGATCGGATCGACGGCGGTGATGCCGAGCAGGTAGCAGACGGCGCTCGCCGCCGCCGACCCTCGGCCCTGGCAGAGGATGCCCCGGCGCCGGGCCTCGGCGACGATGTCGTGCACGATGAGGAAGTATCCGGGAAAGTCCTTCTCTTCGATCACCGCCAGCTCCCGTTCGATCCGGACGTGCCCCTCGGCATCCAGCCTCGGATACACCTCGGGAACGGCCTCCCACACCAGCGCCCGCAGATGAGTCATCGGCGTGCGCCCCTCGGGCACCTCCTGCCGAGGAAGGTCGGGCTTGGCGCGGCGCAGCGGGAAGGCGCAGTCGGCGGCG
The DNA here is from genome assembly GCF_037204145.1 of Microbacterium istanbulense. NCBI lineage: Bacteria > Bacillati > Actinomycetota > Actinomycetes > Micrococcales > Microbacteriaceae > Microbacterium > Microbacterium istanbulense. The sequence goes on from NZ_JBBDGN010000006.1 coordinate 19,548, forward strand.
ACCCGCAACCCCGCCGAGATCGCGCCGGGGTAGCGGCGGAACCGCTGGGTCATCTCGGCGCCGGTGCGCAGGTGGGCGCTGCCGTGCACGGGAAGCCAGCCGTCGAGATCATCCATGCTGCGGGTGGCTCGCACGGCGGCGACGGCCTCGGCAAGGCCTGCACGCTCGGGGGCGGCGTAGTGGACGTTGTTCGTCGCCAGCACCGGCAGCCGCAGCTCGGAGGCGAGGGTGGCGAGCGTGTCATTGCGACGGGTGTCGAGAGGGTCACCGTGATCGATGAGCTCGACCGCGACGTTCTCCTGTCCGAACAGATCGACCAGCCGCCGCAGCGGGGCCTCGGCGTCACCCTGTGCGAGCCCGCGACGCACACCGCCCTTGCGGCAGCCGCTGAGGATCATCCAGTGGCCGTCGGCGCTCGCCGCGAGATCGTCGATGTCATAGGCGGGACGCCCCTTCTCTCCACCGCGCAGCTGAGCCCTGGTGATCGCCCCCGACAGGCGGTGATACCCCTCCAGCCCGCGGGCGAGCACGAGCAGGTGGTCGCCGAGAGGATCGGGAACCCCGGTGCGTGACGGCGTCTGGGCGGCACCCGACTCACCCAGAGACAGCTCGGCGCCGAAGACGGTCTGCACCGCGGTCAGCTCCGCCGCCTCGGCGAAGCGGGCGGCACCGTAGAAACCGTCGTGGTCGGTGATGGCGAGGGCGGTCAGCCCCAGTGCCTCGGCCTCGGCGATGAGGTCTTCAGGCGATGAGGCGCCATCGAGGAAGGAGAACGAGCTGTGCGCGTGCAGCTCGGCGTAGGGCACGGCATCGACGGGGCGTGTGGCCGCCGGGGGAGCGGCCGGTGGGCGGTGTCTGCTCAACGGGCCGGGATCGAGCCGGAGCGTCGGAGGCTCGCCGGATGGCGCGGTCGGCGCGCTGAGTGTGCGTTCCAGCTCAGCCCAGCGCAGGCCGGGGTTGTGGAAGCCCATCAGCGATACCGTCCCTCTGCCCACCACATCCCGTCGGAATGCAGCACCAGCCAAGCCCGTTGTCGGCGGTCGAGCAGCTGGAACCGATGCCCAGAGCGGGCGCGGGTGGCATCCCACCTGTGCTCGCGCAGGGGCCACGGTCCTGCCCAGCCGACGATCTCCTCCTCGTCGAGCAGTGCGGGCACGGCCGACAGGGAACCTCGGGCGTCGACGGTGATGCTCTCACCCGTGGCGGTGGTGACCTTGATCGGTCGCAGCGGTGAGAACACCTCGGCCGGCAAGGGCCCGGGAAGGCTGCCCGGCCAGGGACGTGCGGGGTCGCGCTCGAGCACCGAGCGTTCACCCCAGGGGGTGAATACCTGACGATCGGCGAGCAGGCGCCCGCCGGAGACCGCTGCGGTCACGACGCCCTGGTGGCCGAGCAACGTCTGCACCCGCGAGACGGCATGATGCAGGCGTTCGTCGGTTCCCGCTCCGAACAATCCCGGCTGATGGTGGGCGGCGTCGTCCACGGCTGCGGGGATGATTCGTACGCCGACGATGCCACGGAAGGCGTGAGCGGCATCGTCATCGGCCGATGCCTCTTTCGTGACCAGAGCCTCGAGTTGCCAACGCACTCGGTCGACAAGATCAGCGGCGTCGAAGCATGTCGGGTGCAGCCACGAGCGCGAGGTCACCCGACCGTCGTCGTCGGTGAGGTCGATCCGCGCCTCGGTGCACACCACGGAGGCATCGGCGAGGGCGAGCAACACGGCATCCGCCGTCTGACGCACGGCGAAGGCGATCTGATCGGCCTGCCCGAGAGGGGAGTCGAACTCGACCTCTCTCGCCAGTTCAGGATCGGGAGGGCGCGGCGTCAGAGGGCGAGAGTCGGCGCCTCCGGCCAGAGCATGCAGTCGTGCCCCGTGCTCGCCGAAGCGGGTGCGCACCTCGAGTGCGCCCAGGGCTGCGAACCCACCGAGGGTCGACACCCCGAGCCGGAGGAGCAGGCTCGCGAGGTCATCGTCGCCGAGTACCTGCACGGGCAGGGGAGAGAGGAACTCCGCCGCCCGCCCCGGTGGGACGACCCGCCACGGCACCTGCTCGGAAGCCGCCCCGGTAACCGTGGCTCGTGCGGCGATCTCGGCCGTGAACACGCCGTCGGCGATGCCGATGCGCGCCTCAGGCAGCCCCTCGGCGGCCAACGCCCCGGTGAGCGCCTGCGCCGATTCGACCTCGCCGCCGTGATACCTGGTGACGCCTCGGGAACGCAGCACCGCGAGCCCGGGGCGGATCAGGTGCACGCCGGGGGAATGGGAATCGATGAGACGGAGCACGGGCAGGAAGGATCGTTCCTCCTGCTCGGCATCGGAGGGGAGCAGCTGCAAGGAGGGCAGCAACCCCTGCGCCATCCGTCGGCGCTGTCCCACCCGCACGCCGTGGGCACGAGCGGAGGCGGTGCAAGCCACCACGATGTTGCCCCTGGTCAGCGCGGTCGGCGGGTGCGGGGGTGGTGTCCCCAGCGCGGCGCGCAGCGGCCAGTCGGGAAACCACAGGGCATGCACCCGTAGAGCAGACGGTTCGGTCATCCGGCGGCCCTCCAGGCGGCGGGCAGCTGTGGTTCGGGGCGCGAGTCGTAGGTCACGGGAGCGGATTCGACCCCGCCCAGGCTGCCGGGGAGGCGCAGGCGCAGACTCTGCGGGCGCGGAGTATGCCTGGTCTGCGCCGTCACCGTGACCGTGCGGTCGGAGAGCAACCCCCACCCTTCACCGATCCCCTCCCACTGCGGGTCGTGGAGGGTGATCAGCCCTTCGCCCTGCGGCCAGGGGGAGGTCGTCAGCAGGGTGCACCCGCGATCGCGCAGTCGGGCCGACAGGCGGGCGGCGTCGGCATCACGCACCCGCGAGGCGGGGTTCATCGCGATCAGCGGCACCACTTCGGCCAGTGCCGAGACCACGGCCAGCCAGCGCTCGCCGGGGGAGGGGACGAGGATGAGGCGGGACAGATCGACACCCGAGGCCGAGGCGGCCTCGAGGCCGAGCGTGGGCATGCCCACAGCCGCGCACCAGGAGCCACGGCGGGAGACGGCACTCATGAGCGCGAACAACAGGCTCGGCGAGGGGGAGACCGAGTAGACGACACCCGTCTGCAGACCCTGCCCCGGCAACAGGTCGGACAACGCTGGATCCAGCGGCAGCACCGGATCATCGCTGCGCCGCCGCTGCATCCGCCCGATCTCGCGACGCAGCCGGAGCACCTCTCCCGCCCGCTGATCGGCGGGGGAGAGCGTCGGCAGAGCGCTCATGTTCGGCATGCATCCATCCTCGAAGAAACCTTCGAATAGTTCAAGTCCACTTCGAACGCTAGTTCGCACATCCGACATTGGCGTGATCGTGTGGATCCCGCCTGTCGAGCCGTTCTCCACAGGCCGTGCGCGGGCGTCGTCGCGATCGCCTAACCTGCGTGCATGCCCTTCACGATCACCACCCACGGCGTCATCGTCGTGCTCGTGCACCTGGTGCTCGCGATCATCGGCATCCGCCTCATCGTCATCGACGCGCGCACGCACCGGCTACCCAACCGCATCGTCCTGCCCACGCTGGGGGTTCTCGTGCTGCTCGTCGTGCTCGAGGGGGTGCTCACCGGTGACGGCGAGCGGATGCTGCGCGCCCTGCTCGGCGGCCTCGCCCTCGGGGGCTTCTACGCGATCATGCGCCTGGCCAGCAGGCAGGGCATCGGTGGCGGTGACGTCAAACTCGCCGCCGTGATCGGCGTGGTGCTGGCCTGGCACGGATGGACGACGCTGCTCGTCGGCGCGCTGGCGGCGTTCTTCCTCGGCGCGGTCTACGCGCTGGTGCTCATGGGGATGAAGCGCGCGAACCGCTCCACCCGCATCGCCTTCGGCCCGTGGATGATCATCGGCGCCGTGCTGGCCATCGCCGTCACCTGAGCCGCGCCGTGCCGGGGGATGTCGCCGCCCTGCACTATGGTGAGCACATGGCACTCGCGCGACTTCATGGCGGCCCGCTGGACGGGCAGATCCTTCCCCTCGACGACGTCGAGCAGGACACGCTGATCGTTCCCTACAGCGAAACCCAGATCATCTATCGCCGTGGCGGCGAGGCGACTCACACCGGCGCGAACGACGGCCCCACCGAGGTGGGCTTCTGGTTCACCGAGTCCAGCGACGACATCGTCCCCGGTGACGACTGAGCCGCACCGCGCGTTCGAGATCGAGCGCAAGTACGACGCGGATGCCGACACGGCGCTGCCGGACTGGTCGGCACTTCCCGGAGTGACCTCGGTCACAGGAGGGGAGGAGCGTGCTCTCGACGCGCGCTACTTCGACACCGAGGATGCCGCGCTCGCTCGTGCCGGCGTCGCGCTGCGTCGCCGCACCGGTGGCTCGGACGCCGGATGGCACATCAAAGGCCCTCGCACCGGCGATGGCCGGGTGGAGCTGGGCTGGCCTTTGGATGACGACGGGCGCCTGCCCGATGCCGTCGCCTCCGTGATCGCGCAATGGACGAGCGCCGAGCTGCACCCCCTGGCGCGCATCGAGAACGACCGCACCGCGTACCACCTGCTCGGGGAGGACGGCATGATCGCCGAGTTCGTCGACGATCAGGTCACGGCCACCGATCTGCGTGACGGTGTGCAGCGCGTCTGGCGTGAGTGGGAGATGGAGCTGGGCCCCGCGGCACCGGCCGACCGGGAAGGGCAGCAGGCGTTCTTCGCCGCCGTGGAGCGTGCCGTGCACGCCGCCGGCGGGCGAGCCCCGTCCTCCGGATCGAAGCTCGCCCGCGCGCTCGGTTACTGACGGGTCAGGCGGCGTCGGGGTTCTGCGCCCACAGGTCGGGACCGAACACCTCGTAGTTGATGCGTTCCGCGGGCACGCCGCGGGCGATCAGCTGAGCGCGCATCGCCTGCATGAACGGCAGCGGGCCGCACATGAACACCGTCGCGTCGACGGGCAGATCGACGGCGCTGAGGTCCATGAGGCCGCCCAGTGCAGGGCGCAGCGTGGGCGCGGCATCGGCATCCTGCTCGTACCAGTTCTGCGCCACGGCGTCTTCCATCGCCAGCACCTGACGGCGCAGCGACGAGTACAGGGCGTGGGTGTCGTGCGCGCGATCGGCGTGGAAGAGGCGCACGGTGCGCTGCGGCTGACGACGGGAGAGGTCTTCCAAGATCGCTGCGACCGGAGTGATCCCGATGCCGGCCGAGACGAGCACCAGCGGGCTGTCGTTGTCGTCGAGAATCACATCACCCGCCGGCTGGGACAGGTCGAGCACAGTGCCCGGTCGCGCATTCTCCGCGAGCCAGGTGGAGACCTGGCCTTCCGGGGTGCCGTCGACGCCGCGCACGCGCTTGATCGTCACGCGTAGCGAATCCCCGCGTGGACCGGACGAGATCGTGTACTGGCGCGGCTGTCGGCTGCCGTCCGGCAAGTCGACGGCGATCGCTACGTACTGACCGGTGTGGTGCGCCGGCACTTCGCCGCCGACGGGTGCGAGCAGCAGCGAGAAGACGTCGTCCGATTCCTCGAAGCGCTCCACCACGCGGTATTTCCGCCAGGGCTGCTCGGGGTCGGTGCCGCCGAGGGCGTACAGGCGGGCTTCCTCGGCGATCAGGGTCGTGCCGAACAGCCAGTAGACCTCTTCCCAGGCCATGCGTACCTCGGGGGTGACGGCGTCGCCGAGCACCGTGCCAACGGCATCCATCAGGTGCTTGCCGACGATCGTGTACTCGCGCGCCTTGATGCCCAGCGACACGTGCTTATGCGCGATGCGACGCATCACCGGCGAGAAGTCCGGAGCGTCGGGATCGATCAGCTGCACGGCGAAGGCGACGACCGACGCGGCCAGGGCCTTCGGCTGCTCGCCGACCGCCTGGTTCGCTTGGTTGAACACGCGCAACAGTTCCGGGTGCGCGGCGAACATGGCGGGATAGAACACCGCGGTGATCTGCTCGGCGTGCTCGGCGACGACGCCGGCGGTGGCGCGGACGATGGCCTCGGATTCAGGGGAGAGCTGCATGGGGATGCCTCTTTCATTCGGAGTGGCTGCTTCCAGCCTTCCCATCCCCGGCGCCCGGCGCCCCGTTTTCCACCGTGGAAAAGTGTGCTGCTTACAGACGAGGGCCCGACCCGCCTGCGGCGGATCGGGCCCTCGAACTGATCTGATCAGAAGTTGATCATGTGCCCGGCGAGGCCGTGGAAGCCCTCCTGCAGCGCCTCCGACAGAGTCGGGTGCGTGTGCACGTTACGGGCCAGCTCAAGGGCGGTGAGGTCCCACTTCTGCGCCAGCGTCAGCTCGGGGAGCAGCTCAGCCACGTCCGGGCCGATCATGTGGGCCCCGAGCAGTTCGAGGTGCTCGGCGTCGGCGATGAGCTTGACGAAGCCGACCGGCTCACCCAGGCCGTGTGCCTTGCCGTTGGCCATGAACGGGAAGGTCGCGACCTTGATCTCGTGACCGGCATCCTTGGCCTGCTGCTCGGTGAGGCCGAACGAGGCGACCTGCGGCGACGTGAACGTCGCACGCGGCATCATGCGGTAGTCGCCGAGCGTCATCGTCTCGGCCTTGCCGATCGTCTCGGCGGCCACCACGGCCTGCGCCTCGGCCACGTGCGCGAGCTGCAGCTTGGCGGTCACGTCACCGATGGCGTAGATGCCCTCGACGTTGGTGCGCATGTGGTCATCGATCGCGATCGCGCCGCGGTCGGTCAACTCGACGCCGGTGTTCTCGAGGCCGAAACCGCTCACGTTCGGCGCGAAGCCGATCGACATGAGCACCTTGTCGGCCTCGATCTGGCCCTGCTGGCCGTCCTTGGCCGTGTAGGTCACGGTGACCGAGGAGCCGTTGTCGACGACCGACTCGACCTTGGTGGAGGTGAGGATGTCGACCCCGAGCTTCTTGTACTGCTTGGCGATCTCCTTCGACACATCGGCGTCCTCGTTGGGAAGGGCGCGGTCGAGGAACTCGATGATGGTGACCTTCACGCCGTAGTTCGTCATGACATAGGCGAACTCCATGCCGATGGCTCCGGCGCCGACGATGACGATCGACTTCGGCAGCTCACGGCTGAGGATCTGCTCCTCGTAGGTGACGACGTTGTCGCTCAGCTGCACGCCGGGCAGCAGGCGTACCGTCGAGCCGGTGGCGATGATGACGTTGTCGAAGGTGATGTCCTCGGTGCTGCCGTCGGACTTCGCGACCGAGATCGACTTCGGGCCGGTGAACGTGCCGCGCCCGTCGTACTCGGTGACCTTGTTCTTCTTCATCAGGAAGTGGATGCCTTTGACGCGGCCGTCCGCGACCTCACGGCTGCGGTCGAACGCCTTGCCGTAGTCGAGTGTGAAGTCACCCGAGATGCCGAAGAAATCGGCCTGGTGGGTGAGCGTGTGCGCGATCTCGGCGTTCTTCAGAAGCGACTTGGAGGGGATGCAGCCCACGTTCAGGCAGACACCGCCCCAGTACTTCTCTTCGATGATCGCGGTGGACAGACCGAGCTGTGCGCTGCGGACGGCGGCGACGTATCCGCCAGGGCCCGCGCCGAGGATGACGACATCGTAATGTGGCATGCCTCCAGCCTATCGTTCTGCGACGGGCGTGCGGGCGTCGCCGAGCGAACGGATGGCGAGCGAAAAGCGCTGATCGGCCTCCCGAGCACCCGAGCACATCGGATAGGGTGGTGAGCCGAGGAGGGAACCCCGTGACAGACAGCACCCCGAGTGGCGCAGGCGACGCCATCCACCGCAGCGGCGAGCAGCGCCACGATGTGACGCAGACGTTCGGCCACGATTCCGACCTGTCGTTCGTGCCGTTCGGAGTCGAGTTGACCGACACCGAGCAGCAGGCGATCGCCGCACTACCCTCCGGCTCTGCCCTGCTCCTCGTGCGTTCCGGCGCCCTGGCGGGAGCCCGCTACCTTCTCGACACCGACGTGACGACCGTGGGTCGCCACCCGGACGCGGACATCTTCTTCGACGACGTGACCGTCTCGCGTCGTCATGCCGAGATCACCCGGTCGGGTTCGGCTTTCGAGATCATCGATCAGCGTTCGCTGAACGGCACCTATGTCAACGGGGAGCGGGTCGACCGCAACATCCTCGAGAACGGCTACGAGCTGCGCGTCGGGAAGTTCCGTCTGAACTTCTTCGCCTCCCCGATCGACCTCGCGGCGAACTCCTGATGGTGCCGGCCGGCGCCCGGGATCGCATGGCGCCCGCGGGGCTGCTGAGCATCGGACAGGTCCTCGCGCGCCTGACTCCCGAGTTTCCGCAGCTCACCTCGAGCAAGTTGCGCTTCCTCGAGGCGCAGGGCATTGTCACGCCATCGCGCACCGAGTCCGGCTACCGCAAGTTCTCGCCGTCTGACGTCGAGCGGCTGCGTGCCGGCCTCACGCTGCAGCGCGACCACTACCTGCCGCTGAGCGTCATTCGTGAGCACCTCGACGAGGCCGAAGCACGCGGTGACGGGTGGGCCGACATCGCCCCGCCATCGATCGCGCCCGCGCCCCGCCGCTATCGCCGCGACGAGTTGCTCTCCAGCACCGGTGCCACCGCTCCGCTGCTCAACGACACGATCGCCGCCGGCCTCATCGTCGCGGGGGACACGTACTCCGAGCAGGCCGTGATGCTGCTGCGCGAGCTCGTCGCGCTGGGGCGCCACGGCATCGAGCCGCGGCACTTGCGCACCTTCCGCCAGGGGGCCGAGCGCGAGGTCGCGTTGATCGAATCGGCTCTCTCGTCGCTGCTGCGCCGGACGGATGCCTCCTCCCGGGGCCGTGCGGGAGAGCTTGCACCTGAGATTGCCGGAAGGATCGACGCTGTGCGCAGCCTGTTGGTCAAGCAGGCGCTCGCGCGGCTGCTCACCTGACGCGACGAACTTTCGTAACGAAGAGATTGCGACACACCTCGCCGCACGCCCGGATGTCATTGCCGGTGCAGGGCACCTGCTCTAGCGTTGAGGTAACCGTTCAGAGAGGACACAAGATGAATGCGGATGAGCCCAGCGGCGACCCGCGGTTCGTGACCGAACTCCTCTTCACGGACGGTCTGCCCGCGATGGATGACGAGGTCGGCTACCGCGGCGCTGTCGCCGCCCGCGCCGCCGGAATCACGTACCGCCAGCTGGACTACTGGGCACGTACCGAACTGGTCGTCCCCACCGTGCGTGGCGCCAGCGGATCCGGCTCCCAGCGCCTGTACGGCTTCCGCGACATTCTCGTGCTCAAGCTCGTCAAGCGCCTGCTCGACACCGGCATCTCGCTGCAGCAGATCCGCACGGCTGTCGAGCAGCTGCGCGCCGCCGGCATCCGCGATCTCGCCGGCACCACGCTCATGAGCGATGGTGCCTCGGTCTACCTCTGCACGTCCAACGATGAGGTCATCGACCTGGTCAGCCGGGGGCAGGGTGTCTTCGGCATCGCCGTCGGCAAGGTGTTGCGCGAGGTCGAGTCGACTCTCGTCGAGTTCGACCCGACCGCCCCCGACCCCGTCGACGAGCTCGCCGCGCGGCGCTCCAAGCGCAGCGCCTGAGCGAAACCGCCTCTGCGACGAAGAACGGCCGCCCTCGCGAGAGGACGGCCGTCTTGTGTCTGGTGCCGGTCAGGCCTGCGGGGTCTCCGGCACGGGGATGCGACCGGTGCGGATGATCCGATCCAGCAGCTGATCGAAGTCGGCCGCGAGTTCCTGGGCGGATTCGCCGGGCCAGATGTGCAGGGGCTTGGCGGCGCCCTGCGCCTGCTGCAGCGAGGTCCGTTCTGGCAGCTGCGGTGAGAGCACGAGCGGGCCGAACATGTCCCGCAGCTCCTTGATGCGGAACTGGTGCTCGATCGACTGCGGACGCACGCGGTTCACCACGATGCCGAGCGGCTGCAGTCGGGGGGAGAGGCCGCGGCGGATCTCTTCGATGGCGCGCAGCGCGCGGTCGGCCGCGGCGACGGAGAAGAGACCCGGTTCGGTGACGACCATGACACGGTCGCTGGCAGCCCAGGCCGTTCGGGTGAGAGCGTTCAGCGATGGTGCGCAATCGATCAGCACGAGGTCGTAGTCGGCCTCGACCGAGGCGAGCGCCTCCTCGAGCTTCCACACGTCACGAACGCTCGGGTGTGGTCCATCGAAGTTGATCGCCGAGGGGCTGCCGATGAGCACGTCGATCGTGCCGGGGTGCACCTTCGCCCAGCCGCTGGTGGTGATGGCCTGGCGGACAACCTTCTCCTTCGGGTTCGCCAAGACATCGGCGATGTTGAGCCGCCCGGCGATCTGGATGTCCATGCCGGTGGAGACGTCCGACTGCGGGTCGAGGTCGACCACGAGGGTGCGGAGGCCGCGGGCGAAGGCGGCGGAAGCGAGACCGAGCGTGACGGTCGTCTTTCCTACGCCTCCCTTGAGGGAGCTGACGCTGAGTACGTGCACGGACTCCACGTTACCTTGCCCTAGTCTGGACACACACTCAGCCCCCGCCCATGTGCGCGCCATCCGTGCACATCGAACACTCCGAGGTGTTCATGTTCAAGAAGATTCTTGTGGCCAACCGTGGCGAGATCGCCATCCGTGCATTCCGTGCGGCTTTCGAGGTGGGGGCGCGCACCGTCGCGGTCTTCCCCTACGAGGACAGGGGCTCGTTGCACCGACTCAAGGCTGATGAGGCATACGAGATCGGGGAGCGCGGGCATCCCGTCCAGGCCTACCTCGACGTCGACTCGATCATCCGCACCGCGCTGGATGCCGGCGCCGACGCGATCTACCCCGGCTACGGGTTCCTTTCCGAGAACCCGGAACTGGCCGAGAAGGCGGCCGCCAACGGCATCACCTTCATCGGACCGCCCGCCCATGTGCTGGAGATGGCGGGCAACAAGGTCGAAGCCAAACGGCACGCAATCGAGGCCGGCGTGCCGGTGCTGCGCTCGACCGAGGCATCCGACGACGTCGACGCCCTCGTCGCGCAGTCCGATGAGATCGGCTTCCCGCTGTTCGCGAAGGCCGTCGCCGGCGGCGGCGGACGGGGCATGCGTCGTGTCGAGACCAAGGGCGAGCTCGCGCCCGCTCTCGCCGAGGCCATGCGTGAGGCGGGCGCCGCCTTCGGCGACCCGCGCATGTTCCTCGAGCAGGCCGTGCTGCGTCCGCGTCACATTGAGGTACAGATCCTCGCCGATCAGCACGGGCACACCGTGCACCTGTTCGAACGGGACTGCTCGGTGCAGCGTCGCCATCAGAAGGTGATCGAGATCGCCCCGGCGCCGAACCTCGACGACGGCATCCGCGCCGACCTGCACCGTCACGCCATCGCCTTCGCCGAGTCGATCGGCTACCAGAACGCGGGCACGGTGGAGTTCCTGCTCGAGACGAAGGGGCCGCGCGCCGGCGAGATCGTCTTCATCGAGATGAACCCCCGCATCCAGGTGGAGCACACGGTGACCGAAGAGGTAACCGACGTCGACCTGGTGCGTTCGCAGATGCAGATCGCCGACGGGGCGACGCTGGCTGAGCTCGGACTGGAGCAGGAAGACATCCACCTGCGCGGAGCAGCCCTGCAGTGCCGCATTACCACCGAGGATCCGACCCAGGGCTTCCGCCCGGACACCGGCAAGATCACCACCTACCGTTCGCCCGGTGGTGCCGGCATCCGCCTCGACGGTGGCACGACTGCGGCGGGCGCGCAGATCAGCCCGTACTTCGACTCGATGCTGTCGAAGCTGACCTGCCGCGGGCGCTCCTTCGAGAGCGCCGTCTCGCGGGCGCGACGCGCCCTGGCCGAGTTCCGGATCCGCGGTGTGTCGACCAACATCCCGTTCCTGCAGGGCGTGCTCGACGATCCCGCGTTCCTTGCCGGAGACCTGTCGACGTCGTTCATCGACGAGCGACCCGAACTGCTGCGAGGTCGCCCGTCGAAGGACCGTGGCACGAAGCTGCTGCGCTGGCTGGTGGACGTCACCGTCAACAAGCCGAACGGCGAGGCGCCGCAGAGCGCGCCGCCTGTCGCCAAGCTTCCGGCGATCGATCTGTCCGCTCCGGCCCCCGCTGGTTCGCGTCAGCGACTGCAGGAGCTCGGCCCTGCCGGCTTCGCGGCCGCCCTGCGGGCGCAGACGCCGCTGGCAGTCACCGAGACGACGTTCCGCGACGCGCACCAGTCACTGCTCGCCACTCGGGTGCGCACCCGTGACCTGGTCGCGGTCGCGCCCTACGTCGCGCGTCTCACGCCGCAGCTGTTGTCGGTCGAAGCCTGGGGAGGCGCCACCTACGACGTCGCCCTGCGCTTCCTCTCCGAGGACCCGTGGGAGCGCCTCGCCGCCCTCCGGGAGGCGTTGCCGAACATCAACATCCAGATGCTCCTGCGCGGCCGAAACACGGTCGGCTACACCCCGTACCCGACCGAGGTGACCGACGCCTTCGTGTCAGAGGCCGCGGCCACCGGCGTGGACATCTTCCGCATCTTCGACGCGCTCAACGACGTGTCGCAGATGCGCCCGGCGATCGAGGCCGTGCTCGCCACCGACAGCGCGATCGCCGAAGCGGCGCTGTGCTACACCGGTGACCTCCTCAACCCGGGGGAGCAGCTGTACACGCTCGACTACTACCTGCGTCTGGCTGAGCAGATCGTCGCGGCCGGAGCCCATGTCATCGGCATCAAGGACATGGCGGGTCTGCTGCGCCCCGCCGCTGCAACGAAGCTCGTCACGGCGTTGCGCGAACGGTTCGACCAGCCGGTTCACGTGCACACTCATGACACCGCCGGTGGTCAGCTCGCGACGCTGCTCGCTGCCAGCGCGGCCGGAGCGGATGCCGTCGATGCCGCCTCCGCGCCGATGTCCGGGACCACCAGTCAGCCGTCGTTGTCGGCTCTCGTCGCCGCCCTCGCGCACACGGATCGCGACACGGGCATCGATCTACAGGCGGCCTCCGATCTCGAACCGTACTGGGAGGCGACCCGCCACCTGTACGCGCCGTTCGAGTCGGGGCTTCCCGGCCCCACCGGGCGCGTCTACCACCACGAGATCCCCGGTGGACAGCTGTCGAACCTGCGCCAGCAGGCGATCGCGCTGGGGCTGGCCGACGACTTCGAGCTCATCGAGAACATGTACGCCGAAGCCAACCGCATCCTCGGGCGCGTGCCCAAGGTGACGCCCTCGTCGAAGGTGGTCGGCGACCTCGCCCTTCATCTCGCGGCCGTCAAGGCCGACCCGGCCGACTTCGAGCAGAACCCGGAACGGTACGACATCCCCGACTCGGTGGTCGGATTCATGGCCGGCGAACTGGGAGACCTTCCTGGCGGATGGCCCGAGCCGTTCCGCAGCAAGGTGCTCGCTGGTCGCACCGTGACCACGGGCATCACGCCCCTCAGCGAGGCGCAGCAGGCCGCGCTGGGCGGTGAACCGACCGAGCGACGAGCCATGCTCAACGAGCTGCTGTTCCCCGCGCCGACCAAGGCGTTCCGCGCCAGCCGTGACGAGTACGGCGATCTTTCGGCGCTCGACACCGCTGACTACCTGTATGGCCTGGTCCAGGGCGCCGAGCATGTCGTAGAGATCGAGCGCGGCGTGCGGCTGTATGTCGGGCTCGAGGCCATCGGTGAGGCTGATCCGAAGGGCATGCGCACCGTCATGACGACGCTCAACGGGCAGCTGCGCCCGGTCGCCGTGCGTGACCGCGCGATCGCCGTCGAGGCGCACGACGTCGAGAAGGCCGACACCTCCAAGCCCGGACAGGTGGCCGCTCCGTTCTCGGGCGCGGTGACGGTGAAGGTGCAAGAGGGCGCCGCGGTGCGCGCGGGCGAGCCGGTGGCATCGATCGAGGCGATGAAGATGGAGGCGGCTATCACCGCTCCCATCGATGGGGTCATCGAGCGGATTGCGATCGGTGAGACGCAGCAGGTGGATGCCGGCGACCTTTTGGTCGTCATCCGCCCCGCCCAGTAATCTTGTGCGGGCGATGGAAGGCATCGCCCGCATAAGAGAGTGGACACCGTGACGCCGAAGAACACCGCTGACGCGGACGACGACGATACGTTCGGTGTGCTCGACGACACCGCGTCGCTCGACACGTCCTCCCTAGGGATCCTTGGGGGAACCGCGCACGTCGCCGTGAATCTGCCGACCGAGGAATACGACGATCTGGCCGATGACGGCGTCGTCGACGACGAGATCGACGCTTCGTTGTTGGACATCTCGGGTGTCGACACGTCAGAGCGGGTCGAGCAGGACAGCGTCGCCCAGATCGCCGAGTCGGGCGGGAGCTTCATCATCGATCTGCCCGCTGTCGCGTCTGGCGCAGACGAGCCCGTCGCGGATGACGCGGATATGGCCGAGCCGGAGCCGCTTGATCCGGAGCCGCTCGAGCCGGAGACGGTCGAGGTCGAGGTCATCGAGGACGACGTCGTTGAAGACGAACTGCTCGAGCCGGAGGTCATCGATCCCGAGGTCATCGAGACCGCAACAGTCGAGACCGTCGAGCCGGAGCCGGAGCCGGAGCCGGAGCCGGAGCCTGAGCCTGAGCCGGAGCCGGAGCCGGAGCCGGAGCCTGAGCCTGAGCCGGAGGCTGAACCGGAGCCCGAACCCGAACCAGAGCCCGAACCTGAGCTCGAACCTGAGCCTGCAGGGGAAGCCCTGTCACGGGAACCACACGATGTCACAGGCACGGACGCCGAGCCTGCGCTCGCACCGATCCCGGCCGCGTCGGCATCCATCCCGCAGGCGCCGACCCGTGACGCCCGCACTGAGGAGAACACTTCTGTGGACACCGCCGACGCATTGCCCGCCGCCCGCCCGGCGTCTGAGGTGACGCTGGCATCCAAGCGTCTCGACGATCTCGGCGAATCCGCGCGCGAAAGTGCGGACCTGCTCACGGCCGACCGCCTGCTGGACCCGCACCGGGTCGCCAAGCCGGAGCCGGAAGGAGCCTGGAGCCACCTGCTGTACACGCTGTCCGGGCACCGACTCAACATCGGCGACAGCCGGCGGGCGCGTGAGCGCAAGGCGCTCACCGCCCGGATCGCTGCCCCTCTGGCCGGATCGGCGCGTTTCGTGCCCGTGCTCTCGCGCAAGGGCGGCGTCGGCAAGACGACGGTGACCGCGCTGCTCGGCATGGCCCTCGCCGACGCCCGTGACGATCGTGTCATCGCGGTCGACGCCAACCCTGACCGCGGCACCCTTGCCGAACGGGTCGTCGGATCGCACGGCAAGTCGGTGCGTGACCTGGTGCGTCAGCAGCACGAGATCCGCGGGTATCACGACATCTCGGCGCTCGTCGTGCGTGACGAGACACGCCTTGATGTGCTGGCCTCCGACACGGACCCGCGGGTCTCCGAGGCTTTCGGTGACTCTGACTACCGCGACGTGGCAACCGTGGCGGCACAGTACTACTCGCTGGTGTTGACCGATTCGGGAACCGGCATCGTGCACTCCGTCATGGATGCCACGCTCGACCTCGCTGACCAGATCGTCATCGTCTCCGGTCTGTCGGTGGACGAGGCGCGGCTGGCGTCGGAGACGCTCACCTGGCTCGAGACGAACGGGCGTGCCGGTTTGGCTCGCGAAGCGATCGTGGTGCTCAACCAGTCCACGCCGGGCGCTCCCATGGTGCGCCTGAACGAGCTCGAGGCGCACTTCTCGACGCGCGCCAAGCACGTCGTGCGTGTGCCCTATGACCCGCAGGTCGCGGGAGGCGGCGCGATCGACTTCGCCAGCCTGCGCCCCGAGACCCGACAGGCGGCGCGGGAACTCGCTGCGCGTCTGATCCAGGGCCTGCGGACTCGGGCCGCCTGATGGCCGTTCGCGAGATCCGTCTGTACGGCGACCCCGTGCTGCGCACGGTGTCGACTCCTGTCGAGGTCATCGACGACGGCGTGCGGGCCCTCGTGGCCGACCTGGTCGACACCGTCGAGGTGCCCGGCCGTGCCGGCGTCGCCGCCAATCAGATCGGCGTCGCGGTGCGCGCCTTCAGCTACAACATCGACGGCGACATCGGCTACGTGATCAACCCGGTGCTCACCGAAGTGCGGGGCGAGCTCGTGCCGACCGGCGAGGGATGTCTCTCGGTGCCTGGTCTGTGGCACGACACCCCTCGGTACCCGTGGGCCCGCGTAGAGGGCATCGACCTCGACGGCGAACCCGTCGTGCTCGAGGGGGAGGGGTTGCTCGCGCAGGCGCTGCAGCACGAGACCGACCACCTCGACGGCATGGTCTACCTCGGCCGGCTGGAAGGCGAGGCCCGCAAGCTCGCGATGCGCCAGGTGCGCGAGAGCTCCTGGTTCTGACCCTTCGACAGGCTCAGGGCCCTTCGACAGGGCTCAGGGACCCAGGCCCTTCGACAGGCTCAGGGCCCTTCGACAAGCTCAGGGACCCAGGCCTTTCGACAAGGCTCAGGGACCTTCGACGGGCCCAGGGCTGCACGCAAGAACGCCCCGCACGATGTGCGGGGCGTTCTTGCTGAACCTCAGCCGAGCGAGACGTTCGTGGTCTGGACCGGCTCGTCGTAGATCGCGGCGATGTCGTCGGCGAAGTCACTCAGGATGACATTGCGCTTGATCGACATCTTCGGCGTCAGGTGGCCGGAGGCCTCCGTCCACTCGCCGGGCAGGATGGTGAACTTGCGGATCGACTCGGCGCGCGAGACACCCGCGTTGGCGCGGTCGATGGCGACCTGAACCTCGGCACGGACGGCCTCGTTCTCCGCCGCATCCGCCAGCGACAGGTCTGCGGGCAGCCCGTTGTTCGACAGCCACGTCGGCAACATCTCGGGGTCGAGGGTCACCAGGGCCGAGATGAACGGCTTCTGGTCGCCGACGACGACCACCTGACCCACGATCGGGTTCGAACGGATCGGGTCCTCCAACGCCGCCGGCGCGACGTTCTTGCCGCCCGCCGTGACGATGATCTCCTTCTTGCGACCCGTGATCGTGAGGAAGCCCTCGGAGTCGAAGCTGCCGATGTCGCCGGTGCGGAACCAGCCGTCGTGGAACGCCGCGGCGGTGGCCTCGGGGTTGTTCCAGTACTCCTTGAACACGTTGATGCCGCGCACCTCGATCTCACCGTCGTCGGCGAGACGCACCCCGACGCCCGGCAGGGCGGGGCCGACCGTGCCGATCTTCGCGCGGTCCGACTGGTTCACGGTGGCCGGCGCGGTCGTCTCGGTGAGACCGTAGCCTTCGAGGATGACGACGCCCAGGCTGTGGAAGAAGTGACCGAGGCGCGGGCCGAGGGGAGCGGAACCGGAGACTGCGTAGGCGACGTTGCCGCCCATGGCCTCGCGCAGCTTGCTGTAGACGAGCTTGTCGAACAACGCGAAGCGCAGCTTCATGCCGAAGGGGATCTTCTTGCCCTCTTCGAGGAGCTTCGAGTGCTCGATCGCGGTGGCCGCCGCTGCGCGGAAGATCTTGCCCTTGCCGCCGGCCTCGGCCTTCTGCTCGGCCGAGTTGTAGACCTTCTCGAAGACGCGCGGCACGGCCAGCAGGAAGGTGGGCTTGAAGGAGCCCAGGGCCTGCAGGAGCTGCTTGGTGTCGGGCTGGTGCCCCGTGCGGACACCAGCGTGGATGTCCAGGATCGAGATGAAGCGGGCGAACACGTGCGCGGTGGTGATGAACAGCACCGTCGACGCATCCGGAACAGTCACGACGTCGTGCAGTGCCCTGGCGGCATTGCGTGTGAGCTCGACGAAGTTGCTGTGCGTGAGCACGCAACCCTTCGGGCGACCGGTCGAGCCGGAGGTGTAGATGAGGGTGGCGATGTCGGCGCCGTTCGCGATGTTGCGACGACGCTCGATCTCGGCATCTTCCACATCCGCGCCCTGCGCGGTGAGCGTGTCGATCGCACCGAGGTGCAGCTGCCAGACATCGCGCAGCAGGGGCAGGTCGCCGCGGACCTCATCGACACGGGCGAAGTGCTCGGGCGACTCGACCATCAGCCAGGCCGCACCGGAGTCCTCCATGATCCACTGGATCTGGGCGGGGGAGCTGGTCTCGTAGATCGGCACCATTACAGCGCCGGCATAGAAGAGGGCGAAATCGACGAGCGTCCACTCATAGGTGGTGCGGGCGATGAAGCCGACCTTGTCTCCCGGTTCGACGCCGGCGGCGACGAAGCCCTTGGCCAGGGCGATCACCGCCGTCTCGAAGTCTGTGGCCGAGATGTTCCGCCAGCCTGCGCCGTCCGGCACAGAGAACAGCGCCAGGTTGGGCGTCGTGCGCACCCGCTCCCGGAGAAGGTCGGAAATGTTCGCCTCGGGATCGGCGGGGACGATCGCAGGGACTTCGAATGTGACCACGGCAGCTCCTTCGGCACCGGACAGGCGGGTATCCGTCGAGTCTAAGCCATGAAATCCAGTCGCAGGAAGTATGAAACTGAGTCGCGCCAGCATCCCGGCGCTAGACTTTCGACACCATGATCTACTGGCTGATGAAGAACGTCCTGATCGGGCCGCTTGTCAAGGCGATCTTCCGACCCTGGGTGGTCGGGCGTGACAACGTGCCCGCGACCGGTGGCGCCATCATGGCCAGCAACCATCTGTCCTTCGCCGACTCGATCTTTCTGCCGTTGATGATCGATCGGCGGATGTCGTTCCTGGCCAAGAGCGACTACTTCACCGGCAAGGGGATCAAGGGCTGGGCGACGCGGATGTTCATGAGCGGCACCGGTCAGCTGCCCATCGACCGCTCCGGTGGCAAGGCATCCGAGGCCTCGTTGAACACCGGCCTGCAGGTGCTCGGACGTGGTGATCTGCTCGGTATCTATCCGGAAGGCACTCGCAGCCCCGATGGCAAGCTCTACCGCGGCCGCACCGGAATCGCACGGATGGCGCTTGAGGCCAAGGTGCCCGTCGTTCCGGTGGTGATGGTCGACACCGACACCGCCATGCCGATCGGGCAGCGCATTCCCAACGTCATGCGCGTGGGTGTCGTGATCGGCGAACCGCTCGACTTCTCCCGCTTCGCCGGGATGGAGAACGACCGCTACATCCTCCGCTCGGTCACCGACGAGATCATGATCGCGCTGCAGCGCCTCGGCGCGCAGTACTACGACGACGTATACGCGTCGAGTGTGAAGGATCGGATGCCGGCGCCGGGCTCGCGTCGCCGCGGTCGCCGCCGCTGACACAACGAATCTCGGGCCGCTGAGCCGCCACTAGGATTGGGGCATGCTTCCCTCAGTCCTCGACGCATGGCGTTCGCTCCCGATCAAACAGCAGCCTCAGTGGGGCGACGCCGAGCGGGTCGCCGAGGTCTCTCAGCAGATCGCCGCGCTTCCGCCCCTGGTGTTCGCCGGTGAGGTCGACGCTCTGCGCGAGCGCCTGGCCCGAGCGGCATCCGGTGAGGCCTTCCTGCTTCAGGGCGGGGACTGCGCTGAGACGTTCGCCGGCGCCACCGCCGACCAGATCCGCAACCGCATCAAGACCGTGCTGCAGATGGCCGTGGTGCTCACCTACGGGGCCTCGATGCCCGTGGTGAAGATGGGTCGCATGGCCGGTCAGTTCGCTAAGCCGCGCTCCAGCGATACCGAGACCCGCGGTGACGTGACCCTGCCCGCGTACCGCGGCGACATCGTCAACGGTTACGACTTCACCGAGCAGTCCCGCCAGGCCGACCCCGCGCGTCTGCTGCAGGGCTACCACACCGCCTCCTCGACGCTGAACCTCATCCGAGCGTTCACGCAGGGTGGTTTCGCCGACTTGCGCGAGGTGCACTCCTGGAACAAGGGGTTCGCGCAGAACCCTGCCAACCAGCGCTACGAGCGCATGGCGGCCGAGATCGACCGGGCCATCAAGTTCATGGAGGCCGCCGGCGCCGACTTCGACGAGCTCAAGCGTGTGGAGTTCTACACCGGGCACGAGGGCCTGCTCATGGACTACGAGCGCCCGATGACTCGCATCGACTCGCGCACCGATAACCCCTACAACACCTCCGCGCACTTCCTCTGGATCGGGGAGCGCACGCGTGACCTCGATGGCGCGCATGTCGACTACTTCTCGAAGATCCGCAACCCCATCGGTGTCAAGCTCGGGCCGACAACCACGCCCGAGACCGCTCTGGCGCTCATTGACAAGCTCGACCCGGAGCGCGAGCCCGGACGCCTCACGTTCATCACGCGCATGGGCGCCGGCAAGATCCGCGACGCCCTGCCACCCCTGCTCGAGGCCGTGCGCGACTCCGGCGCGACCCCGCTCTGGGTCACCGACCCGATGCACGGCAACGGCATCACCACTTCGACCGGCTACAAGACGCGTCGGTTCGACGACGTCGTGGACGAGGTGCGCGGCTTCTTCGAGGCGCACCGCGCAGCCGGTACGTTCCCCGGAGGCATCCATGTCGAGCTCACCGGCGACGACGTCACCGAATGCCTGGGTGGGTCTGAGCAGATTGACGAGGCGACCCTCGCGACCCGCTACGAGAGCCTGTGCGACCCGCGCCTGAACCACATGCAGAGCCTCGAGCTCGCCTTCCTCGTGGCCGAGGAGCTCGAGAAGCGCTGAGCTTCACGACACCACGCCCCCTCTGATCGCTGCGCCACGCCGCACAGATCAGAGGGGGCGTCGACGTTGCAGGGTCAGAACGGGTTGCTGCGGATCTGGATGCCGACCTCGCTGCCCTTGCGACGCATCGCGCCCGCCTCGGGATCGGTGCCCGTCACTTCGGTGAACTCATTCGGGAACGCGCCCCACAGTCCGTTCCACGTCGGCTCGAAACCGGCATCCCGCAGGATCGCGGCAGCCTCGTCCCGCGTCTTGCCCTCGACATTCGGCACCTCGAACAGCTGAGGTCCGAGGGAGACGATGAGCGTGACGGTCTCACCGGTCTTCCACAGGCCCTCGCCCTCGCGGGCGGCGATGCCGATGACCTGGCCCTCGGCGATCGAGTCGTGGTGCTGTGAAATACGGTCGGCGTTGACCTCGAGCCCGGCGTCGGTGAGTGCATCCGTCGCACCCGCGATGCTCTTGCCCGTCACGTTCGGCACCGCGCCGACCGAGATCTGGACGAGGGCGGCGTCTGCTTCGTGCAGCGTGCAGCCGTTGCCACAGCCGAAGGCGTCGCCACCATCGCGAGGCGTTATGCGCACGTTGAGGACGAGGCCAGAGTCGAGGTTCGGGTCGAAGTACTTCTCGGAGCCGTCCTCGACGGTCACTCCGGCCGCGGTCAGCAGATCGCGAACCTCCTGCTCCGGCTTGCCGGTGAGCTCGGGGAGCTCGTGCTCGGCAGGCCCGGTCGACACGGTCACCTCGACGGTCGACTCGGGTTCGATCCGCTGCCCGGCCTCCGGGTCCGTGCTGATGACGAGTCCGGCGTCCACGTCAACCGAGCTCGCCTCGACGCGCTCAGGAGTGAAGCCGGCCTTTGTCAGTGCGGCGGCCGCCTGGTCATAACTGTCGCCTGCGACGGCAGGGACGGGAACCAGCGATCCGGGGCCGGAGCCGAACCACCATCCGACGCCACCGGCGATCACTGCCAGCAGCAGCACGAGCGAGAGCAGCAGGGCGCCACGCGCACGACGATGCGAGGTGCGGCGGCGCAGCAGGGTGGCGTTGTCCGCCGCTGGTTCGACGATCGCGCTGGGGCCGGTGAGGGCAGGCGTCACCGCCGTCCCACCGGGAAGGATCTTCGTCACCGCGCCGCTGTCATACGAGGTGCCCTGCGCGGGGGCCGTCGTGGTGGGCACCGGGGTGACGCCGAGCTCCCGCTCGATCTCGCGCAGGCGATCCAACATGGCCTGCGCATCGTCCGGGCGTTCATCGGGCGACTTCTCGGTCGCCCACAGCACGAGCTCATCGAGCTGATCTGGAACGCCGGGATTGCGCACGCTCGGACGCGGCACCGACTCGGTGGCGTGCTGGAAGGCGATCTGCATGGGCTGCTCGCCCTTGTACGGCTGCTCGCCGACGAGCATTTCGTAGAGCATGATGCCGAGCGCGTAGATGTCACTGCGCGCATCCGCGGTGCCGCGGGTGACGAGCTCGGGGGCCAGGTAGGCGATTGTGCCCAGCAGCTGGGCACCGGTGGCGGTGTTCGCTGTCGTCGCCCTGGCCAGGCCGAAGTCGCCGATCTTGATGCGGCCGTCTTCGGCCAGCAGCACGTTCTCGGGCTTGACGTCACGGTGCACGATGCCGGCGCGGTGAGCGGCTGCAAGGCCAGAAAGGATGGCATCCATGATCGTCACCGTCTGGGTGACGGTCAGCCGCCTCTGCTCACGCAGCAGCTCGCGCAACGTGATGCCGGGCAGATACTCCATCACTAGATAGGCGAGCTCGCCGTCCTGGCCCTGATCGAACACGTTGACCACGTGTGGGTCTGCCAGACGCGCCGCAGCGCGCGCCTCCTGGATGAACCGGCTCTGAAACGCCGAGTCGTCGCTGAGGTGCGCGTGCATCACTTTGAGCGCGATCCGACGCTCAAGACGCATGTCTGTGGCGACATAGACGGTGGCCATGCCACCACGCGCGATCCGCGCCCTGACGCGGTATCTGCCGTCGACAAGCCGCCCGATGAGGGGGTCGGCTTGCTGATTGGTCGTCACAGGGAAAGTCTAGGCAAGCGCGGCGGTGAGCCCGGGCAGCGGCTCGCGTCTGCCAGGTTTCGATCGGGTGACGATGGGCGTGTCAGCCGAGTTCTCGGAGCCACTGGTGCGCCTGCTGTTCCCACTGGCCGTAGCGGTGCGGATACGCCGAGATCTGCACGGCCTGCGCGGCAGCGCTGAAGCCCTTGTTCTGCCACCCCGAGACGTCGAGCAGTCCGCGGGTCTTCGAACCGTTGGGATCGGTGCGGCCGCCGTAGAAGACGAGGATGCTGCGGCGGGCGTCGAGGATCTGGGATCGGGTGCCCCAGCCCTGGCTCGGACGCTGCTGGAACAGGCCCAGCGAGTCGCGGTCGCCGTGGTCGAGGTTGCGCATCGACGACTCCACCATCGCGGTGGCCAGCGCGATCGCGATCGCGCGATCCGAGGCACCGATCTCGCGACCGATCGAGATGATCATCGCTGCGTACGACCGCTGCGTGGCATCCAGCTTCGCGAAGCGCTGGGCATTCGGCGGCGGTGTCGTGCGCAGCGTCTGCCCTGGATAGATGATGGCGCCCTGGCTGAGATCGTTGGCGCTGAGCAGCACGGCGACCGAGGTGCCGTACTTCTTGGCGATGCCGTACAGGGTGTCACCGGCGACGACCTTGTGGGTCTTCGCCGTGGAGGCCGATGTGCTCGGTGCCGACGTCGTCGGAGCGCTGGACGTGCCGGACGAAGCCGGGGCGGATGCGCCGGTCGCGGCGACCTTCAGCTTCTGGCCGGGGTAGATGATCGCCGAGGCGCCGAGGCGGTTGGCCGCGAGGATCTGCGACACCGAGGTGCGGTACTTCTTCGCGATGGCGTACACGGTGTCGCCGCGCACGACGGTGTGCACAGTGGCTGCGGTGGACGGCTTGGCGGACGCGGGGGCGGCCGGGGCGGATGTGCTGGCTTTCGCGGTCAGGCGCAGCTTCTGGCCCGGGTAGATCACGGAACGCCAGGTGAGGCCGTTCCAGCTCAGCACATCGACGGTGCGCAGCCCGTGCCTCGCGGCGATCGACGAGACCGTGTCGCCCGGACGGACGGTGTACGTCGTGGGTGCCGTCTTCGCAGCCGGCGTCACGGTGGCTGCCGCGGGCGCAGGCGGGAGCTGATGGGCAGGCGCGGGTGGGGGAATGCGCGCGGCCGTCTCTTCGGCTGATGCGGGCGCCGCCGTGAACGTTGCCGCAAGTGTGCCCATCACGGCGGCTGGGACCGCCCAGCGGGCCGAGCGTGCACGGGCGTTCTGGGTTCGAAGCATGGGTGAGTTCCCCTCAGTTCCGTCAAGACACGCTGACACGCATGTATAGAGATGTCAACTGAAGTGACACATGTGGTGTATGTGACGAATGAGGCGAAAGTGCGATGCGAGGGGGAAGGTGAGATAGTGGGCACGTGCCCGAGAACGACGCCCCCCTGCAGAACACCGACTGGTTGACGATCCCCGAGGTGGCCGAGGCCATCGGCGAGACGCCGGGGCGTGTGCGCCGTCTGCTCGATGAGCACTACCTCATCGGCTCGCGCCGCAACGGACCGGTCACGGTGCCGGCCGTCTTCCTCGTCGACGATGCCCCGCTCGGGTCCCTGCGCGGCACGATCATCGCGCTGCAGGATGCCGGCTTCGCCGATGACGAGGTCATCGACTGGCTGCTCACCGACGAGGAGACCTTGGGTCGCGCGCCCATCGCGGCTCTGCTCGCCGGTCACAAGAGCGAGGTGCGTCGCGTCGCTCGCGCTCTGGCCTGATCAGGCCGAGCGCGAGGTCGCCGCGGTCGCCAGTGCACGCAGATCGACCATCGCCCCGGCATCCAGCGGTGCCCCGTCGAGAGCGCCATCTGCCGCGGCGGCATAGCCGGTGATCATCTCCTCGATCTGCTCCGGAGCGCCGGTGTCGGCGATGAGCTGCTGCAGCTCTGCGATGCGCTGCGCATCCAACGCCACGTCGCCGAGCGCGGCATCCAACATCTGCTGCCCCCGGGCGTCGAGGCGCTCCCGCGCGATCGCGATGAGCGCGGTGCGCTTGCCCTCGCGGAGGTCGTCCCCTGCCGGCTTTCCGGTGACGGCGGCGTCGCCGAACACGCCGAGCAGATCATCGCGCAGTTGGAAGGCCATGCCGACCGGATGACCGAAGGCGCGCAGCGCGTCGAGCTGAGCGCCATCCGCCCCGGCAAGCGACGCTCCGAGCACGAGCGGCTGCTCGATGCTGTAGCGCGCGGACTTCAGTGAGGCGACTCGCAGCGCTCGCTCCAGCTGCTGCTCGGGCGGGTTCACGCTCCACGCGGACTCTTCGGCGATGTCGAGCATCTGTCCGACGGTGACGTCGCGACGCATGCGGGCATACTCACGTCGCACGTCGTCGGCGTGTGTCTCGCCGATCAGCGCTTCCTCCAGCAGGTCATCGCTCCACGCCACGAGCAGATCGCCCAGCAGCACGGCGGATGCCCGACCGAAGGCCTCGGCATCTCCGCTCCATCCCGCGTCGCGATGGGTCGCCTCGAGGGCCCGATGCGAGGCAGGGCGCCCGCGTCGGGTATCGGAGTTGTCGATGAGATCGTCGTGCACGAGCGCCGCCGACTGGAAGATCTCCAGAGCTGCGCACAGTCCCCACAGGGCGGGGGACTCGAGGGCGTCGGGCGAGCGGTGGTGGGCGATGGCGGCCCATCCGTCGTGGCAGAACCGGGCGCGCAGGCGCTTGCCGCCTTGCAGCGTGGATGCCGCCGCGTCGATGAACACGGCGGCATCTGGGCCGTACGCATCGCCTTCCGATCGCATGCTCGCGAGGAAGGCGTTCAGGCGTGTGGTCACGGTGTCGACGACCGAAGAGCTGGGCACGATTCCCAGCCTAGATGCAGGTTCTCCCTCAGCCTTCGGCTAGCCCGCGCGCCCCCGGGAGCGTAGACTGGAAGGAACTCACCGAGGGGGACGGAATGCCTCTTTCCGAACAGGAGCAGCGACTGCTCGACGAGATGGAACGCCATCTTCTTGCGAACGACGCGGACGTGGTCAGTGCGCCCTCGGGAGATCGCGCTCTGAGCTACCGCAATCTCATCTACGGCACGGTGCTGCTGTTGATCGGCATCGGTGGACTGGTGGCCGCCGTCGCGCTCGGTGACACCATCGGCGCGGTGGGCAGTATCATCATCGGCGTCGTCGCCTTCCTTGCGATGCTCGCCGGCGTCATGTTCGCCTTCACCCCGGTGCGCCGCGCTCCCGGCACGACGCCGAAGTCGCGCGAGCCGCGCCGGCCCCGGACCGATGACTCGTCCTTCATGGACCGCATGAACACGCGATGGGATCGGCGCCAAGAAGACCGCTGATTGCCCCTCGACCCGAAGCCCGGATGCTGAGCATCCGGGCTTCGTTGCGTTCCGGGTGATTTCCCTCCACTTTCCCTCCCTCTTCCTCCACCTGCTCACCATCCCCGAGATTCCGCGGAATCTCGGGGCTCTGCGTTGGGCAAGCGGGACGGTTCGCTGGGAATATCTCGCATTTGTCGTAGGAAAGTGGAGGGTTGTGGAGTAAAGTGGGGCGCACCTCGGGTTGGCCGGAACGAAGAGGGGGTGATGGCCGATGTTGCTGGGTACTCACACGCCGAAGCTCGACGACAAAGGTCGGGTCATCCTCCCGGCGAAGTTTCGTGAGGATCTCGCCGGCGGCATCGTCGTCACCCGAGGACAGGAACGCTGCCTGTACGTGTTCAGCACGGCTGAGTTCGAGGCGATGCACGACCGCATCCGCCAGGCTCCGCTGAGCAACAAACAGGCGCGCGACTTCCTGCGGCTGTTCCTCTCCGGTGCCAGCGCCGAGATGCCGGACAGCCAGAACCGCATCACGCTCCCCGCCCACCTGCGTCAGTACGCCGGGCTGGAGAAGGAACTGGTGGTCACCGGAGTCGGCGCACACGCCGAGATCTGGGATGCCACCGCATGGAACACCTACCTCGAAAGCAACGAAGAAAGCTACGCCGACCTGGAGCAGGAGGTGATTCCCGGCCTGTTCTGACCGCGGCTGTGATGCCTCGCCGCTCTGCCCCGACACACTTCCCCGGTGCCGGGTCGAGCGGAGAGGAATCAGAGTCGCAGGTCACCGGAAAGAGATCATGAACCTCCGCGACATCCACACCCCCGTCCTCCTGGAACGCAGTATCGAGCTGCTCGCCCCCGCGCTCGAACGCGACGGCGCGATCCTCGTGGACGCCACGCTGGGCATGGGCGGACACTCCGAGGCCTTCCTCGAGCGCTTTCCCGGCATCCGTCTGGTCGGCCTCGACCGTGACACGGACGCCCTGCGCATCGCGGGGGAGCGTCTCGCTCCGTTCGGCGATCGAGTGACCCTCGTCCACACGGTGTATGACGAGATCGGCCTGCACGCTCAGGGCGCCTCGGCGGTGCTGTTCGATCTCGGGGTCTCGTCGCTGCAGCTCGATGAGGCGGATCGCGGTTTCGCGTACTCCAAGGACGCACCGCTGGACATGCGGATGGACCAGACCCGCGGCACCACCGCCGCGCAGGTGCTGGCCGAGTACAGCGAAGGCCAGCTGCGTCGCATCTTCGAACGCTATGGCGAGGAGAAGCTGGCCGGCCGATATGCCCGCTTCATCGTCGAGGCCCGCGCATCGAAGCCGCTGACGCGGTCGGGCGAGCTGGTGGACCTGCTGATCGCCGCCACCCCCGCCGCGGCCCAGCGCGCCGGGCACCCGGCCAAACGCGTCTTCCAGGCGCTGCGCATCGAGGTCAACTCAGAGCTCAGCGTGCTCGCCGATGCCATCCCCGCCGCAATGGATGCGCTGGTCGTGGGCGGACGCATCGCCGTGATGTCCTACCAGTCGCTGGAAGACCGGCTTGTGAAGCAGGCCTTCGCCGCAGCATCCGCCTCGACTGCGCCCGCAGGTCTGCCCGTCGAACTGCCCGAGCACGCGCCGCGGTTCACGGTGCTCACCAAGGGTGCTGAGCTGGCATCCGAGGCTGAGCGTGCGAGCAACCCCCGCGCCATCCCCGTGCGCCTGCGCGCCGCCGAGAAGCTGCGAGACGCGCGATGAGCCTGCAGAGTGCGCGGGTATCGCCGTCTGTACCTCCGCGCCGCGTACCCGAGCGAGCGCCACAGCGACGCCTGCGGCCGGTTGAGCAGCCGGTCGCCCGGCGCCGCCCCAAGCTCGCGGGCGCGGTGCTCGCACTGGCGGGCGCCGTGGCCATCGGCGCGGCACAGATGGGGCTCTCGCTCGCAGCGACCCAGGACTCGTTCGTCGTCGCCGACCTCAACGCTCAGCAGCGCGCCCTCACGCTCGAGAAGCAGGCGCTGCAGGACGAACTCGCCGGCCTGAGCTCGCCCCAGTCGCTGGCCAGCCGCGCCGACGCCCTCGGGCTCGTCGTCGCGGGATCGGCGTCGTACCTGCGGCTCAGCGACGGCAAGGTCCTCGGCGCCGGTGAGGTGAGCGACTGGACCTCCACGGTCAACCCCAATGGGTCGAACGTGGTCGGCAACGCGCTCCTCGTACCCGAGCCTGTTCCAGTCGCGGAAGAGACAGCCGCCGAAGACACCGGCACCGGTCCGGCAGAAGTGGCGGACTCCACGGCGCAAGAGGGTGCGACATCACCCGCGCTCCCGCCCGCCGTCACCGACGGTCTCCCGACTCCCACGACCCGCTGACCTCGCCAGGACGGAGAAACCCCGCATGACGACACGAGCCACGCGCGGGCCCCGCCGCCGCACGGTCGCCGCCCTCATGGTGATCCTCATCGTGCTGTCGGCGTTCCTGCTGCGCCTGATCGACATCCAGGTCGTCCGTGCCGACGAGCACGTCGCCGATTCGTTGAGTGTCGGCAACCTCGGCAGCACGCAGCGCATCGCCGGCGCCGACGGCGACATCGTCGACGAGAACGGCACGGTGCTCGCCTCGAGCGTGCTCGTCTACGACGCACAACTGGACCCTCTCCTCATCCAGCAGATCGAGGACGACCCCGACGACGAACCAGACGTGCCGTGGGAGAAGGCGAGCAAGAAGATCGCTGAGATCATCGGCATGAAGGCCTCCGACGTGCGCGCCCTCGTCTCCGACAAGCTGGAAGCCGACCCGCACTCTCGCTATGTGCAGCTGAAGAAGGGCCTGACCACCCAGAAATACCTTGACCTCAAGGACCTCGGCCTGCCGTACCTGGCGATGATGCCGCGCTCGGTGCGGGTGTACCCGAATGGGGCGGTCGCCGGGAACATGATCGGATTCCTCGACGGTGAGGGCAACGGCCAGTACGGCATCGAGCGCACCGAGGCCGAATGCCTGGCACCCACCGACGGCGAGCGCACCTACCTGAGCGGCAAGGGCGGCGTGATCATCCCGGGCAGCGAGCGGGTCACGCCCGCTGTCGACGGCGGTACGGTCACCCTCACCATCAACAGTGACCTGAACTGGTACCTGCAGCAGATGATCGCCGAGGAGGCAAAGAAGCAGGGCGCCCAGGCCGGTTCGGTGACCGTCGTCGAGGTGGCGACCGGCAAGATCCGGGCTGCCGCCGAGTATCCCGCCCTCGACCCCAACGACATCAACTCCGTCGACCCCACGTACTGGAAGTCGCAGATCTTCTCGAACTCGTACGAGCCGGGCTCGACGTTCAAGGCCATCACCGCCGCCACGGTGATCGATCAGGGCGCCGCGTCGCCGCTGACGACCGTGAACGCCCCCGCGCGCCAGGTCTTCCCCAACGGAGCGGTCATCAACGACCCCGTCCGGCACCCTACGGTCAACTACACGCTCGCCGGAGCACTCATCGACTCGTCGAACGTGTCGCTGTCGAAGTTCGGAACGATGGTCACGCCTCAGGTGCGCTACGAATACCTGAAGAAATTCGGGGTCGGCAAGGCCACGGGAGTCGACTTCTACAACGAGGAGACCGGCGGGGTGCGCGACCCCGCGACCTGGGACAACCAGACGCTCTACACGACGACCTTCGGACAGGCCTTCACGATCACCACCGCGCAGCTGGCCGGTGCCTACCAGGCGATCGCGAACGACGGCAAGAAGGTCGACCTGTCGGTCGTGGAGTCGTGCACCGCCGCCGACGGCACGGTCACTGCGTCGGCTGATCCGGCCACGGAGCAGATCGTCTCGGAGGAGACCGCCGACGATGTGCAGCGGATGCTGGAGAACGTCGCTGTGCAGGGTTCTCTGGCTAAGCGCACTGAGGTTCCTGGGTACCGCATCGGCCTCAAGACCGGTAGCGCGCAGAAGTCGAACGGCAACGGCGGCTATAAGCAGGGGGTGTACTTCACCAGCATCGTCGGCGTCGCCCCGATCGAGGATCCGCAGTACGTCGTGGTGGTCACGCTCGACGAGCCGACTAAGCTGAGGTCTTCGGCCGCGAACGCCGACGCCTTTCAGAAGGCCATGACGCAGGTGCTGAAGACCTACCGCGTGCCGCCGTCGTCGCAGCCCATGGAAGAACTGCTTCCCAAGACGAACTGAGCCGGCTCCCGCCGCGCCTGGAGATGCCATGATCGCCCTGACGCTCGCTGAGATCGCCGCCGTCCTCGACGGTGAGCTGCGCCTCGCCGCCGATGACACCCCCGAGACCGTCGTCGATGGCGTCGTCGACACCGACTCGCGGGTGATGGAACCCGGGGCCATCTTCGTCGCCAAACCCGGCGAGGTCACCGACGGTCACCGCTTCGTCGGCAACGCCGTCGACGCCGGCGCCGTGCTGGCGATCGTCGAGCACCCCGTCGACGTCGAGGTCTCGCAGATCGTCGTCGCCGACGCCGTCGCCGCGCTCGCGGATCTCGCCCGCGCGGTCGTCGCCCGCGTGCGTGCGGAGGGTGAGCTGCGCATCGTGGGGATCACCGGCTCGAACGGGAAGACCACGACGAAGAACTTCCTCGCCCGCATCCTGCAGGACGAGGGCGAAACCGTCGCGCCGATCAAGTCGTACAACAACGAGGTGGGCGCTCCGCTCACGATGCTGCGGGTCACTTCGAGCACCCGGTACCTCGTCAGCGAGTTCGGTGCAGCCGGCGTCGGCAGCATCGCCCGCCTCGCCGGCCTCGTGGAACCGGACGTGGCCGTCGTGCTCATGGTCGGTCTCGCGCACGCGGGCGGCTTCGGCGGCATCGAGCAGACCGCGCGGGCGAAGGCAGAGTTGGTCGAGTCGGCGCGCCCCGGAGGCACGGCTGTGCTTAACATCGATGACCCGCGCGTTGCGGCGATGCGGACCGTCGCCGACGCGCGAGGCCTCGCCACCGTCGGCTTCGGGCAGAACCCGGCCGCCGAGGTACGTGCGAGTGACCTCGACGTGACAGCATCCGGCACCAGCGCGATCGTGCACGTGAGCGGCGCGGACCTTCCCCTGCAGCTGCAGGTGCTCGGTGCCCACCACATCTCCAACGCGCTGGCCGCGATCGCCGCGGCCGGCGTGCTCGGTGTCGCCGCATCCGACGCCATCGCCCGACTCGAGACCGTCGAGGTCGCGGAACGCTGGCGGATGCAGCCGATGGGCAACGAGAGCGTGCGCATCATCAACGACGCGTACAACGCGAGCCCCGACTCGATGGCTGCTGCGCTGCGGACGCTGGCTCAGATCACCGGCCCGGGGGAGCGCACCGTCGCGGTGCTCGGCGCGATGAGCGAGCTGGGCGAGGCCGCAGGCGAGGAACACGACCGGATCGGTCTGCTCGCCGTGCGCCTGAACATTCAACGCATCGTCGTCGTGGGGCCTGAGGCCCGACGACTCTTCCTCTCTGCCATCGGTGAGGGGTCCTGGGACGGCGAGGCCGTGCATATGCCCGATCAGGATGCCGCCTTCGAGTATCTGCAGACCGAGCTGCGCACGGGAGATCGAGTGCTCGTGAAATCGTCGAACTCCGTCGGGCTCCGGCATCTCGGCGATCGTCTGGGAGAATTGTTCTCGTGAGGTCCCTGCTTATGGCGACGGCGATATCGCTCGCCTTCTCGCTCTTCCTGACCCCCGTCTTCCTGAAGATCTTCCGGAGGCTCGGCTGGGGGCAGGTCATCCGCACCCCGGAAGACATCGCCAACCCCAGCCACAGCGCCAAGCGGGGCACGCCCACGATGGGCGGTGTCATCTTCATCGTCGGCACGATCGTCGGCTATTTCGCCGGTGTCCTCTTCGGTGGCAGCACCCCGGCCCTGTCGGCGATCCTGGTGCTGTGGCTCATGGTCGGCTTCGGCGTCGTGGGCTTCATCGACGACTACATGAAGGTGCGCAGCCAGCGCAGCCTCGGGCTCTCCGGCTGGCGCAAGATCATCGGTCAGCTGCTCGTGCTCATCCCCTTCGGCATCGTCGCGCTGAGCTTCCCGAACCGTTACGGACAAACCCCCGCGAGCGGATCGGTGTCGCTGTTCCGCGACATCCCGTGGTTGAACTTCTTCCTCATCGCAGGGCCCATCCTGGGGTGGATCCTCTACCTCATCTGGATCTCGGTGATCGGCGTCGCGACCTCCAACAGCGTCAACCTCACCGACGGCCTCGACGGCTTGGCAGCGGGCTCCGGCGTGTTCGTCGTCGGTGCCTATGGGCTCATCGCGTTCTGGCAGTTCAAGCAGTCATGCATCGCGTACGGCACAGAGCTCGCCGGATGCTACGACGTGCGAGAACCCTTGAACCTCGCCACGGTGGCGGCTGCGTTCGCGGGTGGATTGGTCGGATTCCTGTGGTGGAATGCGCCCAAGGCGAAGGTGTTCATGGGTGACACCGGCTCGATGGCGATCGGTGGCGTCGTCACGGCGATGGCGATCCTCACGCGCACCGAGCTGCTGCTGCTGGTCATCGCTGGCGTCTTCATCATCTCGTCCGGCTCGGTCATCCTGCAGCGGTTGTACTTCAAGGTCACTCGCGGCAAGCGCCTGTTCCTGATGAGTCCGTTCCACCATCACCTCGAGATGCGCGGATGGCCAGAGGTGACGATCGTGGTGCGCCTGTGGATCATCGCAGGCCTGTTGGCCGTGTCTGCTGTCGGTCTCTTCTACGTCGATTGGCTCACTCACTCATGACGTCTGCGCGCCTGGACTCGTTGATCAGCTGGCATGCCGATTGGACGGGCCTGCGGGTCGCTGTGCTCGGCCTGGGCATGACTGGATTCTCGGTGGCCGACACCCTGGCCGAGCTCGGCTCGGATGTCGTGGTGTTCTCAGAGAAGGCTGACGAGGAGTACGCCGGTCTCATCCCGGTCATCGGGGCGCGCCTCGAGCTGGGCTCGCTCGCCGATGTGCCGGAGGCGCTGCGCGCCTTCGAGCCCGAGGTCGTCATCGCCTCGCCCGGCTTCGCGCCGCAGCATCCGATCATCCGGTGGACGCAGGAGAGCGACATCGCCCTCTGGGGCGACATCGAGCTCGGCTGGCGCGTACGCGACAAGGTCACCCGCGCCGATGGATCGCCGGCGGAGTGGATGCTGATCACCGGCACCAACGGCAAGACCACCACCACGCAGCTCACCGCGACCATGCTCGTTGCGGGTGGCCTGCGCGCGGCACCCTGCGGCAACATCGGGGTGCCGGTGCTGGATGCCATCCGAGACCCGCAGGGGTTTGACGTGCTCGTCGTCGAGCTCTCCAGCCATCAGCTCTGGTACCTCGGACAGAGCCGCGGCGCCGGTGAACCGGTGCCGTATGCGTCGGTCTGTCTGAATCTCGCCGACGACCACCTCGTGTGGCATGGCAGCGCCCAGGCCTACCGCGACGCCAAGGCGGTCGTGTATCGCAACACCAAGGTCGCGTGCGTCTACAACAAGGCCGATGAGGCCACCATGCACATGGTCGAAGAGGCCGAGGTGATGGAGGGCGCCCGCGCGATCGGGTTCGCCCTCGACACCCCCGGCCCGAGCGACTTCGGTGTGGTTGACGGGCTGCTGATCGACCGCGCGTTCCTCGACGACCGGCGCAACACCGCGCTGGCGATCACGACAATCGATGAGCTCCGCCGGGTCGGACTGTCCGCCGGGCACATCGTGCAGAACATCCTCGCCGCCTCGGCGTTCGCCCGCTCGGCCGGAGTGGAGCCGGAAGCGATCCGCGTCGCTCTCGACGGCTTCCACCTCGACCCGCATCGCATCCAGCTGATCGCCGAGCACGGCGGAGTGCGCTGGATCGACGACTCCAAGGCCACGAACCCGCACGCGGCGGCATCATCGTTGCGTGCGTTCCCGGGTGCGGTCTGGATCGTCGGAGGTGATCTCAAGGGCGTCGACCTCGGGGAGCTCATCGCCGAGGCGGGACCGCGGCTGCGCGCCGCCGTCATCCTCGGAGTGGATCGAGAGCCCGTCGTGACCGCATTCAGCCGACACGCGCCGTTCGTGCCCGTGTACGAGGCAGATGCCGGTGACACTGGAGATGTCATGGCCCGTGTCGTCGAACTGGCGGCAGGAGCAGCCGGTGACGAGGGCACGGTTCTGCTGGCCCCCGCAGCGGCATCCTTCGATCAGTTCACTGGTTACACGGATCGCGGGCTCCGCTTCGCCGAAGCGGTGCGGAACTGGATCGAGCGGGGGAGCGCGGATGACGCAGACAGCTCACCCACCGCGCTCTGACCGCACCGAGGGGCGCGGACTGACAGCCAAGGTCTCGCTGGGACGGCTCTTCACGCCGGTCTCCACCGAGTTCCTGCTGATCGCGTCGACCTCGCTCGCGCTGACGATTTTCGGGCTGGTCATGGTGCTCTCCGCGACCAGCGCAAACCCGAACGCCCCGTTCGAGGGAGCACTGAAGCAGGGCATCTTCGCGGTGGTCGGCATCCCCCTGATGTTCGTCGTCAGCCGTGTCAAGGTCGCCTGGCTGAAGAAGGTGGCCTGGCCCCTTCTCATCGGCGCGATCGCTTTCCAGCTGCTCGTCTTCGTGCCTGGGCTCGGCATCGAGTCATACGGAAACCGAAACTGGATCGGCATCGCCGGCTTCACCGTGCAGCCCTCTGAGTTCCTCAAGCTCGCCCTCGCGCTGTGGGTGGCTGCCATCCTGCTGCGAAAGCAGGCGCGACTGGGGATCTGGCATCACGTGTTCATCCCGGTGGTCCCCGTGGCGGCACTCGCGATCGGGACGGTCATCGCCGGTGGCGACCTCGGTACCGCGATGGTGCTCGTGCTCGTCGTGCTCGGGTGCTTGTTCTTCTCCGGAGTGAAGCTGCGCCTGTTCATCCTGCCGCTGGCCCTCGGCATCGCCGGCGTCCTGGCTTATGCGCTCTCCAGCGAGAACCGGATGAAGCGCATCCTCGCCGCCTTCAACCCGGATGACTGCGACTACTTCAGGGAGTGCTATCAGTCCACGCACGGCATCTGGGGCATGGCCAACGGCGGCGTCTTCGGCCTCGGGCTCGGCAATTCGCAGGAGAAGTACGGCTGGTTGCCCGCTGCCGCGAACGACTACATCTTCGCGATCGTGGGCGAGGAACTCGGCCTGATCGGCTGCCTGCTCGTGCTCGCTCTGTTCGGGGCGTTCGCGGTCGGCGCGTTCCACATCATCCGCAAGACGGACGACCCGTTCATCCGTGTCGCCACCGGTGGCATCGTGGTGTGGATCATCGGACAGGCGCTGATCAACATCGGCGTCGTGCTGCGCGTCTTCCCGGTGATGGGTGTGCCGCTGCCGTTCATGTCGCAGGGAGGCACGGCGCTGCTGTCGGTGCTGCTGGCTTGTGGCGTGCTGCTGGCCTTCGCGCGCACGCTCCCCGCAGAACGAACGGATAAGGTCGCCAGGTGACCACGTACCTTCTCGCCGGCGGAGGCACCGCCGGCCATGTCAATCCGCTGCTCGCGGTGGCCGATCTGCTCGCCGAACGCGAAGGCGACTCCGTGCTGGTGCTCGGCACCCGTGAGGGGCTGGAAGCCCGGCTCGTGCCGGAGCGTGGATACGAACTGCTGATCGTCGACAAGGTGCCTTTCCCGCGCCGGCCCAACCGCGCCGCACTGGCTTTTCCCCGCCGTTTCGCGCGCGCGATCTCTCAGGTGCGTCAGCACATCCGCAGCCGTGGCGTCGACGTCGTGGTGGGTTTTGGCGGGTACGCCTCTGCTCCGGCGTACATCGGTGCCCGACGTGAAGGCATACCGTTCGTCGTGCACGAGGCCAACGCGAAGCCCGGCCTCGCGAACGTGCTCGGCGCACGCGGCGCCGCGGCGGTCGGAGTCGCGTTCGACGGCACCCCGCTGCGCGGCTCCGAGGTGGTCGGGATGCCGCTGCGCCGGGAGATCGTCGCCCTTGATCGCGCGGCGATGCGGGCCGAGGCGGCCGATGCCTTCGGTCTGGATGCCGACCGCCCGGTGCTGCTGGTGTTCGGCGGTTCGCTGGGCGCGCAGCGGCTGAACGAGGCATTCGGCGCTGCCTGGCCCGACGTGCTCGGCGCCGACTGGCAGCTCCTGCACGCCACAGGGGAGCGGAGCGACTTGCCCGACCCGCAGGCATCCGGGTACACCCTGCGCCGCTACATC
Organism: Microbacterium istanbulense; assembly: GCF_037204145.1. Classification (NCBI taxonomy): domain Bacteria; kingdom Bacillati; phylum Actinomycetota; class Actinomycetes; order Micrococcales; family Microbacteriaceae; genus Microbacterium; species Microbacterium istanbulense. Next base: position 55,433 of record NZ_JBBDGN010000006.1, read on the forward strand.
GACCGGATGGATCTGGCCTTCGCCCTCGCCGACCTCATCGTCTCGCGCTCGGGTGCCGCCACGGTGAGCGAGATCAGCGCCCTCGGCATCCCTGCGGTCTACGTGCCCTACGCCGTGGGCAACGGCGAACAGCGACTGAACGCGTCCTCGGCGGTTACCGCCGGAGCCGCGATCCTCCTCGACGACGCGAGCTTCGACGGCGACGCCGTGCGCACCCAGATCGTGCCCTTGCTGACCGACCCCGAGCGGGTGCGGTCGATGGCCGATGCGGCCGCGCGCACTGGCATCCGCACCGGCGCCGAGAACGTGGTCGCGCTCGTCGACCGGTCCCTGCAGACCGCCGATTAGACTGGGCAGGAAATGATCAGACCCGACCTCACCCTCCCGATCCCCGAGAACATCACCGCCGCCCACTTCATCGGGATTGGTGGATCGGGCATGAGCGGACTCGCCCGCATGTTCCTCGACGCCGGCATCCGTGTCTCCGGCTCCGACCGCGCCGACAGCGAGAATCTGCGTGCCCTCGCTGCTGCCGGCGCGACGGTGTACGTCGGCCACGATGCGGCGCACCTCGGCGACGCCGACACGGTGGTGCACACCGGCGCGATCTGGCCGGAGAACCCGGAGTTCGTGCTCGCCAAGGAGCGCGGCCTGCACGTCATCCACCGCTCGCAGGCGCTGCACTGGCTGATCGGCACGCGGCGGCTGGTCTCCGTCGCGGGCGCGCACGGCAAGACCTCGTCCACCGGAATGCTCGTCACGGCGCTGCAGGCGCTCGGTGCCGACCCGAACTTCGTCAACGGCGGAGTCATCGAGCAGCTCGGCGCCTCCAGTGCATCGGGCGCCGACGAGCTGTTCGTGATCGAGGCCGACGAGTCCGACGGCACGTTCCTGCTCTACGACACGTCGATCGCACTGATCACCAACGTCGACCCCGACCACCTCGACTTCTTCAGCACGGAGGACGCGTTCTACGACGCGTTCATCCGCTTCGGCGACGAGGCGAGCGAAGCGGTCGTGATCTCGAGCGACGACGCCGGCGCGCAGCGCGTGCATGCGGGCCTCAGCCACGAGAACATCGTCACCTTCGGCCGTGCCGATGACGCTGACGTGCGCGTGGGCGATATCGTCACGGACGGTCCTGTGGCTGCCACGGTCACGTATGAGGGCGTGAGCGTGCGGATGCAACTGGCCGTGCCGGGCGCGCACAACGCCATCAATGCCACAGGAGTCGTCGCCGTGCTCTTGACGCTCGGTCATGATCTTGCCGCGGCCGTACACGCGGTGGAGGGCTTCGCGGGAACCGTACGTCGTCTCGAACTGCACGGTGCCGAGCGCGGCGTGCACGTCTACGACGACTATTCGCACCATCCGACCGAGGTGCGCGCCGCTCTTGAGGCGATGCGCGGCATCGCTGGTTCGGGACGCCTCATCGCGATCCAGCAGCCGCACACGTACTCGCGCACGCAGCACATGTACCGTGAGTTCGCCGAGGTGCTCGAAGAGCTGGCCGATCACACCGTGATGCTCGACGTCTACGGCGCCCGGGAAGACCCGGTGCCCGGCGTCACCGGTGAGTTGGTCAGCGGAGCCTTCGCCGACCCGACGCACGTGCACTTCGTCGCCGACTGGCAGGACGCCGCCGACTACACCGCACAGGTCGCCCGCGATGGCGACGTGGTCGTGACCCTCGGCTGCGGCAACGTGTATCAGATCATCCCGCAGGTGCTCGACTCCCTCCGGCGCATCCCCGAGGCCTGACGTGCGTCGGCCCCCGCCTCTTCCGGCTCCAGCGGACGAGCCCGAGGAGACCGCAGACGAGGCGAGCTCCGGTGCCTTCCGGATGCCTCTCGGCCGCCGCGCGCGCCCGACCGTCCACGCAGCGCCCGTGGCCGAGTCTGCGCCGGATCCGGTGGCGGCGGACACGGTCGAGACGGTCGAGTTGTCGGACGTGGTGGCGCCGGTCGTCAAGACGACGGGATCAGCTGTGCCGTCTGGCCCGGCGCCGTCCGTCGCGGAGCCCGTGCCTCCTGCCGCAGACCCTGATGAAACCCTGGGGCGCCCGCTGACGAGCGCTGACGTCTGGCGTGCCGCGCGCGCTCGACGCAAGGCGCTGCGCGCCGAGATCCGCCGATTCACGCAACGCTCTCGCCGACGTCGCATGGTGTGGTGGGGATCGATCGGTGCCGTGGCTGCTCTCGTCCTGGGCACGCTCATCGCGGCATACAGTCCGTTGTTCGCGGTGGAGAAGGTGACCGTCGCCGGCGCCGGGACGCTCGACGCGGATGCTGTCGAGGCGGCGCTGGCCGGGCAGATCGGCACGCCTCTTGCGCTGGTCGACCGCAGTGAGGTCAGGTCCGCGCTGCTGGAGTTCCCGATGATCGAGACGTACTCCCTCGAGCTGCGTCCGCCGCACGAGCTGCTGGTGCGGGTCGTCGAGCGCACCCCGATCGGTGTGGTGAAGACGGATGCCGGCTACTCGCTGCTGGATGCCGCCGGCGTCGTGCTGTCGACCACACCCGAGCGGCCGGAAGGTGCCGCATTGCTCGAGATCACCGGCGGTCCCGAGTCGGATGCCTTCGCGTCCGCCGGGCTGGTCATGCGATCGCTCCCGGCGGAGCTGCGCAAGACCGTCACCGATGTCGCGGCATCGTCGGTCGATGATGTGACGCTCACGCTCGAGGGGGACCGCACGGTCGTGTGGGGCAACGCCGAGCAGTCGTCGCGCAAGGCGTACACCCTCGACAAGCTCATCGCCGCACGCCCTGACGCGACCAGCTATGACGTCTCCTCACCCGACGTCGCGGTCGTCGGCTGAGCCCGTCCGAGCCTGCTGAGGGCGGATCGGGTGAGTGATCGCTCCGACACGCCGTGTCGCTCCGGGCAGGCGTCGGCGCGGCGCTTACCTTCGATTCGAGAGAACGCAATACCGGGAAATACTTTATACCTCTAGTTGAGGTTTAAGGTTCAACCCTCGTCAGGCTCGAAAAACGGAGGCCGGCCATGAGCCAGAACCAGAACTACCTCGCCGTGATCAAGGTCGTCGGCGTCGGCGGTGGCGGCGTCAACGCCGTCAACCGCATGATCGACCTCGGCCTTCGCGGGGTCGAGTTCATCGCCGTGAACACCGATGCTCAAGCGCTGCTGATGAGCGACGCCGACGTCAAGCTCGACGTCGGGCGTGAGCTCACCCGTGGGCTCGGTGCCGGAGCGGACCCCGAGGTGGGTCGCCGCGCCGCTGAGGATCACGCCGAAGAGATCGAGCAGGCCCTCACCGGCGCCGACATGGTCTTCGTCACCGCGGGAGAAGGCGGCGGCACCGGTACCGGCGGCGCGCCGGTCGTCGCCCGAATCGCCAAGTCGATCGGCGCTCTGACCATCGGCGTCGTCACCAAGCCGTTCTCCTTTGAAGGTCGTCGTCGCCAGAGCCAGGCCGAGGCCGGCGTCGCCAAGCTGAAGGAAGAGGTCGACACGCTCATCGTCGTGCCCAACGACCGTCTCCTGGAGATCAGCGATCGCGGCATCTCGATGATCGAGGCATTCGCCACGGCCGACCAGGTGCTCCTCGCCGGTGTGCAGGGCATCACCGACCTCATCACGACGCCTGGACTGATCAACCTCGACTTCGCCGACGTCAAGTCGGTCATGCAGGGGGCCGGCTCGGCTCTCATGGGCATCGGCTCGGCTCGTGGGGCCGACCGGGCGATCAAGGCCGCCGAGCTCGCGGTCGAGTCGCCGCTGCTCGAGGCGTCGATCGAAGGCGCCCACGGCGTTCTGCTCTCGATCCAGGGTGGCTCGAACCTCGGCATCTTCGAGATCCACGACGCTGCCGACCTCGTCAAGGAGGCCGCGCACCCCGAGGCGAACATCATCTTCGGAACCGTCATCGACGACACTCTGGGCGACGAGGTGCGCGTGACCGTGATCGCCGCCGGCTTCGACGGTGGCACCCCGGCGCCACGCCTGGAGCCGATGGTCGTCGAGCGTCCGGCCGCGACCACGCTTCCCGAGGTGCAGATCGAGGAGACCGAGCAGCGCGAGGAGACCGCTCCGGTGGCCGCGAAGCCCGCCCCGGTCGCCACGAGCATCGAGCCGGCGTTCAGCGACGACGACATCGACATCCCCGAGTTCCTCAAGTGACCCTTGCGGCGCGGCTGTCGGCGATCGACACACGGATCGCCGATGCCGCGCGGCGGGCCGGGCGGCGCCCGGAGGGCATCACCCGCATCGTCGTGACGAAGTTCCACCCGGCGTCGCTCGTACGCGAGCTGCACACGCTGGGTGTCACCCAGGTCGGGGAGAACCGTCAGCAGGAGCTCACCGCCAAACGTGAGGAACTCGACGAGCTCGACCTCACCTGGCACTTCATCGGGCAGGCGCAAAGCAACAAAGCAGGTGCTATCCGCCGTGCCGCAGACGTGGTGCACTCGGTCGATCGCGTCAAGATCGCCGACTCGCTGCATCGCGCGGCCGTCGACGATCGGCTGCTCGATGTGCTGTTGCAGGTGAACCTCACCGACGACCCGGGCCGCGGAGGCGCCACTGTCACGGAGGTCGACGCGCTCGCAGAGCACGTCCTGGGTCTCGACACCCTGCGCCTGCGCGGCGTCATGGCCGTCGCGCCCCTGGATGAGGAGCCTGCCTCGGCCTTCGCCCGCTTGCACGAGGTGGCTGCTCGCGTTCGCGCCCTCGAGCCGGACGCCTCGTGGATCTCGGCCGGTATGACCGGCGACTTCGAGGCGGCGATCGATGCCGGCGCGACACACCTGCGGATCGGCTCCGCAATCACCGGACCCCGGCCCGACCGGGGTTAACCTGAACCCGACCAGCCCGACACGTTCGAACCGGAGGACACGATGGGTAACCCGCTGAAGAAGACCATGGTGTATCTCGGCCTCGCCGACGAGGAAGAGGTCTACGAGGAGCAGCCCCAGGCTCAGACGCCCGGCCGCGCGCAGCGCGAGCGTGAGCGCGAGATCACCCACGAGGAGAACGCACCGGCTCCCGTGACCCCGCTGCGCCGTCCGACGGCCGTCCGCCAGCCCACCGCCGGCGCGGTCAACGAGATTCTCACGGTGCATCCCAAGCAGTACCGTGACGCCCAGGTGATCGCCGAGAACTTCCGCGAGGGCGTGCCGGTGATCATCAACCTGTCGCAGATGAGCGACGCCGACGCGCGCCGACTGATCGACTTCGCCAGCGGCCTGTCGCTGGGCCTCTATGGCCGCATCGAACGGGTCACCAGCAAGGTCTTCCTGCTCTCGCCCGAGAACATCGCCGTCTCGGGCCAGGGTGGCATCGCGCAGGCCGACTCGGCCGCCTTCGACCACTCCTGATCGGGGTGGCCGAGGTACTCCGCATCGTCGGCGGCATCGTCGAACTGGTGCTGACGTTGTACATTCTGGTGCTCTTCGCGCGCCTGATCCTGGACTACATTCCGATGTTCAATCGTGAGTGGCGTCCGAAGGGATTCGGGCTGGTCGCCGCGGAGGCCGTGTACACCGTAACCGACCCGCCGATCCGCTTCTTCCGGCGCCTCGTGCCGCCCCTGCGGATCGGCACGATCTCGCTGGATTTTGGCTTTGCGCTCACCATGCTCGTCGTGCTGATCGTGATGACGATCGTGCGCACCCTGACCTGAACCTGAACGGCGCGCGACGTCGCACCACTCAGGGTGGGGGGCTATGCTTGGCTCCCAGGTGCGCGCCCCGGGTTCGCGCCGCATGAAAGATCGTGCCGCCGCTCGCCGGTCGGCCACCGAACTCATCGAAAGAGGAGCCACCATGGCACTGACCCCGGATGACGTCGTCCACAAGGAGTTCCAGCACGTCCGATTCAAGGATGGCTTCGACCCGGAAGAGGTCGACGACTACCTCGACGAGATCGTCGTCGAGTGGCGCAAGACCATCGAGGAGAACAACGAGCTGAAGTCGAAGCTCGCCGCGTTCGAGTCTGGTGACGCGCAGCCCGCCGCGGCTGCCGCGCCGGTCGCAACGCCGGCTCCGGCTCCCAGCGAGGGCCTCGCCACCAACGCCACGGCCGGCATCATCGAGTTGGCGCAGCGCCTGCACGACGAGCACATCGCCGAGGGTGAGGCCAAGCGTCAGCAGCTCATCTCCGAGGCTGAGGCCGAGGTCGCTCGCATCCGCACCGAGGCCGAGGCCAAGCAGCGCGAAGAGACCGCGCGTCTTGACCGTGAGCGCAACACGCTCGAGGGTCGTATCACGGAGCTGCGCGAGTTCGAGCGCGACTACCGCAGCAAGCTGCGCAACCTCATCGAGGGCCAGCTGCGCGACCTGGACCAGAAGGCAGGCGCGTCGGACTCGACCCCCGTCTCGGCCATCGGCCTGTAAGGACTCCTGTTGCCAGGACGTCGTCCCCTTCGTCGGTCGGCGGCCGGTGCGATCGTTGCGATCCTCGCAGCGGTCGTGCTAACCGCCGATCAGTTTGTGAAGCAGCTCACGATCGAGAACCTGCCCTACCAGGAGCCGGTTCCCGTCCTCGGTGAGTTCCTTCAGCTGTACTACGTGCTCAACCCCGGTGCTGCGTTCTCGCTCGGCTCCGAGGTCACGTGGATCTTCACCATCGCCCTCGCCGTGGTGGCGAGCCTGATCGTGTGGAAGGCCTTCGGGCTGAACTCGCGTCTCTGGGCGATCGTGCTCGGCCTGCTGCTCGGCGGTGTCCTGGGCAACCTCACCGACCGGCTCTTCCGTGAGCCGGGATTCCCGGTGGGTCATGTCGTCGACATGATCTCGATGCCGTGGATGATGCCCGCCGTGTTCAACGTCGCCGACATCTTTATCGTCACCGGCATGATCTCCGTCGCGCTGCTGGTCGTCAGCGGTGTCGGTTTCGACGGTGTGCGCGAGAAGGACCGCGAGGCGTCCGCGACGGATGCCGATGCCGAGGGCGCCGCCGACGCGGCGCCGGCGACGGGCGCGGAGGAGCGCTGAGCGTGGAATCCCGTTCGCTCCCGGTGCCCGACGGTCTTGACGGCACGCGCGTCGACGCCGCGCTGGCGAAGATGCTCGGGTTCTCACGCACCTTTGCCGCCGAGGTCGCCGAAGCCGGAGGGGTCGAGCTGGACGGCGTCGTGCTCGGCAAGTCCGACAAGCTGCGCGCCGGCGGCTGGCTCGAGGTGAGCTGGCAGCCCAAGGAAGAGCCAAAGATCGTGCCGATCGCCGTGCCGGAACTCGGCATCGTGTACGACGACGACGACATCGTCGTGGTCGACAAGCCCACCGGTGTCGCCGCCCATCCGTCGCTCGGCTGGGAGGGACCGACGGTCGTCGGAGCTCTCGCCGCGGCCGGATTCCGGGTAGCGACCAGCGGCGCTCCGGAGCGGCAGGGCGTGGTGCACCGACTCGACGTCGGTACGAGTGGCCTCATGGTGGTGGCCAAGACCGAGCAGGCCTACACCGCCCTGAAGCGGGCGTTCAAGGAACGCACGGTCGAGAAGATCTACCACGCCGTGGTGCAGGGGCATCCTGATCCCTTGGTGGGCACGATCGATGCGCCCATCGGACGGCATCCGAACCACCAGTGGAAGTTCGCCGTCACACCGGAGGGCAAGCCGTCGGTGACGCACTACGAGACGCTCGAGGCGTTCCCCGGTGCCTCGCTGCTGGAGATCCATCTCGAGACCGGACGCACCCACCAGATCCGCGTGCACATGGCCGCGCATCGGCATCCGTGCGTCGGCGATCCGCTCTACGGAGCCGACCCGACGATGGCCGCCCGGCTGGGGCTCACCCGTCAGTGGCTGCACGCGCATCAGCTGGCTTTCACGCATCCGGCGACGGGGGAGTGGGTGCAGTTCACCTCGCCCTATCCCGACGACTTCCAGCACGCACTGGGGATTCTGCGCGGGGAGTGAGCCGCCGTTCCTTCGGGAGGAGATCTCTTGGTCGGGAGGAGCTTTCGGCGCTGATCCTCCTCCCCACGCGGCGAAGTCCTCCCGACGACGCGCGCAGGGGTTGCGATCCGCGTGGCCCGGCGGCCGGTCGGGCAGACTGGCGACATGTCCATTGAGGTGCGTCCAGCCACCGTGTTCGAAGACGTCGCCGCGCTCGTGGGGCCGAAGAACCCGGCATCCAACGTCTGTTTCTGCCTGAGCTACCGCATCGGCAACAAGGAGAACGTCGCGCTGAGGGGCCAGGCCCGCGCAGACCGCGTGCGTGAGCTGTGCGAGCACGATCCGGCGCCGGGGGTCATTGCCTACCTCGACGGCGAGCCGGTGGCATGGGCTGCGTTGCATCCGCGCCGCGACACGAGTTTCGCCCGGAACAGGTTGATCCCACAGGTGGACGACCTCGACGTGTGGTCACTGTGGTGCATCCGCGTACGCCCAGGGCACCGGAAGCAGGGACTGTCGCATGCCCTGGTCGAGGGCGCCGTCGCGCACGCTCGGTCGCAGGGAGCACCGGCCGTCGAGGCCTATCCGCTCGACAACCGGGGCGAGAAGGTGAACCAGACCATGGCCTATGTCGGAACCAGGGCGCTGTTCGAGGCGGCCAGCTTCGTCAAGGCCGCGGATACGGGTTCGGTCCTCGACGGGTTCCCCCGTGTGCTCATGCGCCGGGATCTGCGTGACTCGTCGTGAGCGCCGACCGCCGCGTGCGGAGGAGATCGCCGGGTAGGGAGGTTCCTCTGCAGGGGAGTCTCCTCCCGACGCTGCGAACTCCTCCCGGGATCGTCGTCGACGAGATCCCGTGAGGCTCACCGCTTGACGCGGCCGCCACGGAAGTGCGCGGGGTCGTCCTCAGCCATGGCGAGGGCGATCTTGCGCACGTGGGTCTGGTCGACGTCGCCCATCGCCGCGAGATCGTAGAAGCCGACCTCGGTCAGCTCGCCATCGGCAGGATGCGGATCGCCCGAGACCCAGGTGCAGCGGAACACGAGGTCGAGGTAGTCGACCTGGTCACCGTTGGCGTACGTGATGCGTGGCAGCTGCTGCACCAGGGCGAGACGGTCGACCGAGACGACGATGCCCGCCTCCTCGAGGCACTCGCGTGCCGCGGCATCCGCCGGCTCCTCTCCGGGCTCGACGATGCCGGCGATCGCCTGCCAGGAACCGTTGTCGGCGCGTTTGCCGAGCAGCACCTTCTCATCGCGGAACACGATCGCCGTCGTGCCGATCAGGGGAAGCGGGTCGTGCCCGATGCGCTCACGGAGCGACAGCACGAAGTCAGGAGTGGCCATTCCTCGACCCTATCCGCGCCCTCGGTGTCGGCGGTCGAAAGTAGAATCGACACATGGCATCCGACTCCTTCGTGCACCTTCATGTCCACAGCGAGTACTCGATGCTGGACGGTGCGGCGAAGATCGGTGCGATGACCCAGGCGGCCGCCGATTACGGGATGCCGGCGATCGCCGTCACCGATCACGGCAACACTTTTGCGGCCTTCGAGTTCTACCGCGCCGCGCAGGCGGCCGGGGTCAAGCCCATCATCGGTCTTGAGGCATACGTCACCCCGGGCACCCACCGCAGCGACAAATCGCGTGTGCAGTGGGGCTCGCCCGATCAGAAGAGCGACGACGTCTCGGGCTCGGGCGCCTACACCCACATGACGATGTGGAGCCAGAGCACCGAGGGCATGCATAACCTGTTCCGGCTGAGCTCCCTGTCGAGCATGGAGGGCTACTACTTCAAGCCCCGCATGGACCGGGAACTGCTGCAGACCTACGGCAAGGGACTCATCGCGACCACCGGCTGCCCCTCCGGCGAGGTGCAGACGCGCCTGCGGCTCGGCCAGTACGACGCGGCACGGGCAGCCGCCGCCGAGTTCCAGGACATCTTCGGCAAAGAGAACTACTTCGCCGAGATCATGGATCACGGGCTCTCCATCGAGCGCCGGGTGATGACCGACCTGCTGCGGCTCTCCAAAGACCTCAACATCCCGCTGGTGGCGACCAACGACTCGCACTACACGCACCAGCACGAGGCCGATGCGCACGCGGCGCTGCTGTGCGTCCAGTCCGGATCGACGATGGACGACCCCAACCGGTTCAAGTTCGACGGTGACGGCTACTACATCAAGACCGCGCAGGAGATGCGGCAGCTCTTCCGTGACCACCCCGAGGCGTGCGACAACACCTTGCTCATCGCCGAGCGGTGTGAGGTCGAATTCAACACCTCGGCCAACTACATGCCACGTTTCCCGGTCCCGGACGGCGAGACCGAGGACAGCTGGCTGATCAAAGAGGTCGAGGCCGGCCTGCACTACCGTTACCCGAACGGCATCCCCGACAAGGTGCGCAAGCAGGCCGAGTACGAGACCGGGATCATCCTGCAGATGGGCTTCCCGGGGTACTTCCTCGTCGTCGCCGACTTCATCAACTGGGCCAAGGACCACGGAATCCGCGTCGGTCCGGGCCGTGGCTCCGGTGCCGGATCCATGGTCGCCTATGCGATGAAGATCACCGACCTCGACCCGCTCGAGCACGGCCTCATCTTCGAGCGCTTCCTCAACCCGGACCGCGTCTCGATGCCCGACTTCGACGTCGACTTCGACGACCGCCGCCGCGGCGAGGTCATCGAGTACGTCACCGAGAAGTATGGCTCGGAGCGTGTCGCCCAGATCGTCACCTACGGCACGATCAAGTCCAAGCAGGCTCTGAAGGATGCCGGCCGGGTGCTCGGGTTCCCGTTCAGCATGGGGGAGCGGCTGACCAAGGCCATGCCGCCGGCCGTGATGGGCAAGGACATGGAACTCGGCGGCATGTTCGACGCGAAGCATCCTCGCTACAAAGAGGCCAGCGAGTTCCGCGCGCTCATCGAGACTGATCCGGAGGCGAAGACGGTCTTCGATCGCGCGCTCGGGCTGGAGGGGCTGAAGCGCCAGTGGGGCGTGCATGCCGCCGGTGTGATCATGTCGTCTGAGCCGCTGCTCGACATCATCCCGATCATGCGTCGGGAGCAGGATGGTCAGATCGTCACGCAGTTCGACTATCCGTCGTGCGAGACCCTCGGCCTGATCAAGATGGACTTCCTGGGGTTGCGCAACCTCACCATCATCTCCGACGCGCTCGACAACATCCGCCTCAACCGAGGTGAAGAACTCGACCTCGAGCATCTCGGCCTCGATGACCGCGCCGTCTACGACCTGTTGGCCCGAGGCGACACGCTGGGCGTCTTCCAGCTCGACAGCCCGCCGCTGCGCTCGCTCATGCGGTTGATGAAGCCCGACAACTTCGGCGACATCTCGGCTCTCATCGCCCTATACCGTCCGGGGCCCATGGGTGCCAACTCGCACACGAACTACGCGCTGCGCAAGAACAACCAGCAGCCCATTACGCCGATTCACGCCGAACTGGAAGAGCCGCTGAAGGAGATCCTCGAGGAGTCCTACGGCCTGATCATCTACCAGGAGCAGGTGATGGCGATCGCCCAGAAGGTCGCGGGGTTCAGCCTCGGACAGGCCGACATTCTGCGCCGCGCGATGGGCAAGAAGAAGAAGTCCGAGCTCGACAAGCAGTACGAGGGTTTCTCGGGCGGCATGAAGGAGCGCGGCTACGGCGAAGACGCCGTCAAGGCGCTGTGGGACATCCTGCTGCCCTTCTCCGATTACGCCTTCAATAAAGCGCATTCTGCCGCCTACGGTCTCGTCTCGTACTGGACCGCCTATCTCAAGGCGCACTATCCGGCCGAGTACATGGCCGCGCTGCTGACCAGCGTCGGCGACTCGAAAGACAAGATGGCGCTGTACCTCAACGAGTGCCGCCGCATGGGCATCAAGGTGCTGCCGCCGGATGTCTCGGAGTCCATCAACTACTTCGCCGCCGTCGGGGAAGACATCCGCTTCGGCCTCGGCGCCGTGCGCAACGTGGGAAGCAACGTCGTCGAGGGCATCATCGCCGCGCGCAAGGACGACAAGTTCACCTCGTTCCACCACTTCCTCGACACCGTGCCGATGCACGTGTCGAACAAGCGCACGGTCGAGTCGCTGATCAAGTCGGGTGCCTTCGACTCGATGGGTGATACCCGCCGCGCCCTGATGGAAGTGCACGAGGATGCCGTCGAAGCGGCCGTCGACCGCAAGCGAAACGAAGCGCAGGGCGCGATCGGCTTCGATTTCGACAGCCTGTACGACGAGATGGAAGAGGCGCCGCCGGCGAAGGTGCCCGACCGGCCCGAGTGGACCAAGAAGGACAAGCTGGCGTTCGAACGCGAGATGCTCGGCCTTTACGTCTCCGACCACCCGCTTGCGGGGCTGGAGGTTCCGCTCGCCAAGCACGCGTCGATCTCAATCCATGACCTGAACAACTCCGAAGACCTACAGGACGGCGACCAGGTGACCGTCGCCGGCCTGGTCACGAGTGTGCAGCACCGCGTGGCAAAAGCGAGCGGCAACCCCTACGGCATGATCACGATCGAGGACTTCAACGGTGAGGTGACGGTCATGTTCATGGGCAAGACCTACACCGAGTTCCAGCACGTGCTGCAGCAGGATGCCATCCTCGCCGTCCGCGGGCGGGTGTCACGACGCGACGACGGGCTCAATCTGCATGCGCAGTCCGCCTTCGCGCCCGATATCGGATCCTTTGACGCCGCCGGCCCGCTTTCGCTTCTCGTCGCCGAGCAGCGTGCCACCGAGCGGGTGATGACCGACCTCGCTGAGGTGCTTCGTCGCCACGCGGGTGACACCGAGGTCGTGCTGCGGGTGCACCGGGGCGGCACGGCGAAGGTGTTCGAGGTTCCGATGCCCGTCTCGGTGTCCGCCGACCTGTTCGGCGACCTGAAGTCGCTGCTCGGCCCGACCTGCCTGGGCTGACGCCGTACAGAGACATCTGCAGGTGACGTGCAACCGACCTCGGTAGGATCGGGTCGCGTCGGCGACAGAAAGGAGCTCAGTATGAGCACCGCACAGCAGACGAGCGAACCCGATCCTGCCGAGGATGGCGTCCTCTACGAAGATCAGGTCGCACCGGAGTATGGCATCCTCGGGCTCACGTTGCGTGAACTGCTCATCGTCTCGGCATGGCTGCTGGCCTTCATCCTGTCGTTCTTCCCCGTCTTCTTGACCGGCCCCTCGATCTGGGGTCTCGGGCTCGAATGGGTGCTGCCGATCGGTGTGCCCACCGCCGCTGTCTTCCTGATCGTGCTGCGACGCTTCTCGCCTGAGGGGATCCGCCGGGTGGGCTCTCTCGGCATCGACCAGTTCGCCTCCGTCGCCTTCTCGGTCTCGGCGGTCTACTGGGCGCAGCAGGTCTGGAGCGGTACCGCGGCCACGATCGCCTCCGGCCTGTACCTGCTCGGCTGGGTGCCGATCCTGCAGCTGCTGCTGTCGCTCGCGCTTGTCGTCTTCACCGTGTTCGCACCTCTCGTTCCTGGGCTTCGGGAAGATTTCCAGGGTCGGATGGAGACGCTGGCGCACCGCAACGCCAACCCCGTCCGTCCTGTGATCGCTCGTCCGCACCCTGTGCCCGCACCCACGGAGGCGACCGCGACAGCGCCGGCCACGGTCGACGCGCCCGCCGCGGTTGATGAGCCGGATGACGCGGAGCAGGTGGACGCGATCGATCGGGACACCGATGCTACCCACGTCTTCGGTGCACCCCTGCTGACTCCGCAAGTTGGCAGCGCCTCTCACGCCTCCGGTGGTGACATGGGTACGTCGGTCTCGATCAGTGAGAGCGACTATGTGCCCGGCTACGCCCGACGCTCGCGCCGGCGTGATGACGATGAGCCTGCGGACGACACCGCCGGCGAATCCGCGGCTGACGATGCCCGCGCTGACGGGGCCACCGCTGACGGGGCCACCACTGACGGAGCCACCGCTGACGAAGACACCACTGACGAAGCCCGTGCCGATGATGCCCACGACGCCGCCGCCGGTGAGCAGACGCGGGGGGACCAGCGTGACGACGGGTTCGATGAGAGCCCGCTGTTCGGCGCGCTGTCGGAGACGCTCGTGATTCGCGACGACAGCGACGGCGCGGATGACCGTTCCTGGGATCAGACCGACGAAAGCGACCTCGACGACAGTCGTAACGTCGGCCAGCCATTCTGGATTCTGGCCGGCAGCGAGCGCGATGTGCACGACGAGAACGGCGAGCCACTGTTCCGCATCGGCCCGACCGCGTGGACGCTGGTGATCGAAGACCGCGACGGTGCCTACGTCGTGCGCCACGACGACGGTCGCATCGGATACCTCCACGACATCACTGACATCACGAAGGGCTGAGTGCGTGCGCACCATCGATCTCCGAGGGCAGAAGCTCTCTCCCGCCGGCATGCTTGCCGCCGTCCCCCGCGCAACGCAGGCGCGGGCAGAGGCGCTCGAGGCGGCCGCCCGAATCGTCGAGGACGTACGTGCGCGCGGCGTCGAAGCGCTGCGTGAACAGGCCGCCCAGTTCGATCGGGTCGAAGACCACGCCCTGCGTGTGCCGGACGAGCAGATCGCCGAGGCTGCGGCATCCGTCGACCCAGCCGTGCGAGCCGCACTCGAAGAAGCGATCGTTCGCGTGCGGCAGGCGTCCACCGCGCAGGTCCCCGCCGCGCAGACGACGCAGATCGGCCCCGGCGCACGTATCGTGCAGCGTTGGCAGCCCGTGAACAGGGCGGGCGTGTACATCCCGGGCGGAAAGGCGGTCTACCCGTCAAGCGTCGTGATGAACGTCGTTCCCGCCCAGGTCGCCGGCGTGCAGGCGATCGCCTTGGCGTCGCCGCCGCAGGCCGCCTTCGACGGACGAGTGCACCCGACCATCCTTGCCGCGGCATCCCTCCTGGGCATCGACGAGGTCTACGCGATCGGGGGAGCAGGAGCGATCGGTGCCCTGGCCCACGGCGTCGATGAACTCGGTCTTGACCCCGTCGACGTCGTCTCCGGCCCCGGCAACAACTACGTCGCCTCGGCGAAGCGTGCCGTCGCCGGCGTCGTCGGGACCGATTCTGAGGCCGGCGCGACCGAGATCCTCATCGTCGCGGATGCGGACGCCGACGCACGGCTCATCGCAGCCGACCTGATCAGCCAGGCCGAGCACGATGAGCAGGCATCCGCCGTGCTCGTCACCGACTCGCCTGCCCTCGCCGAGCGTGTCACAGTCGCGGTCACCGACCTGGCAGCGCGCACGCACCACCGTGAGCGTGTCGCGGCCGCGCTCGACGGACCGCAGTCGGCGATTGTGCTCGTCGACGACGCTGACACCGCGGTGGCCTTCAGCAACGCCTACGCTCCCGAACACCTCGAGCTGCACCTGGCGGATGCTGCCGCAGTGGCCGAGCGTTTCACGAGCGCGGGCGCGGTCTTCGTCGGGGCACACACTCCCGTGAGCCTCGGCGATTACATGGCTGGCAGCAATCACGTGCTGCCCACGGGGGGACAGGCACGCTACGCGTCGGGACTTGGCGCGTACACGTTCCTGCGCCCGCAGCAGGTGATCGAATACGACCGCGACGCACTTGCGCAGGTGCGCGAGCGCGTCGTCACGCTCGCCAATGCTGAGGTCCTGCCTGCCCACGGTGACGCCGTCGAGGCGCGATTCAGCGAGGATACGGCCTCGTCGACCGGCGACCGCGTACGCTAGGGGATCATGCACTGCCCCTTCTGCCGGCATCCGGACTCCCGCGTGATCGATTCGCGTACCAGCGACGACGGCCTGTCCATCCGCCGCCGGCGCCAGTGCCCCGAATGCGGCGGTCGGTTCTCGACCACCGAGACCGCAAGTCTCATGGTCATCAAGCGTTCGGGTGTCATGGAGTCCTTCAGCCGTGACAAGGTGATCTCCGGCGTGCGCAAGGCGTGTCAGGGACGCCCCGTCACAGAGGCAGACCTCGCGGTGCTCGCCCAGCGCGTCGAGGAGGCCGTCCGCCAGACGGGTGTCTCGCAGCTCGACACCAACGAGATCGGACTCGCCATTCTCGGTCCGCTTCGGGAACTCGACGAGGTCGCGTACCTGCGCTTCGCGAGCGTGTACCAGGAGTTCGACTCGCTCGAGGACTTCGAAAGCGCCATCGGTGAACTGCGATCCGACCATGCCAAGGCCGAGGCGTCAGAGAGCGACGCGCCCGCGCGGTAACCTGGCGGGGATGTATCCCATCTTCTTCCGCACTGTCCTGTCGCGCCTCGACGCCGAGTTCGCTCACCATGCCGGCATGGCCGTCGTCCGTGTGCTCGGCGCCCGTCCGTTCTCCTGGGTCACGCGCGCCCTCACCAGGCCGACGCCGGGGCAGCAGGTGCGTGCGCTGGGTCTGACGTTCCCCTCCGCGTTCGGGGTCGCCGCGGGCTTCGACAAGAACGCCGTCGGCGTGCGCGGCCTCGACGCGCTCGGCTTCGGGCACATCGAGGTCGGCACGGTGACCGCGATCCCGCAGGACGGCAATCCGAAGCCGCGACTGTTCCGCCTGATCCCCGACCGCGCTGTCGTGAACCGGATGGGGTTCAACAACGCCGGAGCGGATGCTGCCGCCGAACGTCTGACGAAGCTCCGTCGTCGTGCGCCGCGGGCCGTGATCGGCGTGAACATCGGCAAGAGTCGGGTGGTCGAGGTCGAGGACGCTGTTGCCGACTATGTGGCATCCGCCACGCGGCTTGCTCCGCTGGCCGACTACCTCGCCGTGAACGTGTCGTCGCCGAACACCCCGGGGCTTCGTGGCCTGCAGGCGGTCGAGACGCTCGCGCCGCTGTTGCGCGCGGTCAAGGCGGCTGCGGGAAAGACCCCCCTGTTGGTGAAGATCGCCCCCGATCTGCCCGATGACGAGATCACGGCGATCGCCCAGCTCGCGGTCGCCGAGGGGCTCGCGGGCATCATCGCGCACAACACGACGATCTCTCGCGACGGGCTGCGCACGGATCCCGCCATCATCGAGGCGGCCGGTGCCGGTGGCCTCTCCGGAGCCCCGTTGAAGGCGCGTTCGCTGGAAGTGCTCGAGGTCGTGCGGGCGGCCGTTCCCGCCGACTTCTGTGTGATCGCCGTAGGCGGGGTAGAGACGGCAGGAGACGTACGAGCCCGACTGGATGCCGGCGCGACCCTCGTGCAGGGGTACACCGCGTTCCTCTACCGCGGCCCGCTGTGGGCGCGTCAGATCAACCGCGGGCTGCGCGCGCTCGGGCGCTGATCACGGAGCCCGCCGCGCGGGTGGCGTTCAGGCCGGGTACTGACCGCGCTTGACCTGCGGCTTCGGCAGGCGCATGAAGCGCATCTGCAGGGAGCGCATGGCTGCGTACCAGCCCAGACCCTTCTCGCGACGCTCGGCGCCGAACTTCTCGGCCGCCTTCCGCTTCACCCGGATGCTGAGGATGACCATGTCGGCCACGGCGAGCAGAATGTAGGCCCACAGGGCGACCATCGACCACAGCGACAGGCTGGCGATCGGCACGAGCGCGAGCAGGATAACCACGAGCATCGCGGCCATCACCCACTCGGAGAGGTGCCAACCGGCATCGACATAGTCGCGCACCCAACGGCGCTGCGGGCCCTTGTCGCGGGCGGGCAGGTACTTGTCCTCGCCCTGCTCCATGCCGATGCGGGCGCGCTCGCGGCGCGCCTGCAGGTCGGCCTTCGCGGCCGCGCGCGCCTCCTTGGTGTTGGCCACCAGCGGGCGCCGGCGGGCGGCCTCCTGCTCCGCACGCGTCGGCGTGGCTCGGCCCTTGCCGGGACCCTGGGTCTCGGGGGCGTCGTCGTTCGTCGAAGGAGTGGGAGTGGGCACGGCAACCTCAGTTCGCTGTTGGGGGTCGCCTTAAGATTACTCGCATGACCTCGTCAGAATCTCCGGCAACAGCCACCACCGAATCCGCCGTCAGCGAAGCCGTCGAACTCGGCATCCCCGCCGCGCTGTCCGACTTGGGTGCGCTCGTCCGCATCCCCGGCATCGCGTGGCCCGCCTTCGACCAGACGCAGCTGGAGCGCAGCGCCGATGCTGTCGCCGATCTCGCCCGCGGTACCGGCGTCTTCGACGACGTGAAGGTGCTGCGCGCACACGTCGATGACACCGAAGAATTCGGACAGCCCGCCGTGCTCGCCACCCGCGCCGCCCGCAACGGCCGCCCCACGATCCTGCTCTACGCGCACCATGACGTGCAGCCGCCCGGAGACGATGCGCTCTGGGAGACGCCTCCGTTCGAGCCCACCGTGCGTGACGGCCGCCTCTACGGCCGCGGCGCGGCGGACGACAAGGCGGGCATCATGGCGCATATCGCCGCCCTGCGTGCCGTGGGGGAGACGCTCGGCGACGACCTCGACCTCGGCATCGCCCTCTTCATCGAGGGAGAGGAAGAATACGGGTCGCGATCGTTCGCCCGTTTCCTCAGCGACAACGCGGATGCCCTGCGGGCGGACGCCATCGTCGTCGCCGACTCCGGCAACCTCGACGACAAGACGCCGGGCCTGACGGTCTCGCTGCGCGGCAACGCCCGCTTCACGCTGCGGGTCCGCACCCTTGAGCACGCGTCGCACTCTGGCATGTTCGGTGGTGCGGTGCCCGACGCGATGATGGCCGCCGTCACCCTGCTCGCCACCCTGTGGGATGCTGACGGCGCGGTCGCGGTCGAGGGGATGACCTCACGAAGCGCCGACACGCCGCCCTACAGCGAAGAGACCCTGCGTGAGGAGACGGGCCTGCTGCCCGGCGTCAGCCCGGTGGGGCGGGACAGCATCCTCGGCCGCATCTGGAACTCGCCGTCGATCACCATCACCGGGATTGACGCGACGAGTGTCGAAGCGGCCTCGAACACGCTGCTGCCCGAGGTCGGCGTCGTGATCAGTGCGCGTGTGGCGCCGGGGCAGGACGCCAAGGATGCCTACGCCGCCATCGAGCGACACCTGCGGGCACGCGCCCCGTTCGGAGCCGAGCTGACCTTCACCGACGTCGACCTCGGCGACGGTTTCCTCGTCGACACGTCCGGCTGGGCGGTAGAGCTCACGCGCGGTGCGATGGCTGACGGATACGGCGTCGACCCCGTGGACCTCGGTGTGGGCGGATCGATCCCGTTCATCGCCGACCTGGTGCGCGAGTTCCCCGGCGCTCAGATCCTCGTCACCGGTGTCGAAGACCCGCACTCGCGCGCACACAGCCCCAACGAGTCGCTGCATCTGCAGACGTTCCGCAACGCGGTGCGCACCGAGGCACTGCTGCTGACGCGCATGAATGCGCGAGCTGCGGCGTCCTGATCGCGGAGACCGATGCGGGGCCGGGGGAGTGCCCTCGGCCCCGCACGGCGCCACGGCGGTAGAATCGGGGCAGCAGCATGTGCTGCCCGTTTCAAGGAGTGACATGAGCGACACCGCAACGACCACCTCGACCGAGCAGACTCGTGCCCACGGCGTCTCCCTCACCGACGCCGCCGCCCAGAAGGTGAAGAGCCTGCTGGAGCAGGAGGGCCGCGACGACCTGCGCCTGCGCGTGGCTGTGCAGCCGGGCGGGTGCTCCGGCCTCATCTACCAGCTCTACTTCGACGAGCGCTACCTCGAGGGCGACGAGACCGTCGACTTCGACGGTGTCGAGGTCATCGTCGACAACATGAGCGTTCCCTACCTCGACGGCGCTGCCATTGATTTCAAGGACACGATCTCGGAGCAGGGCTTCACCATCGACAACCCCAACGCAGCCGGCAGCTGCGCGTGCGGCGACAGCTTCCACTGAGACACCATCCAACCTGCGTGGTTGGCATGAATCAGGTGTGAGGTTGCCCTAGACTTGGGTTGCCCTTGTTCGTGATCTGAAAGGTGCATCGTGCCCTCGAAACGCCGCCTTCGTTGGGCCGCACTCCCCGTGGGAGTCGCGGCAGCCGTGGTCTTGGCGGGATGTACTCCCACCGAGCTGAACGGCTTCCTCCCAGGCTTCGTCGAGGGCGGTCCGGCTGCCACGAACCAGACCGAGCGTGTCTCGGATCTGTGGGTGAACTCCTGGATCGTCCTGCTTGCCGTCGGCCTCATCACCTGGGGTCTGATGGGTTGGGCAGTGATCGCCTACCGCCGCCGCAAGGGACAGACCGGTCTGCCGGTGCAGCTGCGCTACAACATGCCGATCGAGATCCTCTACACGGTGATCCCGCTGATCCTCGTGCTGGGCATGTTCTTCTTCACGGCGCGCGACCAGACCGAGATCGAGACGCAGTGGGAGAACCCTGACGTCGAGATCACCGCGATCGCGAAGCAGTGGGCGTGGGACTTCCAGTACAACGGCGAGGAAGAGGACAACTCTGACGCCGTGTGGACGATGGGCATCCAGGCCCAGCCCGACAAGGATGGCAACATCGACAAGGAGCAGCTGCCCACGCTGGTGCTGCCGGTCGACCAGAAGGTCACCATCCACCTGCAGTCGCGTGATGTGATCCACTCGTTCTGGATCATCGACTTCCTGTACAAGAAGGACATGTACATCGGCAAGGACAACACGTGGTCCTTCACGCCGACTCGCGTCGGCGAGTACGACGGAAAGTGCGCCGAGCTGTGCGGTGAGTACCACTCGATGATGCTCTTCAATGTGAAGGTCGTCGAGCAGGCTGAGTACGACGCCTACCTCGAGGAGCTCGAGGCTGAGGGCAACACGGGCGACATCAACGACGCCTACGACCGTCTGGGCAACTTCCCGGGCACGGGTGCTGCCACGAGCGGCGAGCACGAGGAGTAAGACATGACGACCACCGCTGAACCCCAGGCCCCTCGTCCCACGACGATCCCGCCGCGCCAGGCGGCGCTGCTCAGCTCCTCCCGCGTGGAGCAGAAGGGCAACATCGTCGTCAAGTGGATCACCTCCACCGACCACAAGACCATCGGGTACATGTACCTGATCGCCTCGGTGCTCTTCTTCCTGCTCGGTGGCGTGATGGCTCTCGTCATCCGCGCAGAGCTCTTCGCGCCCGGCATGCAGATCGTGCCGACGAAGGAGCAGTACAACCAGCTGTTCACGATGCACGGCACGATCATGCTGCTGATGTTCGCGACGCCGCTGTTCGCGGGCTTCGCGAACGCGATCCTGCCGCTGCAGATCGGTGCACCCGATGTCGCCTTCCCGCGTCTGAACGCCTTCGCCTTCTGGCTGTTCCTGTTCGGATCGACGATCGCGGTCGCCGGCTTCCTCACCCCGCAGGGTGCGGCATCGTTCGGATGGTTCGCCTACCAGCCGCTCGCCAACGCGACCTTCTCGCCCGGTGCGGGTGGAAACCTGTGGATGCTCGGTCTGGGTATGTCCGGTTTCGGCACCATCCTTGGTGCGGTGAACTTCATCACCACGATCATCACGATGCGTGCCCCTGGTATGACCATGTGGCGCATGCCGATCTTCTCGTGGAACACGCTGATCACCAGCCTCCTCATCCTCATGGCGTTCCCCGTGCTCGCCGCCGCGATCTTCGCCGCAGGCGCCGACCGTGTGCTCGGAGCGCACATCTACGACGTCGCCAACGGCGGTGTGCTCCTGTGGCAGCACCTGTTCTGGTTCTTCGGACACCCCGAGGTGTACATCATCGCGCTGCCGTTCTTCGGCATCGTCTCCGAGATCTTCCCGGTGTTCAGCCGCAAGCCGATCTTCGGTTACAAGACCCTGGTATACGCGACCATCGCGATCGCGGCCCTCTCGGTCGCGGTGTGGGCTCACCACATGTACGTGACCGGCTCGGTTCTGCTGCCGTTCTTCGCGCTGATGACGATGCTCATCGCCGTTCCGACCGGTGTGAAGATCTTCAACTGGATCGGCACCATGTGGCGCGGTTCGGTGACGTTCGAGACGCCGATGGTGTTCTCGCTCGGCTTCCTCGTGTCGTTCGTCTTCGGTGGTCTGACCGGTGTCATCCTCGCCGCGCCGCCTCTGGACTTCCACCTGAGCGACTCGTACTTCGTCGTCGCCCACTTCCACTACGTGGTCTTCGGAACCGTCGTGTTCGCGATGTTCGCCGGCTTCTACTTCTGGTGGCCGAAGTGGACCGGACGCATGCTCAACGAGCGACTCGGCTACGTGCACTTCTGGATGCTGTTCATCGGCTTCCACATGACCTTCCTCATCCAGCACTGGCTGGGTGTGGACGGCATGGTGCGTCGCTACGGTGACTACTCGGCCGCTGACGGCTGGGTCTGGGGCAACCAGGTGTCGACCATCGGCTCGATCATCCTCGGTGCCTCGATGCTGCCGTTCTTCCTGAACGTGTGGATCACGGCGCGGAAGGCGCCCAAGGTCACCGTCAACGACCCGTGGGGTTACGGTGGCTCGCTCGAGTGGGCGACCTCGTGCCCGCCGCCGCGTCACAACTTCACGTCGATCCCGCGCATCCGCAGTGAGCGTCCTGCCTTCGACTTGAATCACCCTGAAGCAGCCGAGCACCCTGTTGCCGCAGCTGGAGAGGCCAAGTAAGCCATGCGCGACAATGTCATCCTGTGGTGGATCCTCACCGTCTTCTTCGTGATCGTCGCCGCCGTCTACACGGCGTGGAACATCATCGCTCACCCTGACCGCCCGATCGTCACCGCGATCGAGTGGGTCGGCACGGTTGCCCTGCTGTTCGTCGCGTTCATGAGCGCGATGATCGCGTTCTACCTGCACCGCACGCACCGCGCGCAGGGTGGTGAACTCCCGGAGGACATCCTCACGGCCGACATCGACGACGGTGACCCCGAGCTCGGTGAGTTCAGTCCCTGGTCGTGGTGGCCGATCGTTCTAGCCGCGTCGGCTGCGGTGTTCCTCATCGGCCTCGCCGTCGGACACTTCCTGCTTCCGATCGGTCTGGCGATCTTCGTCGTCGCCATCGTCGGCTGGGTGTACGAGTACTACCGCGGTCACTTCGCCCGCTGAGAACTCAGCAGAAAGGCCCCTGGATTCGTCCAGGGGCCTTTCTCGTTGCCGGTGTGAGAGATCAGACCGTGGAGCGCACGCGGGGGATCCCCGTGAGTGGATCAACCGGTCGGTGGTGTGCGCCATCGGCATCCTCGACCAGGTATCCCTCGCGCACCCAATACTCGAATCCGCCGATCATTTCGCGCACGCTGTACCCCAGGCGCGCGAATTCGAGCGCGGCCTTGGCGCCTGCGTTGCATCCGGGGCTCCAGCAGTAGACGACCACGTCGGCATCCGCGGGAATCTCCTCGGGTGCGCGGGACGCGATCTCCCGGTAGGGCAGATGCACGGCGCCAGGAAGGCGCCCCTGCGACCATGCCTCGCGCGAACGCACGTCGACGACAACAATGTCTTCGCCGGCCTGCTGAGACGCATACAGGTCGCTGGCATCCGTTTCGTAGGTGAGCTTTGCGGCAAAGTAGTCAGCGCGATCGAGCATGCCTGAAGCCTAGGGGAGCGTGTGCCCGGTCGCGCGTGGATGGCGGCCATCCTGGCGTGAGTTTCTGCCAGGTGGACAGCGCTCAGGTGGCCGCGACGGCAGCGACGGCCTCGATCTCGACCAGTTGGTCGGGGTAACCGAGCACCGTGACTCCGAGCAGGGTGCTGGGCGCATCATGGTCGCCGAATGCGGCGCTGACGACCTTCCACGCCGCGTGAAGATCCGCGCGGTCGGCCGACGCGACGAGTACACGGGTGCTGATGACATCGCTCAGGTGCGCGCCCGCAGCATCCAACGCCCCTCGTAGCGTCTCCACGCACTGCTGGGCCTGTGCGACAACGTCTCCTGGGTGCGCCGTGGATCCGTCATCGGCGAGGGGACAGGCGCCCGCCAGGAAGATGAAACGGCTGCCTGCCGGTGCCGTCGCCGCATACGCGTACGGGGCATCCGCGAGGTCTGGTGCGCGCAGCAGCTCCACGAGTGAGGTCACCCCCTGAGCGTACCGAACACAACGAAGAAGGCCCCGTCTACTCCGAAGAGCAGACGGGGCCGGGGGAGGGGCGAGTTACTCGCCGTCCTCCGACTTCTTCTTGCGCGGCTTCTTGACCGGCTCCGTGGCGATCACCGAGCTCGGGGTGTTCCCCGTCTCCGTGACGTGCACCTCGTGAGCTGCGATCTGGTCCTCACGGACCCCCGCCCGCTCGTGCGCTCCGGCGATCTCACCCGCGACGACCTCGTCATCGTGCGTCAGCGTGTGGTGCTGGTGCGCGTCGGCCGCATCGAGCTCGGCCTGGGTGAGCGGCTGCAGACGGTCCTCGAAGAACCAGCGGGAGATCGCGGAACGCAGGTTCTGCGTCCACGGGATGCGACCCTTCGCGTTCGGACGGACCACGAGAGGCTCATAGGTCTCGTAGTCGACGAGCTTCCAGCGGTCGTACACGTCGACGGGCTGGTGTACCTCGATGAACTCGCCGCCGGGCAGACGCACGATGCGACCGGACTCGTAACCGTGCAGAACGATCTCGCGGTCCTTCTTCTGCAGCGCGATGCAGATGCGCTTGGTGATGAAGTATCCGAGGATCGGGCCGAGGAACAGCAGGGCCTGGAGGGTGTGGATCACGCCTTCCATCGTCAGCATGAAGTGCGTGGCGATGAGGTCGGAGGATGCCGCAGCCCACAGGACAGCGTAGAAGATGACGCCGGCGACACCGATCGCGGTGCGCGTTGCCGCGTTGCGAGGACGCTGCGCGATGTGGTGCTCGCGCTTGTCGCCCGTGACCCACGCCTCGATGAAGGGGTAGATCGCGACCAACACGATGAACAGGCCCAGCACAGCGACCGGCACGAGGATGCCGAACGACCAGGTGTGGTTCAGCCACACGACATCCCAGTTCGACGGGGCCAGACGCAGGGCACCGTCGGCGAAGCCGATGTACCAGTCGGGCTGGGTACCCGCGGACACGGGGGAGGGATCGTACGGGCCGTAGTTCCAGATCGGGTTGATCTGGAAGAACGACGCGATGAGCACGATCGTGCCGAAGGTGATGAACAGGAAGCCGCCCATCTTCGACATGTACACCGGCATCATCGGGTAACCGACGACGTTGCCGTTGGATCGACCGGGGCCTGCGAACTGGGTGTGCTTGTTGATCACCATCAGCATGAGGTGCAGCACAAGCAGTGCGATCAGGATGAGCGGAAGCAGCAGGATGTGCAGCACGTACAGGCGGCCGACGATGTCGGTGCCCGGGAACTCGCCACCGAAGAGCAGGAACGAGGTCCAGGTGCCGATCAGCGGCAGACCCTTGATCATGCCGTCAATGATCCGAAGACCGTTGCCCGAGAGCAGGTCGTCGGGAAGCGAGTAGCCGGTGAAGCCCTCTGCCATCGCGAGGATGAAGAGGATGAAACCGATCACCCAGTTCAGCTCGCGGGGCTTGCGGAATGCTCCCGTGAAGAACACACGGAGCATGTGGATACCGATACCGGCCACGAAGACCAGAGCGGCCCAGTGGTGGATCTGGCGGACCAGCAGGCCACCACGCAGGTCGAACGAGATGTGCAGAGTCGACTCGAGGGCCGCCGACATCTCGATGCCCACCATCGGCGCATAGGCTCCGTTGTAGTGCGTGGGGACCATCGACGCCTGGAAGAAGAACGTCAGGAAGGTTCCGGAGAGGAACACCACGACGAAGCTCCACAGAGCGATCTCGCCGAGCATGAACGACCAGTGGTCGGGGAAGATCTTGCGGCCGAGCTCCTTGACGAAGCCGGAGAGACTCGTGCGCTCGTCGAGGTAGTTCGCCGTGGCGCCGATGAAGCGTCCGCCCAGAGGCTTCTGCTTGGTGTCGTCGTTAACGGTTGCGGTGCTCAATGGCGCTCCCAGAAGCTCGGGCCGACGGGTTCCTTGAAGTCGCTCTGCGCGATGAGGTAGCCCTCATCGTCGACGGCGATGGGCAGCTGGGGCAGCGGACGCGCGGCCGGGCCGAAGATGACCTTCGCGTGGTCGGTCACGTCGAACTGCGACTGGTGGCAGGGGCAGAGCAGGTGATGCGTCTGCTGCTCGTACAGGGCCACGGGGCATCCGACGTGGGTGCAGACCTTGGAGTACGCGACGATGCCGTCGTACGACCAGTCCTTGCGGTCCTCGGCCTCGATGAGCTGCTCGGGGCGCAGACGCATCAGAAGCACGATGGCCTTGGCCTTCTCTTCGAGATAGCCGCCCTCATGACCGAGTTCCTTCAGGCCGTCGGGGATGACGTGCACGGCCGAGCCGAGCGTCACGTCCGCGGCGCGGATCGGGGTGCCGTCGGGGTCGCGCACCAGACGCGTACCGGTGTCCCACATGGTGTGCTCGAGCAGGTAGACCGGCTCGCCGGCCTCCGGATGCTCGGGGGAGTTGAACGGTGCCAGGCCACGGAAGAGCGTGATGCCGGGAACAACCGAGGCGACGACGGCGGCGATCAGCGAGTTGCGGATCATGGTGCGGCGGCCGAAGCCCGACTCTTCGTTCGCGTCGGCGAAAGCCTGGATGGAGGCCTCACGCACCGAGTCGCGTCCACGGGTGGGGTGGCGCTCCTCGACGAACTCCTTGTCGGACATCAGGGCCTTCGACCAGTGGATCGCTCCGAGGCCCAGCGACAGCAGCGCGAGACCGATGCCCAGTCCGATGAAGAGGTTGTTGTAGCGCACGTCGATGAGTGCGCCGCTCTCGATCGGGAAGAGCATGTAGGCGGCGACCGCCCAGATGCTGCCCGCAAGCGAGAGGTAGAACAGCGTGTAGACGGTGCGGACCGCGGCCTTCTCGGCCTTCGGGTCCTTGTCAGTCATCCGCTCACGGTGCGGCGGCAGTCCCGGGTTCTGCACGGGATCGCTGACTGCGACGCCCAGCCCCGGCGAGGGCTGGTAGGCCCTGTCGAGAGCCTGCGTGTCGTCGTCGTGTGCCATGGTGCTCCTCGTACGTTCCTCTTCGATGAATATGCGTCAGTTGGACTTCGCCGTGATCCACACGGTGAGGGCGACCAGTGCGCCGATACCGAAGATCCAGATGAACAGACCCTCAGAGACGGGGCCCAGCGAACCCAGCGTGAACCCGCCGACCTGCACGGCATCCTGCTGGTAGACCAGTGCCGCGATGATGTCGCGCTTGTCCTCGGCGCTGAGGTTCATGTCACCGAAGACGGGCATGTTCTGCGGGCCGGTAACCATGGCTGCGTAGATGTGCAGCGCG
This sequence comes from Microbacterium istanbulense, assembly GCF_037204145.1. NCBI lineage: Bacteria > Bacillati > Actinomycetota > Actinomycetes > Micrococcales > Microbacteriaceae > Microbacterium > Microbacterium istanbulense. The sequence continues at coordinate 82,370 of NZ_JBBDGN010000006.1, forward strand.
CTGGTCGACGTCAGGGCGGGGGCGTACTTGCCCTCGGTGAGCGCTCCACCGGCGGCGGCGACGTTGTGGCACATCGCGCAGTTGACGCGGAACAGCTCTGCGCCGTGCGCGATGTCGGCGTCTTCACCGGAGAGCACCCACTCTTCGGGGTACGTCGGGCCCGGCGCGACGGACTGCACATAGGCGGCCATGGCCTTGATCTGGTCTTCGGTGAACTGCACGGGCTTCTGCGGAGCCTGCGGTCCCTGCATCTGCAGCGGCATACGACCAGTCGACAGCTGGAACTCGGTGGCGAGCTCGCCGACACCGATCAGGCTCGGGCCGTTGTCGGTGCCCTGCAGGTCGAGACCGTGGCAGGTGGCGCAGTTCGCGGCGAACAGCTTCTCGCCATCATCGACGGTCAGCTGCGTGGCCGCGGCCGACGGCGTGTCGGTGGAGGCCATGGCGGCAGACGCCCCGGCGTAGGCGCCGCCGGTGAGCAGCAGGCCAGCACCGATGAGGGCTGCGGCGGCAAGGGGGCTGCGACGGCCGCGCGAGCGGCGCTTCTTCTCTCGTGCCATTTCGGAAAATCGCTCCGCTCTTATTTCAGGAAGTAGATGACGAAGAACAGCACGATCCAGACCACGTCGACGAAGTGCCAGTAGTAGGACACGACGATCGAGGACGTGGCTTCCTTGTGCCCGAAGTTCTTCACGGCGTATGCGCGTCCGATGACGAGCAGGAAGGCGATGAGGCCGCCGGTGACGTGCAGGGCGTGGAAGCCGGTCGTCAGGTAGAAGGCGGATGCGTAGCTGTCGGCCTGGATGGGCATGCCCTCGGCGACGAGGGTGGCGTACTCCCAGACCTGGCCGGAGACGAAGATCGCCCCGAGCGCGAACGTGACCCAGAACCACTCGACCATGCCCCAGCCGAACAGGCGACGACGGCCGGCTGCGTTCACCTGACCGCGACCGATGCGGTAGGGCTGCAGGTCTTCGGCCGCGAACACGCCCATCTGGCAGGTGAACGATGACGCGACCAGGATCGCGGTGTTCACGGCCGCGAAGGTCACGTTGAGCATGTCGGTACGCGAGGCCCACAACTCGGGGGAGGTGCTGCGGAGGGTGAAGTAGATCGCGAACAGTCCCGCGAAGAACATCACCTCACTGCCGAGCCACACGATGGTGCCGACAGCTACCGGATTGGGCCGCTTGATCGTTCGGGCTGCCGGGGCATACGTCGCTGAGGTCGTCACCCCTCCATTATGGCCGATACGGGAGGCGATTCTTGCATCAGCTCACCCTGATTCCCTGGTTCAGCACTTAGGCCAACCTAAGAAATGCCTGCGAATGTCCGGTGCTTCCGCACAGAATCGCGGGTCAGAGGCATCCTCCGTGTTCTGCATCCGATTTTCGAGCCCGTCATCTCGAATCCGCATCGAAATCGGCGCGGATAGGATCGGGGCATGGCTGACACCCTGACCTGGCCCGATGTCCTGACCACTCTGCTTCAGCGGCGTGATCTCAGCGTCTGGGAGTCGACCTGGGCGATGCGTCAGGTGATGCAGGGCAAGGTGTCCGAAGCGCAGCTGGCGGGTTTCCTCGTTGCGCTGCGGGCGAAGGGCGAGACGATCGATGAGATCGTCGGCTTCCGCGATGCGATCCTCGAGGCGGCCGTGCCTCTTCCCGTCTCGAGCGACGTGCTCGACATCGTCGGCACGGGCGGCGATCGGGTCGGCACAGTCAACGTGTCGACGACCGCGGCGATCATCATCGGCGCGAGTGGCATCCCCGTGGTCAAGCACGGCAACAGAGCAGCGAGTTCCTCGTCGGGGTCGTCGGATGTGCTCTCCGCCCTCGGGCTCGACATCTCCCTCGACCCTGAGCGCGTGTCGAAGGTGCTCGACGCGACGGGCATCACCTTCGCGTGGGCGGCAGCGTTCCACCCCGGCTTCAAGCACGCCGGCATCGTGCGCTCCGAACTCGGAGTGCCCACGGTGTTCAACATGCTCGGTCCGCTGTGCAACCCAGCCCGAGCTGAAGCGAACGCCGTCGGCGTGGCGCAGCTCGATCGTGTGCCGCTGATCACCGGCGTCTTCCGCACGCGCGGCGCCACGGCGCTGGTGTTCCGCGGTGATGACGGACTGGATGAACTGACGACCACCGGGCACAGCCGCATCTGGGAGGTCGCGCGCGGTGACATCCACGAGCATGACCTCGACCCTCGCGATCTCGGCATCCCGCTCGCAGATCTCTCTGACCTCATCGGCGGCTCGCCGGAGCACAACGCCAACGTCTTGCGCCGCACGCTCGCGGGAGAGCAGGGGCCGGTGCGCGACATCGTGCTGCTGAACGCCGCCGCCGGCATCGTCGCCTACGAGCTGTCGCACGACGCCTCGCTCACGCAGGTGCCGATCGTCCAGCGCCTGCGCACCGCGTACGCGGTCGCTGAGCGAGCAGTCGATGACGGGAGGGCGACGGCGAAGCTGGATGCCTGGGTGCAGGCGACCAGGGAACCGCTGACGGACTGAGCGTCGATGGATCCTGTCGCTGCCCTGATCGAGATCGCCGAGCTGCTCGAACGCGAGCGGGCATCCCGGTATCGGGCGCGAGCGTTCCGGCAGGCGGCAGCAGCGTTCGCGGCGCTGCCCGAGGACGTGCGGTCGGATCCGACGCGGCTGCGGGCGGCGAAGGGGATCGGTGCGTCAACGTTCGAGGTGATCCGGCAGGCGCAGGCGGGGGAGACACCCGCGTACTTGAGAGAGCTGCGCGGCGCGGTGGAGCCCCAGCGCGTGTCGGCACTGCGCGCCAGACTGCGCGGCGATCTGCATGCGCACAGCGATTGGTCAGACGGGACGACGTCGCTGGAGTCGATGGCGGACGCCGCGCGTGCGCTTGGTCACGAATACCTGGCCATCACCGACCATTCGCCTCGCCTGCGTGTGGCACGTGGACTGTCGGCCGAGCGGTTGCGCGAACAGATCCCGCTCGTGCGGGCGCTTTCGGGTGACGGTTTGACCGTGCTCGCCGGCATCGAGGTCGACATTCTTGAGCGCGGCGCGCTCGACCAGGCGGACGAGCTGCTCGACGAACTCGACATCGTCGTCGCCTCGGTGCATTCCCTCTTGCGGATGGATGCCGGACCGATGACCGCGCGGATGATCGCCGCGGTCTCCGACCCTCGCGTCGACGTGCTCGGGCACTGCACCGGGCGCCTGGTGCAGGGGGAGCGGGGTACGAGGCCGCCGTCGCAGTTCGACGCACGAGCGGTGTTCGCCGCCTGCGCCGAGAACGGGGTTGCTGTCGAGATCAACTCCCGGCCCGAGCGGCAGGATCCGCCGGACGACCTCATCGCGATCGCGCTGGATGAGGGATGTCTCTTCTCGATCGACTCCGATGCCCATGCCCCGGGACAGCTCTCGCTGCTCGACTACGGGGCGGAGCGTGCGGAGAAGGCCGGGGTTCCGGCGGAGCGGATCGTCACCACGTGGGGTCTGGAGCGCCTGCGCTCCTGGGCGCGCGGGTAGACCCGTTCAGCGTCCGTCGATCGCGCTGATGGCGCGGTCCATCGACGTGCCGAGGTTCCATGCTTCGGCGAGTGCACGTGCGGCGTCCGCCTGTGCCGGCTCCAGCGGCAGAAGCGGGGCGGACGGGACGTCGATGTCGAGGTCGGTCGCGACGCGCACGACAGTCGGAGCGACGTCGAGGTAGGCGGCCGCATCGGCAAAGCGTGCGGATGCCGAGGCGCTCATGCCATCGCCCGCGGCGGCGGCCGCGCGGATGGCGTCGAGGTCGCCGTGGGTCTGCAGCAGGGTGGCGGCGGTCTTCTCGCCGATGCCCTTCACGCCGGGGAGCCCGTCTGAGGCGTCGCCGCGCATGGTGGCGAAGTCGGCGTACTGCGACGGGAGGATGCCGTACTTGGCGACGACCGATGCGTCGGTGAGGACGTCGAGGTTGCTCATGCCGCGTGCGGTGTAGACGACGCGCACGTCGCGGGCGTCGTCGATGAGCTGGAAGAGGTCGCGGTCGCCGGTCACGATGTCGACGGGAAGTGCTGAGCGGGTCGCAAGAGTGCCGATGACGTCGTCGGCCTCGTGCTCTGCCGCGCCGATGATCGGGATGCCGAGGGCCGTGAGCGTCTCACGAATGAGGGGGATCTGCTGCTCGAGCGGGTCGGGCACCTCTTCGACGTCGGGACCTGCGGCGATGACCTCGACTACCCGGTGCGCCTTGTAGCTGGGGATGAGGTCGACCCGCCACTGCGGGCGCCAGTCGTCGTCCCAGCAGGCGACCACATGCGTGGGCTTGTAGGTGCTGACGAGCTTGGCGACGATGTCGAGCAGTCCGCGTACGGCGTTGACCGACATGCCGTCCGGTGCCTTGACCTTGTCCGGCACCCCATAGAACGCGCGGAAGTACAGGGACGCGGTGTCGAGAAGCATGAGGCGATCGGTCACGGTCACAGCCTACGGTGCGGGTCCCTCAGCTTGTCGCCCTCGGTCCCTGAGCTTGTCGAAGGGCCCTGAGCTTGCCCCCCTTGGGTCCCTGAGCTTGTCGAAGGGCCCTCCCCGGGTCCTTGAGCTTGTCGAAGGGCCCTCCCTGGGTCCCTGAGCTTGTCGAAGGGTCGAGTTCAGCAGCCCGGGGCCGACGGGCGTTCGGAGCAGGTGTTCGCGACCAGCGCCGTGTGTGCCTCGAAGATGCGGATCTCCTGCGCGGGCCCGGTGGTGTTGAGCTGGCCAGGGATGGAGAACCATCCACCACCGAGGTCGATCTCGGCGGTGTAGGCGACGTCGACGCGGGCATCGTAGGTGCCGCGCTCCGCATAGGTGTGAGACGTGTCGGTGGGAGTGAACTGGGCCTGGCCGAGCGATGCCCAAGATGTGCCGCCCTCGCTGCCCGAGTCGGTGGCACCGTCGCCGTAGTGAAAGGAGTATGTGGCGGGGGTGAATCGGACCCGGATCGGGAAGCCGAAGAGGTCGCCGTTTTGGGTCTGGACGGATGCCGAGGCGACGAAGTTCGTGGGGAGTCCGGCGACGCCGAGGTTGTCGGGTTCGCCGGACAGGGGAGTGCCGGCGGGAGCGAAGCGGGCGAGATCGGTGATGGTGATGGCGGGGATCGCCTCGAACTCCTCGATCTCTTCCGGCGTCGCATCAGGGAAGACCTCTCGCAAGCACTCTTCGTAGCTGGTCCAGGTCAGGCAGACCTTCTCCATGAAGGTCTGTTCCTCGAACACCGGAATGTACTCGGTGTTGTTCGATCCACCGGTGCCGTAATCATCGTTGCTGTTGCCGCCGGAGTTGTCGCCCCGGCCCCCGCCTGATGTGCGAGTGGCGGACGTCGTCACAGCGTTTCCGTCGTTCGACGTCACGAAGTCAGTGCCGCCGACACCATCACCCTTGTCCGGAACTTCTTCCGCGCTCACCGGGCTAGATACCAAGATCACGAAGCCGATGGCAGCGGCTGTCGCAGCAACCACTAGCCCGCTACGCATGTGTCCGGCTCCAGTCGGTCAGCTCGAGCGATTCGAACCTCGTCGTCATCAAGCTCGAACTTGACGATTGCGCCAGAAACATCGGGACGGTCGTCCGGAACCATCGAGACTCCATCCTGATTGATCACATCGGTCTTGCTGACGTCGACGCAGATCTCAGCTGTGATCGTTGATTCGTTGTCAAACTTCAGCCCTTCAAAGCGCACCAGTTGAGAGTCGCCCGTCATCGCGAACCGTTCAGCGTGCAAGGTGCTGAAGTTCTTGCGATCGCGATTCTGAAAGTCGCCGGTCGTGTACTTGTACACCGCTTCAAATGTCTGTGGCTTCGACGTGTCAACTTCGTTCAGGGCTTCTGTGTACGCCCGATACGTCTCCTCGGCCGCGGCGAAGGCCTCCTCATCTGAGGCGAAGAGGGCGGTCGCTGTCGGGGTCGGTTCGGGTGCGGGTGTGCAGGCGGCGAGCACGCCGATCGACAGGGTGAGCGCGCAGAGCGCGCCGACGAAGCGGGGGGAGGCAGCTGCGTGAGTCACCCGGCCACGGTAACCCGGCCCCGTCGAACCCCGCAGGAGTTATCCACAAGGGAATAGAGGGTTCGCGCCACCGGTTGTGTCTGATAATCTGAAGTGTCACTCGTGGCTAGCATCCGCATGCCTGCGTGACATCGCAATCCACACCCAATTCGCCCTACGGCACCATTCTGGCCTCGTGCCAGGCCGCAGGGCCCGACTATCCATCAACAAGGACAACCCACTACATGACTAGCGCAACGACCGCCCCGGCCACCAAGCAGGTCGCGATCAACGACATCGGCTCTGCTGAGGACTTCCTGGCCGCGGTCGAGAAGACCCTCAAGTTCTTCAACGACGGCGACATCATCGAGGGCACGATCGTCAAGATCGACCGCGATGAGGTTCTGCTCGACGTCGGCTACAAGACCGAGGGCGTCATCCCCTCCCGCGAACTCTCCATCAAGCACGACGTCGACCCGAACGAGGTCGTCAAGGTCGGCGACGAGGTCGAGGCTCTCGTTCTCCAGAAGGAGGACAAGGAAGGCCGTCTGATCCTCTCCAAGAAGCGTGCGCAGTACGAGCGCGCCTGGGGCGACGTCGAGAAGATCAAGGAGAACGACGGCGTCGTCACCGGCACCGTCATCGAGGTCGTCAAGGGTGGCCTCATCGTCGACATCGGCCTGCGTGGCTTCCTGCCCGCGTCGCTCATCGAGCTGCGCCGTGTCCGCGACCTCACCCCGTACCTCGGTCAGGAGATCGAGGCCAAGATCCTCGAGCTCGACAAGAACCGCAACAACGTCGTGCTGAGCCGCCGTGCGCTGCTCGAGCAGACGCAGTCGGAGTCGCGCACCACGTTCCTGAACAACCTGCACAAGGGTCAGGTCCGCAAGGGTGTCGTGTCGTCGATCGTCAACTTCGGTGCGTTCGTCGACCTGGGCGGCGTGGACGGCCTCGTGCACGTCTCCGAGCTGTCCTGGAAGCACATCGAGCACGCCTCTGAGGTCGTCGAGGTTGGCCAGGAGGTCACCGTCGAGATCCTTGAGGTCGACCTCGACCGCGAGCGCGTCTCGCTGTCGCTGAAGGCGACCCAGGAGGACCCGTGGCAGGTCTTCGCCCGCACCCACGCCATCGGCCAGGTCACCCCGGGTAAGGTCACCAAGCTCGTTCCGTTCGGTGCGTTCGTTCGCGTCGCAGACGGCATCGAGGGCCTCGTCCACATCTCCGAGCTCTCCAGCAAGCACGTCGAGCTGGCTGAGCAGGTCGTGTCGGTCGGCGAAGAGGTCTTCGTCAAGGTCATCGACATCGACCTCGAGCGTCGCCGCATCTCGCTGTCGCTCAAGCAGGCCAACGAGTCGGTCGACCCCAACGGCACCGAGTTCGACCCGGCCCTGTACGGCATGCTCGCCGAGTACGACGAGAACGGCGAGTACAAGTACCCGGAGGGCTTCGACGCCGAGACCGGTGCTTGGAAGGAAGGCTTCGACGCCCAGCGCGAGGCTTGGGAGCAGGAGTACGCCGCTGCTCAGGCTCGCTGGGAAGCCCACAAGGCTCAGGTGGCGAAGGCCGCCGAGGCCGAGGCAGAGGCCGGCGCCGACTTCGGTGCCCCCTCGTTCTCGAGCGACTCGACCGGCGCCGGCACCCTTGCCGACGACGAGGCTCTCGCCGCTCTGCGCGAGAAGCTCTCGGGCGGCAACGCGTAAGCACCGCTTGACACGAACGGGCCGTCACCACACCCTCGGGTGAGTGGCGGCCCGTTCCGCGTCTGCTCAGTCCGATGCCGAGGCGTCCACAGAACGCCTCACCGACAGCAGCGGCACCTGCACACGCACCACATCGCCCACCCGAGGCAGTGCTGCCGGCGACTGGATGCCCTCGTGCGGCACCTCTGCCGCGAGACCCGACCGGTGCTCCACGCCGATCGCCCCGGCATGCGCGGTCACCGTATCCACCCGCATCGCGTGCGCGCCGTCCGCTGCGACGACGACCGAGCGAGGCGCGAGCACCGCGAAAGCGGCCTCTCCCGTAGCAAGCTCGCCCTCCGCGACTGCCGGCAGATCCGGACCGTCCGCCAGGGCCAGGGCCGCGCCTGTCCAGACGCCCCGCACCACGGAATAGCCGGCGAGGCGCGCGGTGAACGGATGCCGGGGGGCCGAGACCAGCTCCGCCGGAGTCGCGTGCTGGAGGACGCGCCCGTGACCGAGCACGATGCAGTGGTCCGCAAGCTGCCAGGCATCCGCCAGATCGTGCGTGACCAGGATGCTGGAAACACCGCGCTCAGTCAGTTCTTCGGCCAGCATCCGGCGCACCAGTGGCGCGCTTTCAGCATCCAGCGCCGCGAACGGCTCGTCGAGCAGTACCAACTCCGGCTCCGCCGCCAGCGCTCGCGCGATCGCGACTCGCTGCTGCTGCCCCCCGGATAACCGGTGCGGCCGGTCCCCGCCGCGTCCGGACAGACCCAACCTGTCGAGCCAGCTCTCTGCCGCCCGCAGTGCGTCCGCGCGCGCCATGCCTCGGGCCCGCGGAGCGAAGGCGATGTTCTGCGCTACCGACAAATGGGGGAATAGCCGTGGCTTTTGATCCAGCAAAGCAATGCGGCGGTGTTCTGGGCGTGTGCGCGGGCCGCCGGCCCGCTCGAGCACACGCCCGTCGAGGCACACCTTCCCGGCGGTGAGCGGTAGGAGGCCTGCCAGAGCACCGATGAGCGTCGATTTGCCGGATCCGTTCGGGCCCAGAACGGCCAGACGCCCGCCGGCGGCGACATCCAGCGTCGCCTGCATTCGGAACCCCTCGCGCTGCACGACGACGTCTGCGTCCAGCGCGCCCACGGCGGTCGGAGCGCTCATCGCACCGCATCCTCACGCCACGACCGCAGTGCACTGACGATCACGGCCGCGCAGACGAGCAGCAGCAGGGAAAGCGCGATGGCCGAGTCCTGGCTGACCCCCACGCCGTTGAACGCGGTGTAGATCGCCAGTGGCATGGTGCGCGTGGTGCCCTCGGCGTTGCCGGCGAACAGGGCCGTGGCACCGAACTCGCCCAGCGCCCGTGCGAAACACAGCACCGTGCCCGCGACGAGCCCAGGCAGAACCAACGGAAGGGTGATCCGGGTGAGGACCCGCCATCGACCTGCGCCCAGTGTGGCCGCGACCTGCTCGTGGCTGATGCCCGAGGTGCGCAGCGCCCCCTCGAGTGCGATCACGAGGAACGGCAGAGCGACGAAGGACTGAGCGATGACGACCGCGGCCGTCGTATAGGGGATGCTGACGCCGGTCGACTCGAAGAGGGGCCTGCCGATCAGACCGCTACGCCCGAGCAGGGACAGCAGCGCCAGGCCACCGACCATGGGAGGAAGGACCAGCGGCACCAGGACGAGCGTGCGCAGCACTGCTGCCGTCCTGCGCGATGCTCGGGCGATCACCAGCGCCAGCGGTGCCCCGATCAGCAGGCACACGATCGTCGCAGCGCTCGCTGTGCCCAGCGACAGGCCGAGTGCTTTCAGAGCCGCGGGGGAGAGGAGATCCTCCCCGAGCCGCTCCCAGCGCACTCGCGACAGGAGACCGACGATCGGCAGCACGAGCAGCGCGATGGCCACCAACGCCGGAACGTACACCAGGCGAGGAAGCGTCATGGCGCACCGAAACCGAATGCAGCGAGGATCTTCCTGCCCTCGGAGGACAGCACGAAGGTTGCGAATTCGCGCGCAGCCTGCGGCGACGGGGCGTCCGTGGCGATCGCGAGCGGATAGCGGTTGGCGACATCCGCGGCGCCGGCGGGGGTGATGCCCTCGAGTGCCCCGCTCGCCGCCGCCACATCGGTGGCGTAGACGAGCCCGGCATCCGCTTCACCGCTCGCGACCCGGGTGACGACGGAGGTGACGTTGGTCTCCTCACTGACCGGCGTCACTTCGACCCCGGCGTTGCGCAGCAGGGTCGCCGACGCGGCCCCGCAGGGAACTTCAGGTGCACACAGGACGACGCTGAGCGCAGGATCGGCGAGATCGGCCAGATCCTCGATGCCGTGCGGATTGCCCGGCGCGACCGCGATCTGCAGGGTGTTGCTGGCGAAGATCTCCCCGGCGTCGGCGCGACCGGCCGCGGTGACCGGCACCAGGCTCTCCTCGCTGGCGAAGGCGATCACGTCCACATCGGCACCGTCGATGATCTGGGTCGCCAGTGCTTGCGAGCCGTCGTACTGGATCGTCGGCTCGGGATACTCCGGATGCGCCGCGGTGAACGCGACCGCGAGTTCGTCGAAGGCGCCTTGAAGGGATGCCGCGGCGAAGATGATCAGCGGCTGGTTCTGCGAGGTAGAGGCGGGACCGTCCGACGGGCCGGCCGACGACGCTGCACAGCCGGTGAGCGCGAGGCTCACGACGGCGAGTGCGGTCGCCAGCATCCGGGGGAGTGTCTTCACGCTCTTGATCAATCGGCTGCCCTGGTCAGCCGCGTTCGGTGCGCGGGGTCTCGACGATGACGTTCGTCGCCTTGACGATCGCGGTGGCGAGGCTGCCGACCTCGAGCCCGAGATCGCGCACGGCCTCGGTCGACATGAGCGATACGACCCGGTGTGGTCCGCTGCGCAGTTCGACCTGTGACATCACCGTGTCGGAGACGATGTCGGTCACGACGCCGACGAAACGGTTCCTGGCGCTGGACGCGTGCTCACCCGCGTCGCCGGGGACGGTCGCTGTGCGGGTGAGGTATGCCGCCAGGTCGGTGCCTTGCACAACCAGGCGTCCGGACGCATCCGTATCGGCGGGCAGCTGGCCTGCGTCGATCCAGCGGCGCACTGTGTCGTCGCTCACAGACAGCAGCGCGGCGGCTTCGCGAATCCGAAAACTCGTCATGAGGATCATGCTAGACCCGCATGCGCGGTCGAACGATCGCAACTAAGCCGCATCTGCGCACTGAGCGGACCTGAGGAGTCGGCTCGGTCGCCGAGCCGCGCGGCGTGGCCGCCCGGTAGCGTGGAGACATGGCCTTCGCACCGCTGGTGGCACCCGCCGACGCGCTCCCCGCTGACGAGCGCGAACGCGCGGCGCGGCAGCTGCGTCTGCCCGAGATCGGTGACCTCGGGCAGCGTCGATTGCGTGCCGCACGCGTGATCGTGATCGGCGCGGGCGGCCTGGGCTCACCTGTCCTGCAGTACCTCGCGTCCGCGGGCGTCGGGGTGATCGGGATCGGCGATGACGATGTCGTGGATGCGTCCAACCTCCAGCGTCAGGTGCTGTTCGCGACCACGGACATCGGGCGGCCGAAGGCCGAGGTCGCCGCGGAGCGCGTGCAGTCCCTGTCGCCGCACACGCAGGTCGTGCGGCACGATGAGCGCCTGACGTCGGCCAACGCGGAGCGGCTGCTGCGCGGCTACGATCTCGTCATCGACGGCACGGACACGTTCGAGACCCGGTACGACGTCGCGGATGCCGCGGATCGCCTCGGGCTGCCACTGGTCTGGGGCTCCGTGCTGCGCTTCGATGCCCAAGCGACGGTGTTCTGGTCGCGGCCGTCCAGCGGGCAGCCCCTGCGCCTTCGCGATGTCTTCCCCACCGCGCCACCGCCCGACGAGGTTCCGTCGTGTGCGGAAGCAGGGGTACTCGGTGCCCTGTGCGGCCAGCTCGGGGGCATCCTCGCCGCGGAGGCGGTCAAGCTGATCGTCGGGATCGGCGAGCCGCTCGTCGGGCGGATGCTCGTCATTGATGCGCTCTCCGCGCGGACGCGTGAGATTCCCCTCCGCCCTGCTCCGCAGCCACCGGCCTCCGAGGGGGGACACACCCGCGTGAGCTTCGATGATCTGGATCGGCTGGGGCCCACACTTCTACTCGACGTCCGCGAACCCGAGGAGTTCGCCGCCGGAAGCATCCCGGGCGCGGTCTCGCTCCCGTTGGGACAGCTGCGCACGGATCCTCGTGCGGTGCCGACCGATGCGGTCATCGTCATCTACTGTCAGCTCGGTCCGCGCGCGCGACTCGCGGCCGATGCCCTGCAGACGGAGCATCCGGCGGCCGACATTCGGCTGCTCGACGGCGGCTACGCGGCCTGGCAGCGCCGCCACCGCTCGACGGTGGGGAGCGACGCATGATTCCGCTGGAAACGCATCGCGGACGCATCCTCGCCGCGGCCCACCCGCTCACGCCCCGGCGCCACTCGCTCGAGCGTGCCCTCGGCCTGGTGCTCGCCGAAGACGTCACCAACCGGTGGCCGGTGCCCTTGTTCGACAACTCGGCGATGGACGGATACGCCGTCCGTACCGAGGATGCTGTCGTCGGCGCGCGTCTGCGGGTCGTGGCCGACGTGCCGGCCGGTTCGGCGGATGATCCGCCCGTCCGCGCCGGCGAAGCCGTCCGCATCATGACGGGTGCGCCCGTGCCGTCGGATGCCACCGCGATCGTTCCGGTGGAACACACCGATCACGGGGTGTTCCTCGGCGCGGAACCGCCATCGCACATCGTGATCACCCAGGCACCCGTCGCCGGCGTACACATCCGTCGCCGCGGAGAGGACGCCGCAGCCGGAACCGTCGTCGTCACCGCGGGAACGGTGCTCGGTCCCTGGCAGCTGTCGTCGATCGCCTCGGCCGGACACGATGAGGTGCTCGTGATCCCTGCACCGCGCGCCGCCGTGATCTCCACCGGTTCCGAGCTCATCGCGCCGGGCGACACGCCGCAGCGCGGGCAGATCCCCGAATCGAACTCGCACCTGCTCACCGCCGCGCTCACCGCCGCAGGCGCCCAGGTCGTGCACGTGAGCACGGTGGCCGATGATGACGCTGCCCTGCGGGCAGAGCTCGACCGCATCGATGCCGACCTCATCGTGCTGTCCGGTGGTGCCAGTGTCGGCGCGTTCGACGTGGTGAAGTCCGTGCTCGACGGCGCCGGATCGGACGAGACCCCGGTGCGCTTCGAGAGTGTGGCGATGCAGCCCGGCAAACCACAGGGCTTCGGTGTCGCCGAGAGCGGTGCGCTCGTGTTCTGCCTGCCGGGAAACCCCGTGAGCGTGGCCGCGTCGTTCGAGATCTTCGTCCGCCCCGCTGTACGACGCCTCGCGGGCCATCGCGACCTCGAGCGGCGACAGGTGGTTCTGCCCGCTGGAACGTCGTGGCGGTGCCCGCCCGGGCGGACCCAGGTGCTGCCGGTGACCATTCACGCTGGCGTCGTGCTGCCTGCCAGCGCCGGGGGGAGCGGGTCGCATCTCGTCGCCTCACTCGCCCGCGCCAGCGATCTCGCCGTGATCCCCGCCGAAACCGAGCGGGTGCAAGAAGGAGACTCCGTGACCGTACTGATGGTGTCAGAGACGCAGGTGCTCGCATGAACTTCACCCACCTCGACGATCAGGGCCACGCGCGCATGGTCGACGTGACCGAGAAGCAGCCGACGATCCGCAGCGCCACCGCCACCGGGAAGGTGCGATGCTCCGAGGTCGTGCTGGCGGCGCTCCGCGATGGCACGACGCCCAAGGGTGATGTGTTCGCCGTCGCACGCATCGCCGGCATCCAGGGCGCGAAACGCACCGCCGAGCTCATCCCTCTCGCCCACATAATCGGTGTGCATGGGGCGACGGTCGACCTTGAGCTCGTCGCGGACGGCGTGCAGGTCACCGCCACCGTGCGCACGGCAGATCGTACGGGCGTCGAGATGGAGGCGATGACTGCGGTGAGCGTCGCCGCGCTCACCATCGTCGACATGGTCAAGGGTCTCGACAAGCGCGTCGAGATCGTCGACATCGCGCTCATCCGCAAGACCGGTGGCAAGAGCGGGGATTGGGTGCGGTGACTGTCGCCGGACCCCCTGCCGCGATCATCCTCGCCGGCGGGCGCGCGTCGCGTCTGGGCGGGGCCGACAAGGCGCAGATCGAGATCGGCGGCATGCCGCTCATCGCCTCGGTGTGCGCGGCCGTGGCCGGGTGCGCCCCGATCGTCATCGCCGGGCCGGATGCACTCGGCGGTCCCGGCATCCGCACGGTGCGTGAGCAGCCTCCATTCGGAGGGCCGGTCGCAGGGCTCGCGGCGGCGCTCCCACTCGTCGCCGGGGCCGAGCGCGTCTGGCTGCTCGCCAGCGATCTTCCACGCGCCGCCGACATCGTGCGGCAGGTGGAGCGGGCGGGGTTCCCGGAGGAGGTGGATGCGGTGATCCTGCAGGATGCCGATGGGCACGATCAGCCCCTCGCGGGCCTCTACCGCGTCAGCGCACTGCGCCGGGCGCTGGCGGCGCTGGGCGAGCCGACGAACGCCTCGCTGCGGCGTCTGATCGCGCCGCTCACGATCATGCGCGTGAGGGATGCCGAAGGGGCCTCCAGCGACCTCGACACCTGGGATGACATCGCCGCCTACCGTGCCGCGCAGGAACACGGCACGATGGACGAAGACAGAAGGGACCGGTCACATGACTGACACTCCGGACCACCTCGCGCGATGGGCGGCCGACCTCGCCGGCGATCTCGGCGTGGCGCGTGACGCCCCCGTCGGAGCCCTGCTCGACCTCACCCGAGACGTCGCCCATGGCGTCATGCGCCCCGCCGGGCCGATCACGACCTATCTCGTGGGACTCGCGGTGGCCGGAGGAATGCCCTTCGAGGATGCCGCCGCCACCGTGCGGGCCCGCATTCCGGAGCAGGAATGAAGATCAGATACTTCGCCGGTGCGGCCGAAGCAGCCGGACGTGAAGAGCAGCAGATCGACGATTCCCTGACGCTCGGCATCCTCCGGCAGCGGCTGGCCGAACAACACGGCGCCGAATTCACCCGGGTGCTGGCCCGCTGCGCTGTGCTCGTCGACGGTGAGCGGCTCGGCGATGACGCGCGCGTGCCAGACACGGCGACGGTCGACGTCTTGCCACCGTTCGCCGGCGGCTGACCCTCACCCGCCGATCGCCGACATCGGGCGGTCGGGCTGCAGGAACCCGGGGTCATCGATCCCGTGCCCGGCCCGCTTTCCTTCGATGTTCTGGCGCAGCATCCGTGCCACGTCCTCGTCGGTGCCGCCGGCGCGCAGCAGACCGATCAGGTCGGACTCCTCGCGAGCGAACAGGCAGTTGCGCACCTGACCGTCCGCGGTCAGCCGCACCCGGTCGCACGATCCGCAGAAGGGGGCCGTGACCGAGGCGATGACGCCGACCGTTGTCATTCCGCCGTCGACGCGGAACACCTCAGCGGGGCTCGCGCCCCGCGCACCGACCGGGCTGAGCTCGAACTCCGCCGACAGCTTCGCGAGAATCTCCTCGCCGGGAACCATCCGCTGCCGGGTCCAGATGTGCCCTGCATCCAACGGCATCTGCTCAATGAATCGCAGCTGGGCGTCATGCGCCTGAGCGAAGCGCAGGAGATCGCAGAACTCATCGTCGTTGACATCACGCATCGCCACCGTGTTGATCTTCAGCGGCCGCAGACCGGAGTCCTGCGCTGCGCGGATGCCCAGCAGCACGTCTTCCAGGCGGTCGCGGCGGGTCAGCTCGGCGAACCGCTCGGGGCGCACCGTGTCGAGGCTGATGTTCAGGCGTTCCAGACCCGCCTCGACGAGCTCGTCGATCACGCGGTCGAGTCGGATGCCGTTGGTCGTCATCGACACCTGCAGCGGGCCGTCCTCGCCGTCGATCCGACTGAGCCGTCGCACGACGTCGACGACGTCGGGGCGCAAGAGGGGCTCACCGCCGGTCAGGCGGATCTCCACGATGCCCAGGCGCGCGAGCACGCGGGCAACGCGTTCGATCTCGTCGGTGGTGAGCAGGTTCTGCTTTGCCAGCCAGGGAACACCCTCGGCGGGCATGCAATAGGTGCAGCGCAGATTGCACTTGTCGGTGAGCGAGATGCGCAGGTCGCGGTGCACGCGCCCGAACCGGTCGACCAGGGGTCCGTCGAAGACGCTCACAGCCCCACCCACGATCCTTCGCCGTCGGCGGTGACCTGTCGCTTCCAGATCGGGAGTGCCACCTTTACGCGTTCCACCAGCGCACGGCTCACGTCGAAGGCCTCGGCGCGGTGCGCGCTCGAGACCGCGCACACGATGGCGACATCGCCGACGGCGAGATCGCCGATGCGGTGGGTGATCGCGATCCGCAGGTCGGGGGCGTCGAGCTCTGCCGCGAGGTTTGCGAGGGTCTGCGCGGCATCCGGATGCGAGCTGTACTCCAGCCGCACCACTTCGCCGTCCGCTCCCGGGTCGTGATCACGGACGGTGCCGACGAACAGGGCCGTTGCGCCGGCGCGCGGATCGGCGACCGCCGTGAGGTGGGCGGCGACATCCAGTGGGTTCGATGCGATCTCGGCGATCGTGATCACGGGTGATCCCCTCCGTCGAGCTGGGCGATCACATGGTCGGCCAACGACAGCACCACGGGGATGCCGTCCCGCACGGCGCCGGGGGAGCCGGCGAGGTTCACCACCAGTGCACCGCCATGCACACCGGCCAGACCGCGGGAGAGCAGCGCCGTCGGCACGTGCACGGACCCGACCCGCCGGATCTCTTCGGCGATACCAGGCACGGCGCGATCGAGCAGGGGAGCGGTCGCCTCGGGCGTGACATCACGGGGGCTCAGACCGGTACCGCCGGTGGTGATCACCAGACGCCCGCCCTCGGCGACGGCGTGGCGCACGGCATCCGCGATCTGTTCGCGTTCGTCGGGCACGACGACGACGGTGCTCGCCCAGCCGGCCGCGTGGAGCAGCTCGGCGGCGAGCGGGCCGGACCGATCGTCCCTGACTCCGGCGGCGGCGCGATCGGACACCGTGATCACTCGCGCCACCCCGCCCATGCGGTCACCTCCGACATCGCCTCTCGCCAGTCTAGGCGGCGCTCAGTGACCTTCGTCGGGTGCGGCCGCGGGGCGCCGCGTGCGCGGCACGCGGGTCGCCTCGCCTTTCATCCCCAGTGCGATCACGCAGCTGTGCGGGGTGACGAACGGATCGACTCGGCGCAGCTCGATCGGGCCCGGTACTTGCGTGAGCACATCCTGCACGAGCCGCGCGTGTACCGAGCAGACCAGCGGTCGATCCTCTTCCACCGCCCGGTGATATGGGCAGGGGGCGAGAGTCATGGTGAGTTCGCGCTCATCGAGGTCGGGCTGCAGCCCGGCATCTTCGAGATGCTCGTAGAGCGCGTCGAGCTGGTGGGTTGCCGCGGTGCCGAGGTCGGCGCTGCTGTCGAGATCGGGAGACATCCGCCGGAGGGCATCGCCGCTCGCGGTCGCTGCGGCCACCCGTCGCGAGGCCGCGGGGGAACTGTCAGCCTCGCGCACCGGGAGATAGACGATCGGCGGCCGGCCCCGACCTCCGGTGGGCTGGGTCTCACTGCGCACCAGACCCTCGTCTTCGAGCACCCGCAGGTGTTCGCGCGCCGTGTTGGTGTGCAGCTCGGCGATCTCTGCCAGTTCGCTGAGCAGCAGCCCCGGCGTGCGTTGGATGGCGCGGAGCAGACGAAGGCGGCTCAGCTGAGTGAGCCCCCGGTAGTCGTGTGCACGCCGCGGCATGCCTCCATGCTAATCAGGCGCGGGCGTGGTGGGCTCGGCGCGTGTCAGGATGGAGCCATGCCTCTCCTCGCGCTCACCGGCGGCATCGCGTCGGGAAAGTCGACGATCGCCGCTCGCCTCGCTGAGCACGGTGCCGTGATCGTCGATGCGGATCAGATCGTGCGCGATGTGCAGGCGCCCGGCACCGACGTGCTGGCGCGTATCGCCCAGGACTTCGGTTCCGCCATGATCACCGCCGACGGCGCACTTGATCGGGCGGCGCTGGGAGCCAGGGTGTTCGGGGACGAGGAGGCACTCGCCCGATTGAACGCCATCGTGCATCCTGCCGTGCGAGCGGAGTCCGCGCGGCGGTTCGCCGAGGCGTTTGCGGCGGATGCTGACGCGGTCGTTGTCTACGACGTGCCGCTGCTCGTGGAGGCGCGGGTCGACGACCCGTGGGACCTCATCATCGTCGCCGACGCGCCCGCCGCGCTGCGGGAGCAGCGGCTCATCGAGCTGCGCGGGATGGATGCTGCGCAGGCACGCGCCCGCATTGCCGCTCAGGTCAGCGACGAGCAGCGACGGGCGGTCGCGGATGTGCTGATCGACACGACCGGCTCGCTGGAGCACACGCACGCGCAGGTGGATGCGCTGTGGGAACGACTTCGGAACGGCGCCTGACCGGGGTCAGCCGTGCGCCGCAGCGGCCTTCGCCTCACGCCTGCGACGCCACCGCCGCATCAGCACGATGACCGTGATGATCAGGCCGATCAGCAGCAGGCCGGCGACGATGGGCACGATGATCGCCGCGGCAGCGAGCGAGAACGACGCCGCGTCCTCGGCGGTGCTGAGCACCGGGGCCGCCAGGCCACCCGTGACGGCATTGGCCGCCACCCTGGTCGCCGACTTCGCGGCGTGCACGACCAGCGCGATCGCGATGCCGACGACGATCGGCACCCAGGTGTTCTGGCTGAAGAACCCCGCCGGGTCGTCGACCGCCACCGTCTGCGCGCTCGTGCCCGCGCCGAAGACGATGCCGCCCGAAGCCGGGCGCATGATGCTCTGGACCACGTCGTTGATCGAGTCCAGAGCGGGGATCTTGTCCGCCACGATCTCGAGGGCGAGGAGCGCCCCGATGATCCAGAGCGCGAGGTCGCTGGAGATCCATGCCCACGATGACGGAAGCTCGACCGCGGGGATCAGGCGATCGGAGAGACCGAGCAGGAACAGCGGCATCCATGCGTTCAGGCCAGCGGAGGCGGCGAGGCTGGTGCCGATGATGAACTCGATCACGCGTCCACTCTAGGCCGAGCTGCCGACGCCGTCCCGATGTCCGTGGCTCCGCCTACGCTGGAGGGTATGGAACCCACCCGAAGTGTCCGGCCGTTCGAGGTCGTCAGCGAATACATGCCGGCGGGCGATCAGCCGCAGGCCATCGCCGATCTCGCCGCACGCATCAACGCGGGTGAGACCGACGTCGTCCTGCTGGGTGCCACCGGTACCGGCAAGTCTGCGACGACGGCATGGCTGATCGAGCAGGTGCAGCGCCCGACCCTCGTGATGGCGCATAACAAGACGCTCGCCGCGCAGCTGGCCAACGAGTTCCGCGAGTTGCTGCCGCATAACGCCGTCGAGTACTTCGTCTCGTACTACGACTACTACCAGCCCGAGGCATACGTCCCGCAGACGGACACCTTCATCGAGAAGGACTCCTCGATCAACGCGGAGGTCGAGCGGCTGCGCCATTCGACGACGAACTCGCTGCTCTCACGCCGTGACGTCGTCGTCGTGTCCACCGTCTCGTGCATCTACGGTCTCGGCGCTCCGGAAGAGTATTTGCGCGCGATGGTCGCTCTGCAGGTGGGCGAGCGGTACGACCGTGATGCCCTCATTCGCCAGTTCATCGCGATGCAGTACAACCGCAACGACGTCGATTTCTCGCGCGGCAACTTCCGCGTGCGCGGCGACACGATCGAGATCATCCCGGTCTACGAAGAGCACGCGATCCGCATCGAACTCTTCGGCGACGAGATCGAGGCCCTCTATTCGCTGCATCCGCTCACGGGTGAGGTGATCGCGAAGCTCGACGCCGTGCCGATCTTCCCTGCCTCGCACTACGTGGCAGGAACGGATGTCGTGCAGCGCGCGATCGGCACGATCGAAACCGAGCTCGCCGAGCGACTCGCCGAGCTCGAGCGCCAGGGCAAGCTGCTCGAAGCACAGCGGCTGCGCATGCGGACGACCTTCGATCTCGAGATGCTGCAGCAGCTCGGATTCTGCTCCGGCATCGAGAACTACTCCCGGCACCTCGACGGGCGCGAGGCGGGGGAGCCGCCGCACACGCTGCTGGACTTCTTCCCCGACGACTTCCTGCTCGTGATCGACGAGTCGCACGTGACGGTGCCGCAGATCGGTGCGATGTACGAGGGTGACGCCTCGCGCAAGCGCACGCTCGTCGAGCACGGCTTCCGGCTGCCGAGTGCGATGGACAACCGCCCGCTGCGGTTCGACGAGTTCAAGAACCGGATCGGGCAGACGGTGTATCTGTCGGCGACACCGGGCAAGTACGAGATGGGTATCGCTGACGGCGTTGTCGAGCAGATCATCCGTCCGACCGGTCTGGTCGACCCGGAGATCGTGGTCAAGCCGTCGAAGGGGCAGATCGACGATCTGCTCGAAGAGATCCGGTTGCGCGTCGAGCGCGACGAACGCGTGCTGGTCACCACGCTGACCAAGAAGATGGCCGAGGAGCTGACCGACTTCCTCGGCGAGCACGGGGTACGGGTGCGCTATCTGCACTCCGATGTCGACACGCTGCGCCGGGTGGAGCTGCTCAGCGAGCTGAGAGCGGGCGTCTACGACGTGCTCGTCGGCATCAACCTGCTGCGTGAGGGTCTCGACCTGCCCGAGGTGTCGCTCGTGGCGATCCTCGACGCCGACAAGGAGGGCTTTCTGCGCTCGGGTACCTCGCTCATCCAGACGATCGGTCGCGCGGCGCGCAACGTGTCGGGCGAGGTGCACATGTACGCAGACAACATGACCGACTCGATGCGCACGGCGATCGAAGAGACCGACCGTCGACGCGAGAAGCAGGTCGCGTACAACACCGCGCACGGGATCGACCCACAGCCGCTGCGCAAGCGAATCGCCGACATCACGGAGGTGCTCGCCCGTGAGGCTGCCGATACGGCAGACATGCGCGCGGGACGTGGACGGTCGACCAAGAGCGGCAAGGGCAAGTCGCCCACCCCGAACCTGCGGCGAGACGGCATCGCGGCAGAGGGGGCGGTGCAGCTCGAGGAGACGATCGCCGACCTGTCCGACCAGATGCTGGCCGCCGCGGCCGAGCTGAAGTTCGAGCTCGCCGCCCGGCTGCGTGACGAGGTGCAGGATCTCAAGAAGGAACTTCGTGCGATGGAGAAGGCCGGACACGCCTGACGGGTGTCTGCGGAGGGGTGGGCATGCGCATGGATGACGCAGGGATGGAACTCGCCGACCGCATCCGTGCGCTCGTGGGGGCGGAGCTCGCCCTCGAAGAGAAGCGGATGTTCGGCAGTCGAGCATTTCTCGTCGATGGCAAGATCCTCGCGGCGTCACGCGGCGGGGGCGTGCTGCTGATCCGCGTCGGTGACGAGCAAGGGGCCGTGCTGGTCGGCCGCCCCGGCGCCGCACCGGCGCAGATGGGGGCGAAGGTGATGGGCAACAGCTGGCTCGACGTGTCGCCGGCGGCGATCGCTGACGACGACGAACTGATGTTCTGGCTGGATGCCGCGCGCGAGAACCTCGGCCTGGGCTGAACCCCTCAGGGGCAGTGCACCAGGGTCTTCGGGCCCGTGCGGTCGATCTCATGCTCGTTCATCGCGTGTCCGCACAGCGGGCAGGCGCGCTCTGCGCGTTCGGCGGCCGACGGGGGAGGCGTGGCCTCGTACGGGCCCACGGAGGCGGGGCCGGCATAGCGGATCAGACGCGAGTTGAGATACGCGTACCAACCGCCCGCCTCACGGACGCGGGTGCGGAGGGGGACGTGTTCCGGGTTCTTCGTCATGATGCTTAGTGTACTAACTATTTGTGCGTGTGTATAGTCTGAACATGACTTCCGACGACGATGACCTGCTGCGCCTGGAGAACCAGCTGTGCTTCGCCATGGTGACGGCCGCACGCAACGTGGTGGCGATCTACCGCCCGATCCTTGAACCGCTGGGGCTCACGCACCCGCAGTATCTGGTGATGCTGGCGCTGTGGGAGCGGGCGCCCCGCTCGCTGAACGATCTGGCCACCGACCTCGCCCTCGAACCGGCCAGCGCCTCGCCGCTGGTCAAGCGCCTGGAGAAAGAAGGCCTCGTACGCCGTACCCGAAGCACCGAGGACGAGCGACGACTCGACATCGACCTCACCGATGCCGGCCTTGCGCTTCGCGCCCGCGCGCTCGACGTGCCGCGCCAGGTGATGGCCGCCGTCGGCATGGACCTCGAGTCCGTGGCGACGCTGCGTGACGGGCTCGCTCCGTTCGCGGGTCGCGCTCCGGCGGCACGCTAAGGCGCTCGGGCATCGGCCCTCACAGAGCCGATGTCGGTGGCCCCTCTTAGACTTGACGGGTGCCTATTGTTCCCGTCGCCACGCCCGGCAAGCTCAGTGTTCGCGGTGCCCGCGTGCACAACCTCAAGAACGTCGACATCGACATCCCGCGCGACTCGCTCGTCGTCTTCACCGGGCTATCCGGCTCTGGCAAGTCCAGCCTCGCGTTCGACACGATCTTCGCCGAGGGGCAGCGTCGGTATGTCGAGTCGCTGAGCGCCTACGCGCGACAGTTCCTCGGGCAGGTCGACCGTCCTGACGTCGACTTCATCGAGGGACTCAGCCCGGCAGTCTCGATCGACCAGAAGTCGACCAACCGCAATCCGCGCTCGACGGTGGGCACGATCACCGAGATCTACGACTACATGCGTCTGCTGTGGGCGCGAATCGGTGTTCCGCATTGTCCAGTGTGTGGCGCCAAGATCCAGCGTCAGACGGTGCAGCAGATCGCCGATCAGCTCATGGAACTGCCCGAGCGCACCCGCTATCAGATCGTCGCTCCCGTCGTCACACAGAAGAAGGGCGAGTTCGTCGACCTGTTCCGAGAGCTCGGAGCAAAGGGATACTCGCGGGCAATCGTCGACGGCGAGCTGATCCAGCTCTCCGAGCCGCCGGCGCTCAAGAAGAGCTACAAGCACGACATCGCCGTCGTCGTCGACCGCCTGGTGGCGTCGCCCGACATCCTCGGCCGGGTCACCGACTCGGTCGAGACTGCGCTGGGTCTCGCGGGTGGCGTCGTGCAGGTCAACTTCGTCGATGAAGAGGGGGATGCCGCATGGCAGTCCTTCTCCGAGAAGCTCGCATGCCCGAACGGTCACGCGATCACGCTGACCGAGGTCGAGCCGCGCACTTTCTCGTTCAACGCGCCGTTCGGCGCCTGCCCCGCATGTTCAGGGCTCGGCACCCGCATGTCGGTCGACGTCGACCTGATGCTCGGTGATGAAGACCTGTCGATTCGTGAGGGCGTCATCCTGCCGTGGACGACCCAGGGCAAGGGGCTCTTCCAGTACTACGAGCGACTGCTCGAGGGCCTCTCGCGTGACCTCGACTTCTCGCTCGACACTCCGTGGCGTGAACTGCACTCCGACGTGCGCGAGGCCGTGCTGCGTGGCGAGAACTACAAGGTCACGGTCAAGTGGAAGAACCGCTATGGCCGTGAGATGCGGTACGCCTCGGGCTTCGAGGGTGTCGTGCCCTACATCGAGCGCCAGTACCTGCAGGCAGAATCCGACAACCAGCGCAACCGCTGGGGAGAGTACCTGCGCGAGGTGCCCTGCCCCGTGTGCAACGGTGACCGGCTCAAGCCGGAGGTGCTCGCGGTGCTCGTGCACGGGCACTCGATTGCCGAGGTGTCGCACCTGAGTCTCGCCGATGCCCGCGACTTCATGGAGGAGCTCGTGCTCACCGACCGCGAGGCGAAGATCGCCGCGCAGGTGCTCCGAGAGATCCGCCTGCGTCTGGACTTCCTGCTGCAGGTCGGCCTGAACTATCTCAACCTCAGCCGTTCCGCCGGCTCGCTCTCGGGCGGCGAAGCCCAGCGCATCCGACTGGCCACGCAGATCGGTTCCGGGCTCACCGGCGTGCTCTACGTGCTCGATGAGCCGTCGATCGGTCTGCACCAGCGCGACAACCGGCGCCTGATCGAAACGCTGCTCACCCTGCGCGACCTCGGCAACACCCTCATCGTCGTCGAACACGATGAAGAGACCATTGAGGCGGCCGACTGGGTCGTCGACATCGGACCGGGCGCTGGCGTCGGCGGGGGAGAGGTCGTCCACTCCGGGCCCTACTCTGCGCTGCTCGCCGACGAAGCCTCGATGACCGGCGAATACCTCTCCGGGCGCCGCGAGATCGCGACACCGAAGAAGCGTCGCAAGATCGACCGCAAGCGCATGCTCAGCGTCGTCGGTGCACGGGCGAACAACCTCAAGAACGTCACGGCCGACTTCCCGCTCGGGGTCCTCACGGCCGTCACCGGTGTGAGTGGGTCCGGCAAGTCGTCGCTCGTGAACGACATCCTGTACCAGGTGCTCGCCGCCAGGCTCAACGGCGCCCGCACGGTGCCGGGCAAGCACACGAGGGTCACGGGTCTCGACAACCTCGACAAGGTCGTGCATGTCGATCAGGCACCGATCGGTCGCACGCCGCGCTCGAACCCGGCCACCTACACCGGCGTGTTCGACCGCATCCGCACCCTGTTCAGCGAGACCCCCGAGGCGAAGGTGCGCGGCTACCTGCCCGGGCGGTTCAGCTTCAACGTCAAGGGTGGCCGCTGCGAGGCGTGCTCCGGCGACGGCACGATCAAGATCGAGATGAACTTCCTGCCCGACGTCTACGTCGACTGCGAGGTCTGCCACGGCAAGCGGTACAACCGCGACACGCTCGCCGTGCACTACAAGGGCAAGAACATCGCCGAGGTGCTCGAGATGCCGATCGAAGAGGCAGCGGAGTTCTTCGAGCCGATCCAGGCCATTCACCGCTACCTCCGCACGCTCGTCGACGTGGGCCTGGGGTACGTGCGTCTCGGACAGTCGGCGACCACGCTCTCCGGCGGCGAGGCGCAGCGCGTCAAACTCGCCACCGAACTCCAGCGACGCAGCAACGGGCGCAGCATCTACGTCCTCGACGAGCCGACCACGGGTCTGCACTTCGAAGACGTGCGCAAGCTGCTCGAGGTGCTGGGCGGCCTGGTCGACAAGGGCAACACGGTGATCGTCATCGAGCACAACCTCGACGTGATCAAGTCGGCCGATTGGGTCATCGATCTCGGACCCGAAGGCGGATCGGGGGGCGGCGAGATCATCGCCACCGGCACCCCGGAGCAGATCGCCGCGGTCGAGGACAGCCACACGGGGCAGTTCCTTGCCGAGATCCTCGGCGGAGGCCGAGCCGCACGCAAGGCCAGCTGATGGCCGACGTGCTGCCATATAAGCCGCGCACCGGAGAGATTCCCACCGACCCCGGCGTCTACCGGTTCCGCGACGCCGACGGCCGGGTGCTCTACGTGGGCAAGGCAAAGAACCTGCGGCAGCGGCTGTCGAACTACTTCGCGCCCCTGCGAACGCTGCACGAGCGCACCCGCCGCATGGTCACCACGGCGGCCTCGGTCGAATGGACGGTCGTCCCGACCGACGTCGATTCGCTGCAGCTCGAGTACATGTGGATCAAGGAGTTCGATCCGCCGTTCAACGTCCGCTACAAGGACGACAAGTCCTACCCGTTCATGGCCATCACCCTCGCCGACGAGGCGCCGCGAGTCATGGTCACGCGCAATCGCAAGATTCCGGGTGCGCGTTACTTCGGCCCCTACCCGAAGGTGTGGGCCGTGCACGAGACCATCGATCTCATGGTCAAGGCGTTCCCCATCCGCACCTGCAGCGACGCCAGTTACAAGCGCGCCATGGCGACCGGGCGGCCCTGCTTCCCCGGTCAGATCGGCAAATGCGGCGGACCCTGCTCGATGAAGGTGACCATCGCCGAGCACCGGGCCATGGTCGACGATTTCATCGCCTTCATGGCGGGCGGCGACGAGCGCTTCCGCCGCGAGCTGACGCAGAGCATGAAGTCCGCCTCGGCGGCGATGGACTACGAGTCGGCCGCGCGCTTCCGCGACAAACTGCAGGCGATCGACGCAGTGCTCAGCAAGAGCGCGCTCGTGCTGCCCTCCGATGAGGATGCCGACCTGTTCGGCATCGCCGAAGACGAGTTGGCCGCCGCGGTGCAGCACTTCGTCATCCGCGGTGGGCGGGTGCGCGGTGTCCGCGCGACGACGATCGACAAGGAACTGGACATCTCCGGGCCCGAACTCGTCGACCAGGTGCTCCAGCGCGCCTACGGTGACGGCGTCGACGTGCCGCGTCGGGTGCTGGTGCCGACCCTTCCCGACGACGCCGACGAACTCGAGGTGTGGCTCCGCGAGCGCCGCGGACGCAAGGTCGAGGTCGCGGTCGCGCAACGCGGACAGCGAGCAGAGCTCATGCGCACGGCCACGCTGAACGCGCAGCAGGCGCTGCTGCGACACAAGACCCGCCGCACCAGCGACTACACCGCCCGCACCCTCGCGCTCACCGAGTTGCAGGAGGCCCTCGGGCTTGATGAGGCGCCGCTGCGCATCGAGTGCTTCGACATCTCGCATTTCGGTGGCACCAACGTCGTCGCCTCCATGGTCGTCTTCGAAGACGGGCTGCCGCGCAAAGACCAGTACCGGTCGTTCAACATCGCCGAGACCACCGACGACACCGACTCGATGTATCAGGTGCTCATGCGCCGCCTCGCATACCTCGACGCAGATCCCGTCGCCGGCGGCGACAGCGAGACAGATGCTGAGGGCGAAGGGGACTCGGATCCCACGGACGACGGTGAGGTGAGCACCCCGCGCCGCCGCCCCCGGTTCGCCTACCGTCCGCAGCTGCTGGTGGTCGACGGCGGCCAGCCGCAGGTCGAGGCAGCGGCGCGTGCGCTGCGCGACAGCGGTCACCCCGAGATTGCGCTGTGCGGCATCGCCAAGCGTCTTGAAGAGCTCTGGGTTCCGGGCGACCCCTATCCGGTCATCCTGCCGCGCACCAGCGAGGCGCTGTACCTCGTGCAGCGCCTGCGCGATGAGGCACACCGGTTCGCCATCACCCACCAGCGGCGACGCCGCAAGCGTGACATCACGACCGTGCTCTCTGAGGTGCCCGGTCTCGGGGAATCCCGCATCAAGGCCCTGCTCAAGCACTTCGGTTCGGTCGCGGCTCTGCGCGGAGCGACGCCCGATCAGATCACCGAGGTCGCGGGCATCGGCCCCGCCCTCGCGACTGCCATCCATGCGCACCTGGCGACGCCGGGGGACGGCAGCACTCGCTAGGCTGGAGATCCACGGAGGGAGACACCATGGCCGCCGCCGACAAGGGCGAGTTCTTGATCGTCACGGGAATGTCGGGGGCCGGGCGCAGCACCGCCGCGAACGCGCTGGAAGACCTCGGCTGGTACGTGGTCGACAACCTTCCGCCGCAGATCCTGCCGCCTCTGCTCGACCTCACCGACATGGGCGGCAGCAACCTGCCCAAGGTCGCCGCCGTGGTCGACGTGCGTGGTCGCGGTCTGTTCGACGACTTTCCCGGCGTCGCCAAGGCGC
This sequence comes from Microbacterium istanbulense, assembly GCF_037204145.1. Lineage (NCBI taxonomy): Bacteria > Bacillati > Actinomycetota > Actinomycetes > Micrococcales > Microbacteriaceae > Microbacterium > Microbacterium istanbulense. The sequence continues at coordinate 109,473 of NZ_JBBDGN010000006.1, forward strand.
TGCGCCGCCGAGGCTCGGTCAAGGTGCTCTTCCTCGATGCCTCCGACGACGTGCTCGTGCGACGGTTCGAGTCGGTGCGCAGGCCGCACCCGCTGCAGGCCGACGGCACGCTGCTCGACGGTATCCGTACCGAGCGGTCGCGACTCGCGGTCATCCGCGAGTCCGCGGACCTGGTGATCGACACCTCGAATCTCAACATCCACCAGCTGGTGACCCAGGTCACCGATCTGTTCACCGAGGCAGGGGACGCCAGGCACCGGCTCACGCTGATGAGCTTCGGCTTCAAGTACGGGCTGCCCACCGACGTCGACCTCGTGGCTGATATGCGGTTCCTGCCCAACCCGTTCTGGAACGAAGACCTGCGCAGCCTCACCGGTCAGGATGCGGCTGTGAGCGATTACGTCCTCTCCCGTGACGGCGCGGAGGAGTTCCTCGACGCCTACGCGGCAGCTCTGCGGCCGGTCCTGGCCGGCTACCAGCGCGAGAACAAGAGCCACTCCACTGTCGCGATCGGCTGCACGGGTGGCAAACATCGCTCGGTCGCCACGGCGATCGAGCTCGCCAAGCGCCTGTCGGCAGAGCCCGGCGTGGCCGTGAACGTGCGCCATCGCGACCTCGGGCGCGAGTAGAAACCGGCTGAGCCTTGTAGGCTATTCCCTTGCGTCGCGATCCGGCGCGCAAGCGTGAAGGAGACTCGTGGCACTCACCACCGACGTCAAGGCCGAACTCGTCAGCATCCGAAATGCACCGCCGCAGGTGCGTGTCGCGGAGGTGACGACGATTCTTCGGTTCGCCGGCGGATTGCACTCGATCGCCGGCCGTGTCGCCGTCGAGGCGGAGGTGGATGCAGAGACCCTCGCCCGCCGTGTCGCCCGCGATCTCGCGGAGATCTACGGTGTGCGCCCCGAGATCGCGCAGGTGAAGGCCAGCAGCGCCCACGCCGGCGGCCCGAACGATGGAGCGCGCTGGGCCGTCCGCGTCATCGCCGCAGGTGAGACCCTTGCGCGCCAGACCGGGCTGCTCGACCCGCGCCGCCGCCCGGTGCGCGGTCTGCCCAACCGCCTGACCACCGGCAACCCGGAAGAGCTCGCCGGCATCTGGCGCGGCGCCTTCCTCGCCGCCGGATCGCTCAGCGAGCCCGGCCGCTCGGCCATGCTCGAGATCGCCTGCCCTTCGGGCGAGGCCGCAATGGCCCTCGTCGGCGCCGCACACCGTCTGGGTGTCACCGCCAAGGCACGCGAGGTGCGCGGCATGCCGCGCGTCGTCGTGCGTGAGGGCGAGTCGATCCGCCAGATCCTCGGTATCATGGGTGCGCGCCGTACCGCCGCCGCCTGGGAAGAGATGCGTCAGCGCCGCGAAGTGCGCGCCGGCGTGAACCGCCTGGTGAACTTCGATGACGCGAACCTCCGCCGGTCAGCGCAAGCCGCCGTCGCCGCGTGCGCCCGTGTCGAACGTGCTCTCGAGATCCTCGGTGATGACGTCCCCGATCACCTGCGTATGGCGGGCAACCTGCGTCTCGCGCACCGCGACGCCAGCCTGGACGAGCTCGGTCACCACGCCGAACCGCCGCTGACCAAGGACGCTGTCGCCGGCCGCATCCGCCGCCTGCTGGCTATGGCTGACAAGCGCGCGCAGCAAGACGGCATCCCCGGCACCGAGGCCGCGGTGCCTGCAGGTCTCGACGACTGAGCGACGCGCGCGGGTTCTGTCACACGGGAAGGTTCCTCCGCCCGGCGACGTTCACCTCACTAGGATGAGAGACGTCCGCTCTGCGGCGCACCACGGCGACGCAGAGGATCGGCAAGCGCCGCGGCGCGGCGCGGATTGGATGAATTCGACATGGCGATTTACACGCTCCCCGACCTCCCCTACGACTTCGCGGCTCTGGAACCGCACATCAGTGGCAAGATCATGGAACTGCACCATGACAAGCACCACGCGGCATACGTCGCCGGCGCCAACGCCGCAGTCGAGGCTCTCGCCGAGGCACGGGAGAGCGGCAACCTGGCCAACGTGAACAAGCTCGAGAAGGACCTCGCGTTCAACCTCGGCGGGCACGTCAACCACTCCATCTTCTGGACCAACCTCTCGCCCGAGGGCGGCGGCCAGCCCGAGGGTGAGCTGAAGACCGCGATCGAGGAGTACTTCGGCTCCTTCGAGAAGTTCCAGGCACAGTTCGCCGCCGTCGCCATGGGGATCCAGGGCTCCGGCTGGGCTGTGCTCAGCTGGGACCCGATCGGTCAGCGCCTGCTCACGCAGCAGCTGTTCGACCAGCAGGGCAACACCGCGCAGGGCACGGTGCCGCTGTTCCAGCTCGACATGTGGGAGCACGCGTTCTACCTCGACTACCTGAACGTGAAGGCCGATTACGTCAAGGCCGCGTGGAACATCGCCAACTGGGAGAACGTCGCGCAGCGCTTCGAAGCGGCTCGTGAGAAGACGGCAGGCCTGCTGGTACTCTCGTAACCAAGACGGGCGTCCCGATGGGCGAAATGCCCGTCGGGACGCCGATGTCCACGCCTTCTCTGAACAGAAAGCGCAATAGCGCACGAGAAACAGGAGACCTGAGTGTCTGTCAAGATCGGTATCAACGGCTTCGGCCGAATCGGACGCAACTACTTCCGCGCGGCACTCGCGCAGGGCGCAGACATCGACATCGTCGCTGTCAACGACCTCACGGACAACAAGACGCTGGCACATCTGCTGAAGTACGACTCGATCACCGGCCGTCTTGACGCCGACGTGACGTACGACGACGAGAGCATCACGGTCAACGGCCACCGCATCGCGGCCTTCGCCGAGCGCGACCCCGCCAACCTGCCCTGGGGCGAGCTGGGTGTCGACATCGTCATCGAGTCGACCGGCTTCTTCACCAAGGCGGAGCTCGCCAAGAAGCACCTCGAGGCCGGCGCCAAGAAGGTTCTCATCTCGGCTCCCGCGACCGGTGACGACGTCACCATCGTCATGGGCGTGAACGAGGACACCTACAACCCCGAGACCGACAACATCATCTCGAACGCCTCGTGCACCACGAACTGCCTCGCGCCGCTGGCGAAGGTCTTCAACGACGCCTTCGGCATCGAGACCGGTCTGATGACGACGGTCCACGCCTACACGGCCGACCAGAACCTGCAGGACGGTCCGCACAGCGACCTGCGTCGCGCGCGTGCCGCCGCCGTGAACATCGTCCCGACCTCGACCGGTGCCGCCAAGGCGATCGGCCTCGTCCTGCCCGAGCTCAAGGGCAAGCTCGATGGCTTCGCGCTGCGCGTTCCGGTTCCCACCGGATCGATCACCGACCTCACCGTGACCACGGCTAACCCGGTCACCGTCGAGGAGATCAAGGCTGCGTACAAGGCTGCCGCCGAGGGTCCCCTCAAGGGCATCCTGAAGTACACCGAGGATGAGATCGTCTCGAGCGACATCGTCACCGACCCGCACTCGTCGATCTTCGACGCCGGTCTGCTGCGCGTCATCGGCAACCAGGTCAAGCTGTCGGCCTGGTACGACAACGAGTGGGGCTACTCCAACCGTCTCGTCGACCTGACCGAGTACGTCGCCGAGCGTCTCTGAACACATGACCCTGCGCACCCTCGAATCGCTGGGGTCGCTTGAAGGCAAGCGCGTCATCGTCCGTTGTGATCTGAACGTCCCCCTCCGGGACGGGGTCATCACGGACGATGGCCGTGTTCGCGCCTCTCTGCCGACCCTGAACACGCTCATCAACGCCGGCGCGCGGGTCATCGTGACCTCGCACCTCGGCCGCCCCGATGGGGCACCCGACCCGAAGTACAGCCTCGAGCCGGTGGCTCAGCGGCTGTCGGAGCTGCTCGGCAAGCCGGTCGCGTTCGCACGCGACACGGTGGGGGAGTCCGCACACGAAGCCGTCGCATCCCTGGAGGATGGCGGCGTCGTCGTGCTGGAGAACCTCCGCTTCAACCCCGGCGAGACGGCGAAGGATGACGCGACGCGTCGTGCTTTCGCCGAGCAGCTGGCTGAGCTGGGCGATGCGCTCGTCTCGGACGGTTTCGGCGTCGTGCACCGCAAGCAGGCGAGTGTCTACGACCTCGCCGAGCTGCTGCCCTCCGCGGCGGGCCTGCTGATCGCGACCGAGCTCGACGTGCTCGACCGGCTCACCGAGAGCCCGGAGCGCCCCTACACGGTGGTGCTCGGCGGCTCGAAGGTCAGCGACAAGCTCGGTGTCATCTCGCACCTGCTGCCGCGTGTGGACCGTCTGCTCATCGGTGGTGGGATGCTGTTCACGTTCCTCAAGGCGCAGGGCTACGAGGTCGGCGCGAGCCTGCTCGAGGCCGACCAGCTCGACACGGTGCGCGGCTACATCGCCGAGGCCGCGGAGCGCGGCGTCGAACTCGTGCTGCCCACCGACATCGTCGTGGCATCGGCTTTCGCAGCCGACGCGGCCCACGAGGTCGTGCCGGCGGACGCCATCGAGTCGAGTTCCTTCGGGGCATCCGGCATCGGCCTGGACATCGGACCGGAGACCGCCGCGCGTTTCGCGGAGCTCATCCGCGGATCGAAGACGGTCTTCTGGAACGGCCCGATGGGCGTGTTCGAGTTCCCCGCCTTCGCCGGTGGCACCAAGGCCGTCGCCCAGGCGCTCACCGAGGTCGACGGCCTCGCCGTCGTCGGGGGCGGAGACTCCGCAGCCGCCGTGCGTCAGCTCGGCTTCACCGACGACCAGTTTGGACACATCTCGACGGGTGGAGGCGCCAGCCTCGAATTCCTCGAGGGTAAGAAGCTTCCCGGCCTGGAGGTGCTCGGATGGCAGTGACGACACGTACCCCGCTGATCGCGGGGAACTGGAAGATGAACCTTGACCACCTGCAGGCGGTCGCGACGGTGCAGAAGCTGCACTGGACGCTGAAGGATGCCGGACACGAGGGCGACTCGGTGGAGGTGGCGATCTTCCCGCCGTTCACCGACATCCGCTCGGTGCAGACGCTGATCGACGCCGACAAGATCCCGTTCGCGCTCGGTGCGCAGGACATCTCGGCGCACGACTCCGGTGCCTACACCGGTGAGGTCTCCGGTGCGTTCCTCGCCAAGCTCGGTGTGACCTACGTCATCATCGGCCACTCCGAGCGTCGTGAGTACCACAACGAGACCGACGAGGTCGTGGCCGCCAAGGTGCAGGCCGCGCTTCGCAACGGGCTCGTCCCGGTGATCTGCGTCGGCGAGACGGCGGAGGATCTCGAGAAGTTCGGCGCCAGCGCGGTTCCCGCAGGCCAGCTCAAGGCCGCTCTCGCCGGTGTTCCCGCATCCGCGAACATCGTCGTGGCCTACGAGCCGGTCTGGGCGATTGGCTCCGGGCAGGCGGCGACGCCGCAGCAGGCGCAGGACGTGTGTGCGGCACTTCGCGGCGTGATCGCTGAGTCGCTGGATGCCGATGCCGCCGCCCGGACGCGCGTGCTGTACGGCGGATCGGTGAAGTCGACGAACATCGCGAGCTTCTTGCGTGAGCCCGACGTCGACGGCGCGCTCGTCGGTGGTGCCAGCCTCGTGGTGGACGAGTTCGCGGCGATCGTGCGCTTCGAGAAGCACGTCGGCGTGTGAGGGGACGGGGGTTCGCCCCCGTCTCCCCGTATACTTGACCGTTACGCGGGCCGTCCGGCCCGATCGAAAGGCTTTACTCGTGCCAGTTCTTGAGTTCGTGTTGCAGGTGGTGCTGGGCATCAGCAGTGTTCTGCTCACCCTCCTCATCCTTCTCCACAAGGGTCGCGGTGGCGGCCTGTCCGACATGTTCGGTGGCGGTATGTCGGCCACGGTCGGCTCGTCCGGTCTCGCCGAGCGGAACCTGAATCGGTTCACGATCGTGCTGGCCCTGGTGTGGTTCGTGTCGATCGTCGCGCTCGGCCTGATCACGAAGTTCCAGGTGATCTGATGGCCACCGGAGGAAACGCGATCCGCGGTACGCGCGTCGGATCGGGCCCGATGGGCGAGCAGGACCACGGCTACCACGCAGACCGCATCGCCGTGTCGTACTGGGATGGCCTCGGCAACGAGACCGTCCGCTATTTCGCCGCCGGGCTCCCCGACGAGGAGATCCCCGACACGATCGACCACCCGCACACGGGCCTGCCTGCCGGTCGTGACAAGCAGAACCCGCCGGAGCTGGCCAAGGCCGAGCCGTACAAGACGCACCTCGCGTATGTGAAGGAGCGTCGTACCGATGAAGAGGCGGAGCAGCTTCTCGAAGATGCTCTGACCCAGCTGCGCGAACGACGCGGCCAGGCCTGATCTGATCTAGAGAAAGACCCCCGGAGCTGACGGCGGATTCCAGGAGTCGTTGCAACACAACGTGCTCCGATCATACAAACAGCGCCCCTCCTGAGCTTGCGAGCTTGGGAGGGGCGCTGTCTTGAGTCGAGGACTCAGGTTCCAGGCTGAGACGATGAGGATAGTGAAGGATTCTTTCGTGCTCTCCTGCGTCTGATCGTCTTAGCCAAGGCGCGGAGGGCTACCCAGACGAGCGCGATCACGACTATCGCGATCAACACGAGGAGGATGAGGCTGGTCCAACTGAATAGCGATCCCATGATTTTCTCCTTAGGGGAGCTGGAAGCTTCCCTTGCTGTTCCAGAAGTAGGCGTATGTCTGGATCTCCAGGTTCAGAATAACTCCACCGAAGCTGCCGCTCCGATTGAAGCTCCAGGACTGTACGTTAGCTCCAGATGTTGAGCTCTGGCTTGTCTCGTAAACCTTGCCGACGAACGGCCATTGAGTCACGGCCCCATACCCCTGAACATTCACCTGTGCCTTGATCTTCGTCAAGGACGTGCCTGAAGTCTTCTTAGCGGTGAAGCTTGTCGACCATGAGTTTGCAAACGGGTTAGGTTCTCCGACTTTGAGTGAGAAACTACCAACCTGGCTCACTGAGGTACCGAAAGCAGTCTTGCTCCTATTGATCTTTCCCGTCGTGCTGGCCGCGAGCTCGATGTTCGGCTCGTCTGAGTCTGCGGAGTAGTTTGCAGTTGTGACCGTGGGGCCGGAGTCCACGGATTCGTCGACCATGTAGGCGCGGAGGAACTCCAAGTCTTCCGGGCTCAGAGGCTCTCCAACTTCGTAGGCGTCCGCCATCTCCTCCGTCCGGTCGGCAATCTGTTCCACAGTCAGATCGATATTCTCTTCAAACTGCACATCTTCTTCTGCGATCGGTGTCGAGTTCTCTGCGAACTGCTCCGCCTCTTGCGGGTCCAGATTCTCCACGTCACCTGCCGGGTTCGAGACTGCCGCGACCTGAGCTTGCTGCGGATCGGCAGTCGCGGGGACGACATCGGGAACGCTTGATCGTCCTGCAAGGTAGCCGCCACCTCCCGCAATTCCGAGGGCCAGTACGGCAGCGATCGATCCTGCCATGACTCGTCTCTTCGACACCATGAGGTTCCTAACTCCTTGTGCGTCCCATCATCGGAGCGCAGAATCAGAATCGATTGCCCGCGAGAAGCGGCTGTCTGTAGGCCAAATGGGGGACAAAGAACGAGGGTTTCAAGCTGCCTGACGGCACTCACGCGATATGACGCTTGTTAGCTTCCGCTTGCGGCGAGGAGCTCCACGAGCCTCATTGCAGGGGTGTCCCAGTTGAGGGTCTTGCGGGGGCGTGTGTTGAGTTCGTGTGCGACGAGCTCGAGGGTCTCAGCGGAGTGCTTTGATAGGTCTGTTCCTTTGGGGAAGTACTGGCGGAGGAGCCCGTTCGTGTTCTCGTTCGATCCTCGCTGCCAGGGTGATGCAGGGTCGCAGAAGTAGACGGGCATGTCGGTTGCCATGGTGAACGCGCGGTGTTTGCCCATTTCGCTGCCCTGGTCCCAGGTGAGCGAGCGCCGGAGGTGCGTAGGTAACCTCTGGATGCTCTGCGCCAAGGCAGCACCGACAGAGACTGCGCCGTGGTCGCCGGGTAGATGAACAAGCATTGTGAAGCGGGTGGTGCGTTCCACGAGAGTGGCAATCGCGGAGCCGCTGCTCTTCCCGATGATCAAATCACCCTCCCAATGACCCGGAACAGCCCGCTCGTCGACTTCGGCGGGACGATCGCTGATCATGACCATCGGGTCGCGGTAGCGCGGCTGACGGGCCTGCGCCTGTTTGCGAGTCTTCCGACGCGCCCTGCCTGTCCGGAGCGCCTTGTGGAGTTCGCGACGTAGCTCTCCACGACCCTGAACATAGAGGGCGAGGTAGATCGTTTCGTGGACCACGCGCATCTCCGGGCGGTCAGGGAAGTCCCGCTTGAGCGCATGCGCGATCTGCTCCGGACTCCATCGGACCTCCAGTCTGCGCTGGATATAGTCACGAAGCTCCGGATTCTGCGCAATCTTCCCTGACTTCGGACGTGACAGACGCGCCAACGCCCTATCGTGCGCGGCATAAGGGCGGTAGTCACCAGAGCGAGGGTGACTGTTCCGACGCACCTCCCGACTGATCGTTGACGCCGGCCGGCCCAGCTCAGCCGCGATCTTTCGCCGCGACCACCCCGCGCGCAAGCTATCCGCGATGAAGATCCTGTCCTGCTCTGAGAGAAACCTGGACGACAAAGAAGCCCGGTACGGGCGCGGCCTCATAGGAGGCATCACGCCCGTACCGGGCTTCTGTCGATGGTCACCGTTACGCCAGCGCTTAGTCGTGCGATACGTCACACCAACGATTCTCGCGGCCTGCTTGAACCCATGACCGTTATCGACCAGCTCGAAGAACATCGCACGCTCAGCATGCAACTTCTTCCGCCCCTGAGGCGACCGATCAGCACGAATCTCGAACCCCACCAGCAACTCCCGAAGATCAGGTGTTGCAACGACCACTAGAACTCAAGGACGCTCCGGGGGTCTTTTCGTCTGCGTCGCGAAGGTGCCCGCACAACGTAAGCGGGCCCTGTCTATGTGACAGGGCCCGCGAATCGGAGGGGATGACGGGAATCGAACCCGCGTCATTAGTTTGGAAGACTAAGGCTTTACCATTAAGCTACATCCCCAAATTTGGCCGGTCAGGCCAAATTTCTGTGTTCAGTTGGTGATCCCTTGGGGAGATCGGTCGCCGCTTCGCTCTCGGCGCAAGCAACCTCACCAGCATAGCGGACGGCGAGAGTGCTCCTGTCCGTTAGACTCGTGGGGGCCGTTCCCGCGTGCGCGGGTTCAACCGGGGCGTAGCTCAGTTTGGTAGAGCGCCCGCTTTGGGAGCGGGAGGTCGCAGGTTCAACTCCTGTCGCCCCGACCACGACCCCAGACTTCATGACCGCGCGGTCCGCGCGGAAACAACAAGGAGAGCACACCAGCATGGCCAACAGCACCGTCGAGAAGCTGTCCCCGACCCGGGTCAAGCTCAGCATCACGGTCACCCCCGAAGACCTCAAGCCCAGCATCGCCCACGCCTACGAGCACATCGCTCAGGACGTGCAGATCCCCGGCTTCCGCAAGGGCAAGGTGCCCGCTCCGATCATCGACCAGCGCGTCGGTCGTGGCGCCGTCATCGAGCACGCGGTGAACGAGGCGCTGGACGGCGTCTTCCGCGAGGCCGCCGCCGAGCACAACCTGCGTGTCGTCGGCCGCCCGTCGGCTGACATCACCCAGTGGCCCAACGAGAAGGACTTCTCGGGCGACCTGCTCGTCGACGTCGAGGTCGATGTGCGTCCCGAGATCGAGCTGCCGGCCCTTGACGACGTCACCATCACGGTCGACGCGGTCGAGACCGACGCCGCTGCCGTCGACGCCGAGCTGGACAAGCTGCGCGCGCGCTTCGGCACCCTGATCCCCGTCGACCGTCCGGCCGCGAAGGGCGACTTCGTCGAGCTCGACCTCGTCGCCGCGATCGACGGCAACGAGATCGACCGCGCCGAGGGCGTCTCCTACGAGATCGGCTCCGGCGAGCTGCTCGAGGGCACCGACGAGGCGATCGAGTCGCTGACCGCCGGTGAGCAGACCACGTTCAACTCGACCCTTCTCGGTGGCGAGCACGCCGGCGAGGTGGCCGAGGTCTCTGTGACCGTCAAGGCTGTCAAGGAGCGCGAGCTTCCCGAGGCCGACGACGACTTCGCGCAGATGGCCAGCGAGTTCGACACCCTTGCCGAGCTGCGCGCCAGCCTCGAGGAGACCGCTGCACAGCAGGGTGTCTTCACCCAGGGCAGCGCCGCTCGCGACCAGCTCATCGACACGCTGATCGAGAAGATCGAGATCCCCGTGCCGGCACAGCTCATCGAGGACGAGGTGCACAACCACCTCGAGTCCGAGGGTCGTCTCGAGGACGACGAGCACCGTGCTGAGGTCGCCGAGGCGAGCGAGAAGCAGTTCCGCACGCAGGTTCTGCTCGACGCGATCGCCGAGGATGCCAAGGTGCAGGTGTCGCAGGAGGAGCTCAGCGAGTACCTCATCCAGTCCGCAGCGCAGTACGGCATGGCTCCGCAGGAGTTCGTCAACGCTCTGCAGCAGGCCGGTCAGCTGCCCGCGCTCATCGGTGAGGTGGCGCGCAACAAGGCTCTCGCCGTCGCCCTGAGCAAGGTCTCGGTCGTGGACAGCAACGGCAAGGCCGTCGACCTGTCCGCCTTCATCGGCGACATCGACGAGCCCGAGGCGGAGGCTGAAGAGGCCGCTGACGAGAAGGCCGCCAAGAAGCCCGCCGCGAAGAAGCCCGCTGCGAAGAAGGCTCCGGCCAAGAAGCCGGCCGCCAAGAAGGACGCTGACGCCGCGGACGAGAAGCCCGCCGCGAAGAAGGCCCCGGCGAAGAAGGCTCCGGCCAAGAAGCCGGCCGCGAAGAAGGACGAGGCCGCGAAGGCCGAGTGATCTCGGATCATTCCTGACGAGAAGGCGGGTGCTTCGGCATCCGCCTTCTCTCGTTCCCTGGAGGTAGACGATGGATGAGTGGCAGCAACGGGTGGACGCCGTCTGGAATGACGCGAGCCTCACAGACGCCGATCGCATCGCGCTCATCGACACACTGGCGCCACATGCGCCTGATGAGGCGCGCGCGTACTTCGAGCGCGCTGGCGCCCGGGACTCGGCCGGTGACGAACAAGGTGCGGAACCGCTCTACCGCCGAGCCCTCGAGCTGGGGCTCCCAGACGGTCTCCGCGCGCAGGCGACGATTCAGCTCGCCAGCACGTTGCGCAACCTCGGCCGGGCGGGGGAGAGCCTCGAGCTGCTCGCGCAGGAGCGTGAGCGTGGCGGCGCTCTGCAGGATGCCGCATCCGCCTTCTACGCCCTCGCTCTGGCAAGTGCCGGCGACCCGCTGCGGGCCGCAGCGATCGCGCTGGAGGCCCTGGCTCCGCACCTTCCGCGCTACACCCGATCGGTCACCGCCTACGCGCGGGAACTCGCGCCGCCACGCTGATATGCCGACGGCGAACACGGCCGGTGGCGTGCGTTATCCCCGATAGATTCAAATCACCGAAACACGGAAGCAGGAGCTGACATGGCTGAACCACTCATGGCGACAAGTGTCTTCGACAGGCTGCTGAAGGACCGCATCATCTGGCTCGGTTCCGAGGTGCGTGACGAGAACGCGAACGAGATCTGCGCGAAGATCCTCCTTCTCGCTGCAGAAGACCCTGAGAAGGACATCTACCTCTACATCAACTCGCCCGGTGGCTCGATCACCGCAGGAATGGCGATCTACGACACCATGCAGTTCGTCCCGAACGACATCGTGACCGTCGGCATCGGCATGGCCGCCTCGATGGGTCAGCTGCTGCTGACCAGCGGCACCAAGGGCAAGCGGTACATCACCCCGAACGCGCGCGTGCTGCTGCACCAGCCGCATGGTGGCTTCGGCGGCACCGCGAGCGACATCCAGACGCAGGCGCAGCTCATCCTCTCGATGAAGAAGCGTCTCGCCGAGATCACCGCATCGCAGACCGGCAAGACGGTCGAACAGATCGACGCCGACGGTGACCGCGACCGCTGGTTCACCGCGGACGAGGCACTCGCGTACGGCTTCGTCGACCACATCCGTGAGCACGCGACCGACGTGCACGGTGGCGGCGGCACGGCAGCGACGAACTAAGGCAGGAGCAACACACCTATGTACACCCCCACCTTCCGCGCTGCCGGAAACCTGCCCGAGAGCCGCTACGTGCTCCCGCAGTTCGAAGAGCGCACCGCCTATGGCTTCAAGCGTCAGGACCCGTACAACAAGCTGTTCGAAGACCGCGTGATCTTCCTCGGCGTGCAGGTCGACGATGCGTCGGCCGACGACGTGATGGCGCAGCTGCTGGTTCTGGAGAGCCAGGACTCCGAGCGCGACATCACGATGTACATCAACTCGCCCGGTGGCTCGTTCACCGCGATGACGGCGATCTACGACACCATGCAGTACGTCGCGCCGCAGATTCAGACGGTCGTCCTGGGTCAGGCCGCGTCTGCCGCATCCGTGCTGCTGGCCGCCGGCGCCCCCGGCAAGCGACTCGCGCTGCCCAACGCCCGCGTGCTCATGCACCAGCCGGCGATGGGTGAGGCCGGTCACGGCCAGGCCTCCGACATCGAGATCCAGGCCGCGGAGATCCTGCGTATGCGGACGTGGCTCGAGGAGACCATGGCCCGCCACACCGGCAAGTCGGTCGAGCAGGTCAACCGCGACATCGACCGCGACAAGATCCTTTCGGCGTCTGAGGCGCTGGAGTACGGCATCGTCGACCAGGTGCTCACCAGCCGCAAGCGCGCTTGACGCGCAGCGACAGACGAAGGGCGGTCCGGATCTCCGGGCCGCCCTTCGTCGTCCCCACGGATGTGCGCACCCCGGTGCGCGTGTGCTCATATGAGCAAGAGCGTGCGCGCGTGACGGAGAACTCCTACGATGTAGTCAGAGGAGGATGCCATGGATGACGAGCTGCTGATGGTCCGCGTCGCAGAGCTCTCCTATGACGAGAACAAGACGCAGGATGAGATCGGCGCTCTGCTCGACATCTCCCGCTGGAAGGTCGGGCGGCTCCTCACGCAGGCGCGCGAGCGTGGCATCGTCCGCATCGAGATCGTGCATCCGCGTGCCCGCCGGCTGGGGCTCGAACGTCGCCTCGTCGACGCTTTCGGCATCTCCGACGCCATCGTGGTGCCTGCCCCAGAAGATCAGGCGGGGCTGCTCGATCGCGTGGCCCTCGCGGCGGCCGACTACCTCACTGCGATGCGCCCCGTGCCGCGCACCCTCGCGGTGAGTTGGGGCCGCACGCTTACCGCGATCGCCGAGGCGTTGCCCGACGGGTGGGCCAACGGAGTGACGGTGGTGCAGGCGAACGGGGGAGTGAGCCTGAACCGCCGATCCGGCGGTGCCGCAACTCTGGCCACCACGATCGCCCACCGTGCCGCCGGTCAGGCCGTGCTGCTGCCGAGCCCGGCGATCCTCGAACGTGTCGAGACGAAGCAGGCCATTGAAGCTGATCGTTTCGTCGCGGGCATCCTCGACCAGGCCGCGCACGCCAGCGCCTACCTCTTCACTGCCGGCCCCGCAGAGGCCGACTCCGCGCACGTCGAGAACGGCTACCTCACCGCCGAGGATGTCGCCGAGCTCGCCCGTCGCGGTGCGGTGGGCGATGTGCTCGGCCGCTATATCGATGCGGAGGGCAACATCGTCGACGCGCAGCTCGACGCCCGCACCGTCGGCGTGGGCCTTGACCGGCTGCGCGCCGCCGATCGCGCCGTCTTCGTGACCGCCGGTGCGGCCAAGCACGACATCGCCCGCACAGTGGTCAGCAGCGGCCTGTGCACCGTGATCATCACAGACGAGAACACCGCAAGAGCATTGTTGGAGGAACGATGACGACCAAGGAACTGACGCGCCGCAACGCGGTCGACGTGCTGGGAGGTGAACCGGACGACGCCACTCTGCGTCGCTTCCTGCACGGCCTTCCCGGTGTCGATGCGGTGGGCCTGGAGCAGCGTGCTGCCGCACTGGGCACGCGTTCGATCAAGACCACCTCGAAGGCCTGGGCCCTCGACAAGATCATCTCGCTGATCGACCTGACCACCCTCGAGGGGGCTGACACCGCCGGCAAGGTGCGCTCGCTGGTCGCGAAGGCGAAGAACCCGGATGCCGCCGACCCCACGACCCCGCGGGTGGCGGCTGTGTGCGTGTACGGCGACATGGTCGGCCACGCCGTCGACGCGCTCGGCGCGCTGCACGGCGATCCCGACGACGGCCTCATCTCGGTTGCCGCCGTCGCCACCGCCTTCCCTTCTGGTCGTTCGTCGCTGGAGATCAAGCTCGCCGACACCGCCGAGGCCGTCGCGGCCGGCGCCGATGAGATCGATATGGTGATCGACCGCGGTGCCTTCCTCGAAGGGCGCTACGGGCTGGTGTTCGACCAGATCGCTCGAGTCAAGGAAGCCTGCCGCCGTGAGGACGGCAGCTACGCCTCGCTCAAGGTCATCATGGAGACCGGCGAGCTCAACACCTACGACAACATCAAGCGCGCCTCGTGGCTCTCGATCCTCGCCGGCGGTGACTTCATCAAGACGTCGACCGGCAAAGTGCAGCGCGCCGCGACTTTGCCCACCACGCTGCTCATGCTCGAGACCGTGCGCGACTGGTACCGCGCCACCGGCGAGAAGATCGGCGTGAAGCCGGCCGGCGGCATCCGCTCGTCGAAGGATGCCATCAAGTACCTCGTCACGGTCGCCGAGACGGCGGGCGAGGAGTGGCTGCAGCCGCACCTGTTCCGCTTCGGCGCATCGAGCCTGCTCAACGACGTGCTCATGCAGCGACAGAAGCTGATCAGCGGCCACTACTCGGGCCCCGACTACCTCACGATCGACTGAGCCCGCCGACACGTTCAGAAAGCCAAGGACCTGATATGTCATTCCTGGAATACGCTCCGGCTCCCGAGTCGAAGTCCGTCCTCAACCTGCGCGACAGCTACGGGCTGTTCATCAATGGCGAGTTCGTCGATGGCACCGGCACGAGCTTCCACACCATCTCGCCCGCCGACGAGACCAGCATCGCCGAGATCTCGGCCGCCTCGGAAGAGGACGTCGACCGCGCCGTCGCCGCTGCCCGCCGCGCGTACGACAAGGTGTGGTCGAAGATGAGCGGCCGCGACCGCGGCAAGTACCTGTTCCGCATTGCTCGCCTCGTGCAGGAACGCGCCCGCGAGCTTGCCGTCGCCGAGAGCCTCGACAACGGCAAGCCGATCAAGGAGAGCCGCGACGTGGATGTGCCGCTGGTGGCATCCTGGTTCTTCTACTACGCCGGCTGGGCCGACAAGCTCGACTACGCCGGCCTCGGTGCGAACCCGAGGGCGCTCGGTGTGGCCGGCCAGGTCATCCCGTGGAACTTCCCGCTGCTCATGCTCGCGTGGAAGGTCGCCCCGGCGCTGGCCGCGGGCAACACGGTCGTGATCAAGCCCGCAGAGACCACGCCGCTCACGGCGCTGATCTTCGCCGAGATCCTGCAGCAGGCTGATCTGCCCGCCGGCGTCGTCAACATCGTCACGGGTGCCGGGGCGACCGGCGCAGCCCTCGTGCGCCACCCCGACGTCGACAAGGTGGCCTTCACCGGGTCGACCGGCGTCGGCCGCGACATCGCCAAGGCGGTCGCGGGCACCAAGAAGAAGCTCACGCTCGAGCTCGGTGGCAAGGCGGCGAACATCGTGTTCGACGACGCACCGATCGACCAGGCCGTCGAGGGCATCGTCAACGGCATCTTCTTCAACCAGGGCCACGTGTGCTGCGCCGGCAGCCGCCTGCTGGTGCAGGAGTCGATCCACGACGAGGTCATCGACCGGCTCAAGCACCGCCTCTCGACGCTGCGCCTCGGCGACCCGCTCGACAAGAACACCGACATCGGAGCGATCAACTCGGCCGCGCAGCTGGCCCGCATCCGTGAGCTCAGCGACATCGGTGAGGCCGAGGGAGCGGCGCGGTGGACCGCCGACTGCGCGATTCCGGAGCAGGGCTTCTGGTTCGCCCCGACGATCTTCACCGGCGTCGAGGCCGCGCACCGCATCGCTCGCGACGAGGTGTTCGGGCCGGTGCTGTCGGTGCTGACCTTCCGCACCCCGGCCGAGGCCATCGCCAAGGCCAACAACACCCCGTACGGCCTGTCGGCCGGTATCTGGAGCGACAAGGGATCGCGCATCCTCGCCGTCGCCGACAAGCTGCGCGCCGGTGTGGTGTGGGCCAACACGTTCAACCGATTCGACCCGTCGAGCCCGTTCGGCGGATACAAGGAGTCTGGCTATGGCCGCGAGGGCGGCCGCCACGGACTCACCGCCTACCTGAAGGGAGCCTCCGCATGAGCAAGCGACTGACCGTGCCGAAGACGTACAAGCTCGCCATCGGCGGTGCCTTCCCGCGCAGCGAGTCCGGCCGCACCTACGAGGTGCTCTCGGCCAAGGGCGACTTCCTCGCCAATGCCGCGCTGGCGTCGCGCAAGGATGCCAGGGATGCCGTCGTCGCCGCGCGCGGCGCCGTCAAGGGCTGGTCGGGCGCGACCGCGTACAACCGTGGTCAGGTGCTGTACCGCGTCGCCGAGATCCTTGAGGGGCGCCGGGCGCAGTTCGTCGACGAGATCGTCGCCCAGGAGGGCGTCAGTGCCGCTGTCGCCGGCGCGCAGGTGGACGCCGCGATCGACCTGTGGGTCTGGTACGCCGGATGGTGCGACAAGTACGCCCAGGTCGCGGGCAATGCCAACCCGGTCGCCGGACCGTACTTCAACATCTCGGTGCCCGAGCCCACGGGCGTCGTCGCCGTCGTGGCCCCGCAGGACACGGCACTGCTCGGGTTCGTCTCGGTCGTGGCGCCGGCGCTGGTCACCGGCAACACGGTCGTCGCCATCGCCAGCGAGCGGTTCCCGCTCTCGGCGATCAGCCTGGCCGAGGTGCTGGCCACCAGCGATGTGCCCGGTGGCGTGGTCAACGTGCTCACGGGCTCGCCTGCGGAGATGGCGCCGTGGCTCGCTTCGCACGCCGACGTGAACGCCCTCGACCTGGCCGGCGCTGCTGACCTGGAATGGGTCGACCTCGAGATCGCCGCTGCTGACACGCTGAAGCGGGTTCTGCCCCCGGTGCCGGACACGGCGTCGATCGATGCGAGCCCGACGCGCATCACCGCGTTCGTGGAGACCAAGACCGTGTGGCACACCAAGAGCATGATCTGACGATCGGTTCTGACACGAGGGCCCGGTTCCGCCGACTGGTGGTGCCGGGCCCTCGTTGTGCGCGCCAATCCGCCCCGGTGTCTGACCCAGCGGTTAGGCTCAGAGGACGATCTTTCGAGGAGGAAGCGTATGGCACGCATCGGTGAAAGCGCCGACCTGTTCAAGTGCTCATTCTGCGGAAAGAGCCAGAAGCAGGTGCAGCAGCTCATCGCCGGCCCCGGCGTGTACATCTGCGATGAGTGCGTCGAGCTGTGCAACGAGATCATCGAAGAGCGCATGGCCGAGTCCGCCGACGGTGCGGTCGCCGATTTCGAGTTGCCCAAGCCGCGTGAGATCTTCTCCTTCCTCGAGGAGTACGTCGTCGGTCAGGAGCCCGCGAAGAAGGCTCTCGCTGTCGCCGTCTACAACCACTACAAGCGCATCCGCGCCCGCGGCACCCTGCAGCCTGCCGAGCAAAAGGCCGACGAGGTCGAGATCGCCAAGAGCAACATCCTGCTCATCGGCCCCACCGGGTGCGGCAAGACCTACCTCGCACAGACGCTCGCCAAGCGCCTGAACGTGCCGTTCGCGGTGGCCGACGCCACGGCGCTCACCGAGGCGGGCTACGTCGGCGAAGATGTCGAGAACATCCTGCTCAAGCTCATCCAGGCCGCCGACTACGACGTCAAGCGCGCCGAGACCGGCATCATCTACATCGACGAGGTCGACAAGATCGCCCGCAAGGCCGAGAACCCCTCGATCACCCGCGACGTGTCGGGTGAGGGTGTGCAGCAGGCGCTGCTGAAGATCATCGAGGGCACGGTGGCATCCGTTCCCCCGCAGGGTGGGCGCAAGCATCCGCACCAGGAGTTCTTGCAGATCGACACCTCCAACGTGCTGTTCATCGTGGCCGGTGCCTTCGCCGGCCTGGAAGACATCGTCTCGTCCCGCGTGGGCAAGCACGGCGTCGGCTTCGGCGCCCCGCTGCACGACAAGGGCAAAGACCTCGACCTGTTCAGCGAGGTGCTCCCCGAAGACCTGCACAAGTTCGGTCTGATCCCCGAGTTCATCGGGCGGCTGCCCGTGGTGACCTCGGTGTCACCGCTCGACCAGGACGCCCTCATCGACATCCTCACCGGTCCACGGAACGCGTTGGTCAAGCAGTACCAGCGCATGTTCGAGCTCGATGGGGTGCAGCTTGAGTTCGACGAAGAGGCTCTGCGTTCGATCGCTGATCTCGCCGTCGAGCGAAAGACCGGCGCCCGAGGCCTGCGCGCGATCCTCGAAGACGTGCTCGGTCCGATCATGTTCGAGATCCCGTCGGCAGAAGACGTCGCGAAGGTGGTCGTCACCAAGGCCGCCGTGGACGACGGGGCCCCGCCCACGATCGTCATGGCTCGCAAACGCAAGAGCGCCTGACCTCGGCACGTGTCGAATCACACGCCCACACCGTGGACGGTGATCGGCAGCAGGACAGTGGTCTCCGACCGATGGATCCACCTGCGCGCTGATGACTGCCGCGACGACCGCGGGCACGAGATCGCGCCCTACTACGTGCTCGAGCCGGCCGACTGGATCTCGGTGCTCGCGATCACGACCGACGGAGACGCGGTCATCGTCGAGGAGTACCGGCACGGCGCCGGTGTCGTGGCGCTCGGCACGATCGGCGGCGCCGTCGAAGAAGGGGAGTCTGCACTCGCCGCCGCGCGTCGCGAACTGCGGGAAGAGACCGGCTATGCCGCCGGCGAGCTCATCGACCTCGGCGCCACCTGGGCGAACTTCGGCAACCACAGCAACCGCGTGCACCACTTCCTGGCGACCGGGTGCGTCCCCACCGGCGAGCGATCACTCGATGACAGTGAGGCCATCGCCGTGCACCTGATGCCCCTCGAGGCCGCAGGGCCTCAGCTCGAGCAGAGCTATCACCTGCTCACCTGGTATCTCGCACGCGACGTCCTCGCGCGGCGCGGGCGCGCCTGAGCATCCTCTGAGCGTGCGTCGTCAGCCATCCAGGCCGCGTCGCTTCAGCAGCGGAGCAATCTCGGCATCCCGCCCGCGGAAGTCGCGGTACGCCTCCAGCGGATCCGTCGACCCGCCGACCCCGAGCAGGCGCGCGCGGAACCGGTCGCCGTTCTCCCGGGTGAGTCCGCCGTTCTCGCGGAACCAGTCGACGGTGTCCGCGTCGAGCACTTCGCTCCAGATGTACGAGTAGTAGCCGGCGCTGTACCCACCGGCGAAGACGTGGGCGAAGTAGGTCGACGAATAGCGCGTGGGAACCACAGGCGAATCGAGCCCGATGTCGGCGAGGGCCGCAGCCTCGAACGCGGCGACGTCAGCGACCACAGCATCCGGCGCGAGACGGTGCCAGGCCTGATCGAGCCACGACGCGGCCAGATACTCGGCCGTCGCGTGCCCCTGATCGAACGTCTCCGTCGCCCGCAGACGCTCGACGATGGCCGGGTCGAGCCGCTCGCCGGTCTCGTGATGGCGGGCGTAGTTGTCCAGCACCTCGCTCCACAAGATCCACATCTCGTTGACCTGGCTCGGGAACTCGACGAAGTCGCGGAACACGTTCGTGCCGGCGAAGTGCGGGTACGTGACACGGGCGAACAGACCGTGCAGGGCGTGCCCGAACTCGTGGAACAGCGTTGTCACCTCGTCGAGCGTCAGCAGGGTCGGTTCTCCCTCGCCGGGCTCGGAAACGTTGAGGTTGTTGACGACGACGGGGAGCGTGCCGCGCAGCGCCGACTGGCTCACGATCGGGTTCATCCACGCGCCACCACGCTTGGAGTCGCGCGTGTACAGATCGAGCACGTACAGGCCGACCGGGGAGCCATCGGCATCCGTCACCTCGAACACGCGGGCACCGGGGTGGTAGGCGACGAGGTCGTGCCGTTCGGTGAACGTCACGCCGTACAACTGTGTCGCAGCGAAGAAGACGCCGTCCTGCAACACGCGCTCGGCCTCGAAGAAGGGTCGCAGCGCGGCCGTGTCGATGTCGTATCTGGCCTGCCGAACCCGCTCGGTGACGTAGGCCCAGTCGTGGGCCTCGAGCGCGTACGGGGCATCGGAGTCGTCGATGAGCTCCTGCAGGGCCGCCCGCTCGCGCTCCACGTTCCGCGCTGCCGGCGCGGCCAGCTCGCGCAGCATCCGCTCGACTGCCTCGGGAGATCCGGCGGTCTCGTCAGCGGTCACGTAAGCCGCATGCGAGGCATAACCGAGCAGGGCGGCGCGTTCGGCGCGCAGGCGCACGATCTCTTGCACCACGCCGCGGTTGTCATACGCGTTGCCGCGGGAGCCTCGCGCCAGCGATGCCGACATGATGCGGCGCCGGCTCTCACGATCGCGCAGGGACGCGAGGGCGGGATGCCCGGTGAACAGGGGGAGTGTGATCAGCCACTGCCCCTGAAGTCCACGTTCGGAGGCGGCGCGTGCCGCCGCGCTGAGCTCACCCGTCGACAGTCCAGCGAGAGCCGTCACGTCGTCGAAGGCGACAGCAAGATCATTGGTGTCGGCCAGCAGGTTCTTCTCGAACGTGGTGCTGAGCGACGAGAGTCTCTGGTTCAGCGCCGTGAGGGTGGCCTTCGCCTCAGCATCCAGAGCCGCACCGGCATGCGTCATCTCACGGAAGTGACGCTGCACCAGATAGCGCTGCTCGGCCGTCAGCTCGATGTCGTCGAGTCGTTCGTGCACCTGCGCGACGCGCCAGTAGAGTCGCTCGTCGAGACGGATGGCGTCTTCGTGCGCTGCCATCAGCGGCGCGAGCACCTCCTCGATCTGCTGGATCTCGGCCGTAGCGTCAGCCGAGCTGACCGTGTAGAACACGTGGGCGACACGGTCCAAGGTCTCGCCGGCCCGCTCGATCGCCGCAATCGTGTTCTCGAAGGTCGGCGCCGAGCGTGCCCGAGTGATCGCGTCGATTTCGCGTCGGTGCTCGGCGAAGGCGACCTCGAACGCGGGCAGATAGTGCTCAGGGCGGATGGCGCGGAAGTCGGGAAGTTCGTAGGGCAGGCCGGACGGATGCAGCAGCGGATTCGTGGCGTCGGTCATCCGATGAGCCTATTCGGTGAGCCTCGCCATCACCCGCTGCAGGGCCTCGATGACCACCCGCACCGATCGTCGATGCAGCGCTTCGGGGCGCGCCAGCAGGTCGATCATGCGGTGGGTGCTGACTCCCTGCAAGGGAAGACGCACGATGTCGCGCTCGTCCACACTGCGCGAGGTGTACCTGGGCAGCATCCCGATCACGCCACCGGCGGCGACCACCGCCGCGACGGCACCGTAATCGTTGATACGGTGCTGCACCTGCGGCGCCCGGTTCGTGACGGCGGCAACCGCGCGCAGCACGTCATCGGGGGAGTAGCCGACCCTGCTCGTCACCCACAGCTCGGCGGCAACGTCGGCGGGGGTGAGAACCCCGCGGGACGCCAGGGGATGGGAGGTGGCGACGGCGACGTCGAGCGGTTCCCGCACCAGGGTGAGAGATCGGATGCCCTGAGTCGGCCACGGTGCAGAATGTTCCATCCGATGTGCAAGCACGAGGTCGTACCGGGAGGTGAGCGCGGGGAACTCGCTCTGCGCGACGTCCTCGTCGGTCAGCCGCACGCCGGGGGTGGGATCGGATGCCGCGAGCGCCCGGATCAGGGGACCGAACAGTGCCTGCCCGGCGCTGTGGAAGCCGCTGATCGAGACTGTGCCGCTGGCATCCCCCTCGAACTCGTCGATGGCATTGCGGGCTGCTGCCATCGCGTCGATCGCCTCGGCGCCGGCGGTGGCGAGCACCTCGCCGGCTGAGGTCAGGGTGAGCCGGCGGCCGTCTTTGCGGGTGAGGGGTGTGCGGAATCCGCGCTGCAGTGCGGCCAACTGCTGCGAGACCGCAGAAGGCGTCACGTTCAGCGCGTCCGCCACCGCGGTCACGCTGCCGAGAGCGCCGAGCTCGCGCAGGATCTGCAACTGATGGAGTTCCACGGTCTTAGTTTAGATTGCTCTACAGCAACAGTGCAGAAGTTGCCGGTTGTTCTACATGATCAGGTGCGCTGGGATCGGAGTATGAAGGCACTGTTCAAGGGAGCACGCGCTGCCGGTCTCGAGCTCGTGGAGCGGCCGGATCCCGTCGCCGGCGCGGACGAGGTGATCATCAAGGTGCTGCGCACGGGTATCTGCGGCACCGATCTGCACATCCGCAAGTGGGACGACTGGGCGGCCTCCGCCGTCTCCGCGCCGCTCATCCCCGGGCACGAGTTCTATGGCGAGGTCGTCGAGGTCGGCCCGCTGGTGCACGACATCGCCGTCGGCGACCGCGTCTCGGGCGAAGGGCACATCGTGTGCGGCACCTGCCGCAACTGCCGGGCCGGGCGCCGGCAGATGTGCATCCGCACCGTCGGGCTCGGAGTGCAGCGCGACGGCGCCTTCGCCGAGTACCTGTCACTGCCCGCGACCAACGTGTGGGTGCACCATGCCGATGTGACACCGGAGCTGGGAGCCATCTTCGACCCGCTCGGCAACGCCGTGCACACGGCGCTGATGTTCCCCCTCGTCGGCGAGGACGTTCTCGTGACCGGCTGCGGGCCGATCGGGCTCATGGCTATCGCGGTCGCCCGGCACGCCGGCGCGCGCTTCATCACCGCGACCGACGTCAGCGCCCCGCGACTGGAGATGGCGCGCAGCATGGGCGCGGATCAGGTGGTCGATGTCTCGCAGCACGACATCCGTGAGGCTCAGGCGGCGCTCGGGATGCGCGAGGGCTTTGACATCGGCTTCGAGATGAGCGGCGCACCCTCAGCGCTTCCCGCCATGATCGACAACATGAACCACGGCGGACGTATCGCCATGCTCGGCCTTCCCAGCAGCGGGTTCGAGATCGACTGGGGCAAGCTCGTCACGCATATGCTCACGATCAAGGGCGTGTATGGCCGCGAGATGTTCGAGACGTGGAACGCCATGGGGGCGATGCTGCAGACGAGTCCCGTGCTGCGCGAGTCGATCACTCGCGTGATCGCCGACGTCATCCCCGCACGTGACTGGGAGCGCGGCTTCGCCGCCGCCGAATCCGCCGGAACCGGCAAGATCATCCTCGACTGGACGGAACTGTGATGTACACCAGCTTTCAGCAGCACCTCGCGGCAGAACTCGCCGGAATCGAAGAAGCGGGCCTGACCAAGCACGAGCGGGGCATCCGGGGGCCGCAGAACGCCGAGATCGTCGCCGACGGTGTGGAAGTGCTGAACTTCTGCGCCAACAACTATCTCGGCCTCGCCGATGACGAGCGCATTCTTGCGGCAGCGACCGATGCGCTCCAGGAGTGGGGGTACGGCCTGGCCAGTGTGCGCTTCATCTGCGGCACCCAGGAGCAGCATCTCGAACTCGAACGCCGTCTCGCCGCCTTTCTCGGCACCGACGACGCGATCCTCTACTCGTCGTGTTTCGACGCCAACGGGGGCGTGTTCGAGACCCTCTTCAGCGCCGAGGACGCGATCATCTCGGACGAGCTGAATCATGCGTCGATCATCGACGGCATCCGCCTGTCGAAGGCGCGCCGGTTCCGCTACCGCAACCGCGACATGGCCGATCTGGAAGAACAGCTGCAGGCGGCATCCGACGCGCGGTTCCGCGTGATCGTCACCGACGGCGTGTTCTCGATGGATGGCTACATCGCGCCGCTGCAGGAGATCTGCGACCTCGCCGAGCGCTATGACGCCTTGGTGTTCGTCGATGACTCCCATGCCGTTGGCTTCGTGGGTGAGAACGGTCGTGGCACACCCGAGCTGTGCGGCGTGCAGGATCGCGTCGACATCTACACCGGCACCTTCGGCAAGGCCCTCGGTGGTGCCTCCGGTGGGTACGTCGCCGCACACCAGGACATCGTCGCGCTCTTGCGCCAGCGCTCGCGGCCGTACCTGTTCTCCAACACGCTCGCTCCCTCGATCGTCGCCGGCACGCTGACCGCGCTCGATCTCGTCGAGGGTTCGGCGGCGCTGCGGGCGCAGCTGCGCGAGAACGCCGAGCTGCTCCGCCGGCGCATGACCGAGGAGGGCTTCGAGCTGCTGCCGGGGGAGCACCCGATCGTCCCTGTGATGTTCGGTGACGCGGCGCTGACGGCGCGGATCGCGGCGGAGATGCAGAAGCAGGGCGTGTACGTCACGGCGTTCAGCTTCCCCGTGGTGCCGCGCGGTCTGGCCCGCATTCGTGTGCAGCTCTCGGCCGCGCACACGCCCGAGCAGGTGGAGCGCTGCGTGTCGGCATTCGTCGCCGCTCGCGCCGCCGTCGCCTGACGCCCGCTTGCGCCCTCAATCCTGACGCCGGCCGCCAGGCGCCGAGACCCCGCTTTCTCGTCGACACCCCGTGCTGTGGACGCCCATAGCACGGGGTGTGGGCGAAAGCCCGGGGTGTCGGCGAAAAGAAGCCGCGGGACGGATGCAAAGAAATGCTTGCAAAGAAGTATTTGCAAGAGTATCTTTGCATCCATGACGAACAACGAGCAGGGGCGCACCATCGAGGCAGGGGCACTGAAGGCGTTGGCCCACCCGCTGCGAGTGCGCATCTATGACCTCCTCAGTGAAAGGGGGCCGCAGACGGCCAGCAGTCTGGCCGCGCTGATCGGTGAGACCTCCGGCGCGACGAGCTATCACCTGCGCGCCCTCGCCGCACATGACCTCATCCGTGAGGTTCCCGGTCGCGGCACGGCGCGCGAACGCTGGTGGGAGCGCCCCAAGGGTCGGGTGACCCTGCCGGGGCCAGATGACACGATGTCGCCGTCCAACCGCGCCGCGGCGCAGATCGTCACCGCTGAGTTCTTCCGTCTGCGTCATCAGACGCTGATGGAGTACATCAACCGTCCCGCGGCTGAGCAGCCAGAGGAATGGCGCGACGCAGGACTGGTGATGACGACGATGCTTGACCTCACGCCCGCGCAGATGGCCGAGGTGAGGGAGGAGCTCACGGGCATCATCGATGCCGCCGTCGAGCGCTACCGGGGCCAGGAGGGAGCGCCGGGAACTCGGCGCGTGTCACTCCGGGCCGAGATCTTCGACCTACCCACGGCGACCGGCCGAGGGTCTATCCAGAAGGGCTGAGTCATGACCGCTGCAACACTGCACCTCGTCTCGCCCACGCGTGGTGAGCGCCGTGCGCTGCGCATCGCCGCATGGCTGACCGCGCATGCCGAGAAGCGCATCACCGCCCGCGCCGAGCGGCGTGAGCTCGCGCTCGACCTGCTGCGCGAGCAGCAGACCCGCCGCCAGGATCCCCGCGCCGTGGACCTCGCTCTCGCGCACCTGGGCCTACCCCTGCGCTGACCCCTCCCGCCCGTCCGCCGACCCCATCCCGCACCTCCGCCGACCCCATCCCGCACCTCCGCCGAGACCCCCAGTACGCGCCGAGACCCCTGGCTATGGGCGACCACAGCCAGGGGTCTCGGCGATAAGACGGGGTCTCGGCGAAGGGAGGAGCGAGAGGGGAAACGAAGGGAGGTCAGTCTTCGAAGGGGCGGGCGATGACCTCGCCGGATGCCGTCTGCACGACTTCCCAGCCCGCGTCGAGCTCGGCGATCGCGCGGCCCTCGAGCCAGGTGAGGGTCCAGTAGCCCTTCGACGGGCTCAGGGACCCAGACGACGGGCTCAGGGACCCAGGCGACGGGCTCGCGGGCCCATCGGGCGACGCGGCGAGCTTCGCCTCGACGTCGGCGATCGCCGGGCGCAGGTCGGCGGGTACGGATGCCGGTGGCACCGTCCCGGCCGCCCAGCGCGTGCCCAGCTGCATCACGCCTCCACCGGCGCGAGCTCGATCTCGGTGACCGCGAACTCCTCAGCATCCGCGAAGCCGAGCTCGTCGATCCGGCCCACCGCGCGCAGGTCGTCGGCGGCCGCGCGCAGCGCATCCAGCTTCGCAGCCGGCGCCGCGATCACGGCACGCGCGACCGGCGTCTTCTGCGAGGCCTTGGCCTCGGTCTTGGCGCGGCGGATGCCGATCAATGCCTCGCTGGCGGCGGCGAGGATCGCCGTGTCACCCTCGATGCCCAGCGGCTCCGGCCACGAAGCTGTGTGCACCGAACCCTCCTCGAACCACGACCAGACTTCCTCGGTCGCGAACGAGATGATCGGTGCCAGCAGGCGCAGCAGCGTCGACAGGGCCAGACGCAGCGCGAGAGCAGCGGATGCCTGTCCCACATCGTTCTGGTTGTAGGCGCGCTCCTTGACCAGCTCGAGGTAGTCGTCGCAGAACGTCCAGAAGAACGCCTCGGTGAGCTCGAGCGCACGCGCCTGGTCGTAGTTCTCGTACGCCTTGGTGGCCTCGCGCACGACGCCGTCGAGGGCCGTGAGCATCGACGCGTCCAGCGCGTGCGTCACCTGCGCGCCCTCGGGCACGGGGAACGAGAGCACGAACTTCGCGGCGTTGAGGACCTTGATCGCCAGACGACGACCAATCTTCACCTGGGTCGGGTTCTGCGGGTCGAACGCCGCATCCATGCCCAGGCGGCTGGACGCCGACCAGTACCGCACCGCATCCGAGCCGTGCTTGTCGAGGATGTCGGCAGGCGTGACGACGTTGCCCTTCGACTTCGACATCTTCTTGCGGTCGGGGTCGACGATGAATCCCGAGATCGCGGCGTTGCGCCACGCCGGACGGTGATCCTCGAGGGTGGAGCGCAGCATCGTCGAGAACAACCAGGTGCGGATGATGTCCTGGCCCTGCGGGCGCAGGTCGAACGGGGCGACGAGGTTCCACAGGGTCTCATCACGCTGCCAACCGCCGGCCAGCTGCGGGGTGAGCGACGAGGTCGCCCAGGTGTCGAAGATGTCCTGCTCGCCCTCGAAACCGCCGGCCACACCGCGCTGGTCCTCGGTGTACCCGGGGGGAACGTCGGTAGTGGGGTCGACAGGCAGGCTGGCGGCCTCGGGAACGATCACGCGGTCGTAGTCACGCTCACCGTTCTCATCGAGCGCATACCAGACCGGGATCGGCACACCGAAGAAGCGCTGGCGCGACACCAGCCAGTCACCGGTGAGGCCGCCCACCCAGTTCTCGTAGCGCACGCGCATGAACTCGGGATGCCAGGACAGCTCCTGTCCGTTGGCGATGAGCTGCTCGCGCAGTTCGGCGTCGCGCGCGCCGTTGCGGATGTACCACTGACGCGTCGAGACGATCTCGAGCGGACGGTCACCCTTCTCGAAGAACTTCACGGCGTGGTTGAACGGCTTGCCGACGGCGGTCATGTCGCCGGTCTCCTGCAGCTTCTCGACGATGGCCTTGCGTGCCGAGAACACGGTCTTCCGCGCCACCTCGCTCGCGTACCAGTCGCGCGCCTCCGCGTCGGCGATGATCGACGGCGCCTCGGGCAGGAAGCGGCCATCGAGTCCGATCGTGGTCATGTTCGGCAGGTCGCAACCCTCGGTGGTGCGCAGCTCGCGCCACCAGATGATGTCGGTCACGTCACCGAAGGTGCAGACCATCGCCGCACCCGTTCCCTTGTCGGGCTGGGCGAGGTGGTGTCCGTGGATCTCGACCTCGGCGCCGAAGAACGGCGTACGCACCTTGGTGCCGATGAGGTGCTTGTGCGGCCCCTCCGGGTGCGTCACGATCGCGACGCACGCGGGCAGCAGCTCGGGGCGGGTCGTCTCGATGGTGATGGCACCCGAGCCGTCCGCGAACGGGAAGTCGATGGTGTGGTACGAGGCCTGCTGGTCGCGGTCCTCGAGCTCTGCCTGCGCGATCGCCGACCGGAAGTCGATGTCCCACAGCGTGGGCGCGAGCGACTGGTACGCCTCGCCGCGCTCGAGGTTGCGCAGGAACGCGAGCTGGCTCTGGCGGATCGTGTCGTTCGAGATGGTGCGGTACGTCTGCGTCCAGTCGACGCTGAGGCCGAGCTGGCGGAACAGCGCTTCGAAGTGCTTCTCGTCCTCTTCGGTCAGGCGCTCGCACAGCTCGATGAAGTTGCGGCGGCTGATCGGCAGCTGGTCGGCGGCGCGACTGGACTTGTTGTCGCCGCCCTCGAACGGCGGCGTGAAGTCGGGATCGTAGGGGAGCGAGGGGTCGCAGCGCACGCCGTAGTAGTTCTGCACACGACGTTCGGTGGGCAGACCGTTGTCGTCCCAACCCATCGGGTAGAACACCTTCTTGCCGCGCATGCGCTCGAAGCGGGCCTTGATGTCGGTGTGCGTGTAGGAGAACACGTGGCCGATGTGGAGGCTGCCGGATGCCGTCGGCGGCGGGGTGTCGATCGAGTAGACGCTGTCGCGACCGGATGCCTCGGCGGCGGTGCGGTCGAAGCGGAAGGTGCCCTGCTCGGACCACGCGTCACCCCACTTCGCTTCGAGACCTTCGAGGGCGGGCTTGTCGGGGATCGCGGACATGAAGGTCTCCTTGAGCGATGTGTGCGGCACTGTGTGAGCGTGCCTGAGTGTGGGGTGTGCGGCCAGTTTAGCCGCACGACGGCGGGCGTCGGCTATCTCGATCCCGTCCAAGAATCCCGAGTAGACTGAGGGCATCCCGATTCTTCCTTCTTGAGGACTGCCATGCCCGCATCCGCTGTGCGCCGTATTCTTCCCCTCGCCGCGTTCCTCGCGGCATCCGCTCTCGTCCTCACCGCGTGCGCCACCGGGGCCACCGATGCGGCATCCGACGCCGACCCGTCCGGTGAGGTCGTCTGGGCTATCGAGGGTGCCAACCTCTCTGCCGGCCACATGGACCCGCAGATCAGCCAGCTCGACGTGTCGGGCATGGTGCAGCGCCAGGTGCTGGACTCGCTCGTGTTCCAGGAGACCGACGGCTCGTTCTCCCCATGGCTGGCCAAGAGCTGGGAGGTGTCCGAAGACGGCACCACCTACACGTTCCAGTTGCGTGACGACGTGACCTTCCACGACGGCGAGCCCTTCGACGCCGCAGCGGTGAAGGCGAACTTCGACCGCATCATCGACCCCGACACGGTCTCGGCTCAGGCCGCGAGCATGCTCGGCGGCGAACTGTATGCAGGCACCGACGTGCTCGGCGACTACGAGGTCGCCGTCCGCTTCACCCAGCCCTACGCGCCGTTCCTGCAGGCGGCGAGCACCGCCCAGCTCGGCTTCTGGTCGCCCAAGGTGCTTGCCGAGGCAGGCGACGAGCTCAAGGCCGGCGGCCCCGACGTCAACGTCGGCACCGGACCGTTCGTGCTCACCGAATACACCCCCGACCAGGAGCTGGTGTACACCCGCAACGACGACTACGCCTGGGGCCCCCACGGCGAGAAGGCGCCTGGGTTCGAGACCCTGCGTGTCGAGATCCTGCCGGAGGCATCCGTTCGCACCGGCGTCGTCGCGAGCGGCGAGGCAGACCTCGCCAGCAACATCCCGCCGAGCCAGGTGGGCCAGCTGCCGGAGGGCGTCGAGGTCGACTCGATCGAGTACCCCGGGCTGCCGTACTCGCTCTTCCTCAACGAGGCACACGGCGTCTTCGCTGACGAGAAGGTGCGTCAGGCATTCGCTCGTGCGATCGACGTGGATGCCGCGGTCGAGGAGATCTACTTCGACCAGTTCCCGCGCGCCTGGAGCGTGCTGTCGGCCTCCACGCCGGGTTACGACGCCGAGGTGGAGGGCACCTGGGCCTTCGACCAGGATGCGGCGAACGCGCTGCTCGACGAAGCCGGGTGGACCGAGCGCGGTGAGGACGGCATCCGCATGAAGGATGGCGAGCGCCTGACCGCGAACTGGATCGCCTGGACGCCCGTGCCCGACGACCGCACCGCTCTGGCCAACGCGATCCAGTCGGATCTCGCCGAGGTCGGCTTCGAGGTCACCCGCGACGTGCTCGAGCCCGCCGCGTACAACGAGCAGTACGGCCCGAAGACCTTCGACATCACCGACTGGGGCTTCTCGGGCGTCGACCCCGACCTCCTGCGCAGCCACCTGCACAGCGAAGGCTTCCAGAACGCCTCGCAGGTGAAGGATGCCGAGATCGATGCGCTGCTCACCGAGGGCCTGACCGCTCAGGACCAGGCCGACCGCGATGCCGTGTACAAGCAGATCCAGGAGTGGAACGCGACCTACACCGCGATCGTGCCGCTGTACACGCCGTCACTGATCACGGCCGTCAACGACACCGTCTCCGGACTGGCGTTCGACCTGTACGGTCGCCCACTCTTCTACGACGTCACCGTCGCCGCACGGTGATCCGCCGGATCGTCGGGCTCGTCGCCTCTGCGGTCTTCGTACTGTGGGGAGCGGCGACGCTCGCGTTCCTGGCGTTCCGGGTGATCCCCGGCGATCCGGTCGATGTGATGCTCGGGCCGCTCGCTCAGGTCTCCGAGGCGACGAAGGACGGCATCCGGGAGGAGCTGGGCCTGACCAGGCCGCCGCTGGAGCAGTACCTCGACTACCTGGGCGGTCTGCTGCGCGGTGATCTGGGGGAGTCCTACCAGTTGCGGATGCCGGTGGCCGAGGTGATCGGCAGACAGCTCGGTCCGACGGTGCAGCTGACGCTGCTCGCGCTGCTGATCGGGGTCGTGCTCGCCCTGGCTGTCGCGCTGCTGGCGCGTCGCGGGGCGCCGCGGGTGATCGCGAATGTCACCGAACTTGTCGTGCTCTCGTCTCCGGTGTTCTGGATCGGGCTCGTGCTGCTGGCGGTGTTCGCGTTCGGGCTGGGCTGGTTTCCGGTGGCGGGCACGCGGAACCCGGCGACGATCGTGCTGCCGGCGATCACCCTCGCCCTGCCGGTGGCCGCGCTCATAGGGCAGGTGCTGCGTGACGGGATCGATCAGGCCGAACGTCAGCCCTTCGCCGAGACGGTACGGGCGCGTGGTGCGGGAGAGGTGCGCCTCACCTTCGTGCACACGCTGCGGCACGCGTCTGCTGGGGCACTGACGCTCACCGCATACCTGGTGGGCTCGCTGCTCGGCGGGGCGGTGCTCGTCGAGACAGTGTTCGCCCGACCGGGCCTGGGGCGGGTGACGCTGACAGCGATCCTCGACCGTGACCTGCCGGTGGTGACCGGGGTGATCATGCTCAGTGCTCTCGTGTTCGTCGTCATCAACACGATCGTCGAGCTCACGCATCCGCTTCTGGACCCGCGCTTGCGCAACACACGCCGGCTGATCCCGGCACGGGAGGCGATCGGATGACCGTGGTGGAGGCGATGCGCCGGCGCCGGGTGCGGCCGCGCGATGTCGCGTTCTGGGTCGCGGTGGGCTTCCTCGGCGTCGTGGCGCTGGTGGCACTGTTCCCCGGTCTGTTCGCCACACACGATCCGCTGCAGACCGATGTGCGGGCAGCGCTGCTGCCGCCGAGCGCCGAGCACCTGTTCGGCACCGACCAGAGCGGGCGGGACGTGTACTCGCGGGTCATCTACGGCGCCGGCCCATCGGTCGGGATCGGACTGCTGGCGACGTCACTCGCACTGATCGTCGGCCTCGTGCTCGGTGCGCTCGCCGGCGTCGCCCCGCGGGTCATCGACACGATCGCGATGCGCATCACCGACATCGTGCTCGCCTTCCCCGAGTTCCTC
The DNA here is from genome assembly GCF_037204145.1 of Microbacterium istanbulense. NCBI lineage: Bacteria > Bacillati > Actinomycetota > Actinomycetes > Micrococcales > Microbacteriaceae > Microbacterium > Microbacterium istanbulense. The sequence goes on from NZ_JBBDGN010000006.1 coordinate 141,006, forward strand.
ATCGCCCTGATCGTCGTTGCGCTGCTCGGGCCGGGGCACCTCAACGTCGCGATCGCCGTCACGATCGCGGCGGTACCGGTCTACATCCGCCTGGCACGGACGAACACCCGCACGTTGCGTCTTGCCGAGCACGTCGAGGCCGCGCGCATCCTCGGGGTCGGCCCGGTGCGCGCCTTCGTGCGGCATGTGGCCCCAGGGGTGCTCGGCTCGCTGAGCGTGCTGGCAACGATCGGGATCGGCTCGAGCATCCTCGCCGCTGCCGGGCTGAGCTTTCTCGGTCTCGGTCCCACCGAGCCCACAGCCGAATGGGGCCTGATGCTCTCGGGCGGGCGCAACGTGATCGGCAGCGCCTGGTGGGTGGCCGTCTTTCCCGGACTCGCGATCTCACTGACCGTGATCGCCGCGACCGTGGTCGGACGAACGCTCCGGGCCCGGGCCGACGGGGTGCAGGCATGAGCGCGCTCGAGGTGAGCGGCCTTCGGATCGCCTTCGACGCCGCACCTGTCGTGGATGACGTGTCGTTCCGGGTGCAGCCGGGGGAGTGTGTGGCCATCGTGGGTGAATCCGGCGCCGGCAAGACGCTCACCGCCCGCGCTCTGCTGGGGCTCACACCTCACGGAGCCACCGTCGAGGTGGACGAGCTCACGATTGCGGGGGTGGATGCCACTCGACTCGCCGAGCCGGGTTGGCGTGCGCTCCGCGGTCGTCGCATTGCGCTCGTCGCCCAGGATGCGCTCGCCGCACTCGACCCCTTGCGGCGGATCGGCGCAGAGGTCGAAGAGCCCCTCGTGATCCACGGTCTGGCCCGCGGCGAGCGCGAGGCCACCGCGCGTCGGCTGCTGGAGCAGGTCGCGATGCCGGATGCTGCGCGGCGTGCCCGCGCGTACCCGCATCAGCTCTCCGGCGGACTGCGCCAGCGCGCCCTGATCGCCTCTGCGCTCGCCGGTGATCCGGAGGTGCTCGTCGCCGATGAAGCCACGACCGCCTTGGATGCCACCGTCCAGGCGCGCGTGCTCGCGCTGCTGCGCGGGATCGCCGATGCCGGTACCGCGGTGGTGTTCATCAGTCACGACTTCGCCGCGGTCAGCCGCGTCGCCGATCGCGTGCTCGTCATGCGCGGCGGGCGCGTGGTGGAGGAGGGGCCTGTGGCGGAGGTGCTGGCTTCCCCGCGGGAGGAGTACACCCGCCGGCTCGTCGCGGCGACCGTGCACGAACCGCGGGCGGTCGCGGCGGCTGGCGAGATGCTGCTTGACGCGGATGCCGTGTCGAAGACGTTCGAGCGTCCCGCGGTGCGCGATGCGACCTTCCGCCTCGACGCCGGCCGCACGCTCGGCATCGTCGGCGAATCCGGCTCCGGCAAGACCACGCTCGCGCGGATGCTCGTGGGTGTCGAGCATCCGGACGCGGGGGAGCTGCGTTGGGCTTCGCCGCAACGGGTGCAGCTCGTGCACCAGAACCCCCTCGGTGCGTTCGACCCGCGCTGGCGGATCGAGCGGTCCCTGCGGGAGGCGCTCGAGGCAGCCGGGGTGCCGCGTGGTGTGCGTGCCGAGCGGGTGACCGAACTGATGCGTGAGGTGGGGCTTGACCCGGCGCTCGGACGACGGCGGCCAGCGCAGCTCAGCGGTGGGCAACGGCAGCGGGCAGCGATCGCCCGCGCGCTCGCCGCCGATCCCCAGGTGCTTGTGCTCGACGAGCCGGTGTCGGCACTCGATCCGACGGTGCGGGAGCGGGTGTTGGAGCTGCTGGTTCGGCTGCAGCGTGAGCGTTCGCTGACGATGGTGTTCGTCTCCCACGATCTCGAGGTGATCGCGGCGGTGAGCGATGACGTGCTGGTGATGCAGGATGGCGAGATCGTCGAGCAGGGGCCGGTCGTGCGGGTGTTCGCGGACCCGCAGCATCCGTTCACTCAGGAGCTGCTGGCGGCCGGACGCGTTAGTCGATGACGCGGATGCCGGCTGCGGCGGCGAGCGCGGGTGCCAGCAGCTGCACCTGGCGGGAGTCGAGGGTCGCGCCCTTGAGGGCAGTGACGTCGAGGTAGGACAGCGCATCGAGCCCGCGCAGATCGAGGTCCGTGGCGCGCATGCCGCGCGGATCGACCTCGTCGGCGCCGGTGTTCTCGAATGTGACGCGGGAGAGCACGGCTTGGGGCATGTCGAGCGTGGTGATCGTGCATCCGCTCACCCGCATGTGGTCGACGCGCGCCCCGGCGAGGGTGAGGTAGTCGATGCGCACGTCGCGGATCTCGACCTCGGTGAGCCGGGCGTCCGTGAGATCCAGGGTGCCGATCCGGCCCCCGGCGATAAGGATCCGCCGGCCGTTGAGTGCCCTGGACTGCAGGTCGGCGATGCGGATGCCGGAGAATTCGACGTCGTAGACCGTCGCCCCGCGCAGGTCGAGGCGGGTGGCCTGCCCCTCGATCACGCCCTGCTCGATCGTGGAGTGGGCGAGGTCGGTGGCGTCTTGCAGAGCGATGCGCGCAGCCGTGAGGTCCGCGCGCGCCGAGGGCTCCGCGTCGCTCAACTGGTCAGGCAGGTCGGGGGCCGAGATGACGGGAGCCTTGGGAGCGGTGATGCGGGATGCCATGCCCTCGACCCTACGGCCCGGCTCCCACGCTGAGGTGCTCGCCGGCTGACGCCTGCCGCGGGATTGTGCGCTTCACGCGGAGCGAATCCCGCAAGTGATCCGCGCGAAGCGTACAAGGCCGCGCGGAGGGCACGGGCGTTCGCAGCGCTATTGCTCTCCACACCCTGGCTGGCGGCGGAGACTGTCCCCAGACGCGGCAAAAGCAGGTCCGGTGACGCGGGAGCAGGGGCAGGATGCTGGGATGCCAGCGGACAGTGACATCACCAGCTTCGTCGAATCGCGCGGGGGAGTCGTGCGGTCAGCCCGGCTGACTGACGCGGGGATCGGGCGCCGCGCCGTCGAGGCCGCGGTGCGGGCCGGGCTGCTCCTCCGGCCACGGCGAGGGTGGGTCGCACTGCCGGGTGCGCGTCCGCTGCTCGTCTCAGCCGCCCGCTTCGGCGTCGTGATCACCTGCCGCACGCAGGCCAGAGTGCTAGGACTGTGGGTGCACGACCCCGAGGGACTCCCGCACGTCGCGGTCTCCGAGAACAGGACCGGCCACGTCGGCGCGAAGGCACGGATCCACTGGGGGCGTCCGCTGATTCCACGGCATCCGGACATCCTCGAGGATCCGATCGAGAACGTGTTGGCGAACATCGCCGAATGCGAGCCGTTTGAGTACGCGCTCGCCACCTGGGAGTCCGCGCTCAACAAGGGCTTGGTGGATCTGGCATCACTTGCTCGCCTCCCGTTGCGCAGCGCGGCCCGACGACTGCTCGACGAGGCCACGCCGTTCGCGGACGCGGGCTTGGAGACCTACCTCAGACCCCGACTGAGATGGCTTCGCATCCCGCTGTGGATTCAGACGTGGATCCACGGGCACCGGGTGGATGCCCTGCTCGGTGAGCGACTCGTCCTTCAGATCGACGGCAAGCACCACGTCGGCGCCCAGCGCTCGGAGGACATCCGGCATGACGCGGAGCTGCTGGCGCTCGGCTATCACGTGATCCGGATCTCTTATCAGCAGATGATGTTCGAGTGGCCGGCTGTGCAAGACCGGATCATGCGGGCGATCGCGCAGGGACTTCATCGCGCAGCCTGAGCTCCCGCGCTCATCCGCCGCGGGGATGTGCGCTTCGCGCGGAGAGAATCCCGCGATCCGGCCGCGGGAAGCGCACAAGCCCGCGCGACGCGCTCGCCGCGGAGCGGAGGCGGATGCCGGTCGGGTCGGCCTCGGCGTAGAATGGTGGCAACAGCATCGATCCGGCCATCACCGGGGAGCTCTCGGAAGAACGCGTCGACCCCGTTACGGGGCGCAGCAAGTAGAACCGAGCGGGGCAGGCCCGTCATCGCCGCAGTGAGAGTGGCATCGCCGGAGGGCGACGCACGCGAGGTGGTACCGCGGTCCGTGAGGGTCGTCCTCGCAGCAGCATCCGCCCACGATCACTGCGAGAGACGATGACCTACCCCCGCACCTCCGCCGCCTCGGCGTTCGGCCCCGCCGCCGATGCCGTCACCCCGAGCCCGCGTTTCCCCGAGATCGAGCGCGAGGTGCTCGAGTTCTGGAAGGCTGACGACACCTTCCGCGCGTCCATCGCGCAGCGCGACGGCGACGATGAATGGGTGTTCTACGACGGCCCGCCGTTCGCCAATGGCCTGCCGCACTACGGCCACCTCCTCACCGGCTACGCCAAGGATGTGTTCCCGCGTTTCCAGACCATGATCGGCAAGAAGGTCGACCGCGTGTTCGGGTGGGACACGCACGGCCTGCCCGCCGAGCTCGAGGCGATGAAGCAGCTGGGCATCACCGAGAAGAGCGAGATCGAGGCCATGGGCATCGACGTCTTCAACGCGAAGGCACGCTCATCGGTGCTCGCCTACACGCGCGAGTGGGAGGACTACGTCACCCGCCAGGCCCGCTGGGTCGACTTCGAGCGCGGCTACAAGACGCTCGACCTCGGCTACATGGAGAGTGTGCTGTGGGCCTTCAAGACGCTCTATGACAAGGGCCTCGCTTACGAGGGATACCGCGTGCTGCCGTACTGCTGGCGCGATGAGACGCCGCTCTCAGCGCACGAGCTGCGCATGGACGACGACGTCTACCAGGACCGGCAGGACCCGTCGGTCACTGTCACCTTCCCGCTGACCGGTGCGAAGGCCGAGGCGCTCGGGCTCACCGGCGTGCGCGCCCTCGCCTGGACGACCACCCCGTGGACCCTGCCGACGAACATGGCGCTCGCCGTGGGGCCGGAGATCGAGTACGTCGTGCTGCCCGCCGGTCCCCAGGGAGCGGCCGACGTCCTCCCGGGTGATGACATCGCCGAGAGCGCCGCCCACCGCTACCTGATGGCGGCCGACCTGCTGCACAACTACGCCAAGGATCTCGGCTACGAGTCCGCAGACGATGCGCACGCCGCCGTCGAGATCCGCTACAGCGGGGCCGAGCTGGCCGACGTGACCTACGACCGGCTGTTCGACTACTACGCCGACGCCGAGACCTGGGGCACCGAGCACGCCTGGCGCATCCTCGTCGACGACTACGTCACCACCACCGACGGCACGGGCATCGTGCACCAGGCGCCCGCCTACGGTGAGGACGACCTGCGCGTGACGAGCGCCGCCGGCATCCCGACGATCCTCTCTCTCGACGAGGGCGGGCGCTTCCTGCCTCAGGTGACCGACGTCGCCGGCGAACTGTGGATGGAGGCCAACACGCCCCTCATCCGCCTGCTGCGCGCTGAGGGACGGATGCTGCGCGAGCAGAGCTACGTGCACTCCTACCCGCACTGCTGGCGCTGCCGGAACCCCCTGATCTACAAGGCGGTGTCGAGCTGGTTCATCCGCGTCACCGACATCAAGGACGACATGCTCGCCGGCAACGAGCAGATCACCTGGGTACCCGAGAACGTCAAGCACGGTCAGTTCGGCAAGTGGCTCGAGGGTGCGCGCGACTGGTCGATCAGCCGTAACCGCTACTGGGGCTCGCCCATCCCGATCTGGAAGAGCGATAACCCCGAGTACCCGCGTGTCGACGCGTACGGCTCGCTCGAGGAGCTCGAACGCGACTTCGGCGCGCTTCCGCGTAACCCCGAGGGCGAGGTCGACCTGCACCGGCCGTACATCGACGACCTGACCCGCCCCAACCCCGACGACCCCACCGGCACGAGCACGATGCGCCGCATCGAGGACGTCTTCGACGTGTGGTTCGACTCGGGGTCGATGCCTTATGCCCAGGTGCACTACCCGTTCGAGAACCAGGAGTGGTTCGACACGCACGCGCCAGCCGACTTCATCGTCGAGTACATCGGGCAGACCCGTGGCTGGTTCTACGTCATGCACGTGCTCTCGACCGCGCTGTTCGACCGTCCCGCCTTCACGGGCGTCAGCTGCCATGGCATCGTGCTGGGCAACGACGGCTACAAGATGTCGAAGTCGCTGCGCAACTACCCGGACGTCAGCGAGGTCTTCGACCGGGACGGCTCGGATGCCATGCGCTGGTTCCTCATGTCGAGCTCGGTGCTGCGCGGCGGCAACCTCTCGGTGACCGAGGAGGGCATCCGCGCCGGCGTGCGCGAGTTCATCCTGCCGCTGTGGAACTCGTGGTACTTCTTCGCCACGTACGCCAACGCTGCGGGCGGGTACGAGGCGACCTGGCGCACGGACTCCACCGATGTGCTCGACCGGTACATCCTCGCGCGCCTGGGCGACCTCGTGCGCGAGGTGCGCGCCGACCTGGAGGGGCTGGACTCGACCACGGCATCCGCGCGCCTGCGCGACTTCGTCGAGGTGCTCACGAACTGGTACATCCGCCGTTCGCGTGACCGGTTCTGGTCCGGCGACAACGCCGACGCCTTCGACACGCTGTACACGGTGCTCGAGACGCTCACCCGGGTCGCCGCGCCGCTGGTGCCGCTGGTGAGCGAGCGCATCTGGCAGGGACTCACGGGCGGGCGCAGCGTGCACCTGACCGACTGGCCCGACGCCGATCTGTTCCCGACGGCCGAGGATGTGCGGGGGGCGATGGATGCCGTCCGTGAGCTCTCCAGCGTCGGCAACGCGCTGCGCAAGAAGGAGAAGCTGCGGGTGCGCCTGCCGCTGGCACGCCTGACCGTGGTCACACCGCACGCCGCCGATCTCGCCCAGTTTGAGGACATCCTGCGCGAGGAGCTCAACGTCAAGGCCGTCGAGCTCGTCGCGCTCAGCGACACGACCGCCGCCGACTACGGCATCAGCCACCGTCTGAGCGTCAACGCGCGCGCCGCAGGTCCGCGCCTTGGCAAGCAGGTGCAGCAGGTCATCCGTGCAGCAAAGGATGGCTTCTGGACCGAGGAGAGCGGCGTCGTGACCGCCGACGGCATCGCCCTGGAGCCGGGGGAGTACGAGCTCGTGCTCGAGACGACCGGCCGTCCCGAGGGCGAGGCGCTGGCGATCGTGCCGACCGGCGGGTTCATGCTGCTCGACACCCGCATCACGCCCGAGTTGCGTGCCGAGGGACTCGCCCGTGACGTCATCCGTGCGGTGCAGGAGACCCGCAAGGCCGCGGACTTCGACGTGAGCGACCGGATCCGCCTCGAGCTGTGGTTCAGCTGCCCCGACGATCTGGGGGATGTGCGGTCGGCGTTCGATGTCGCGGGCGTCGCGGAGGAGACGCTAGCAGTGAGCTATTCGCTCGGGACGAAAGACGAGGTCCTGCTCGAACGCGGCGGTGGCAGCTGGGGCCGTCAGGAGGGCGGTTTCGAATACGAGACCGTGATCGAGGCGGGTACGTACGCCAACAACGGAAACATCCGCGTGAGCATTGCGCGAGAGGGATACCAGGAGGCACAGGCGTGAGTGACGTCGACCGCGCAGACGCCGTCTACGAGGCGCTGCTCAGCCGCGCCGGTGAGCGCTGGGTGCAGCCCCGCAAGGAGCGCACCGCGCGCATCCTCGCCCTGCTGGATGACCCGCAGGGCACCTACCGCGTCGTGCACATCACCGGCACCAACGGCAAGACCTCGACGGCACGCATGATCGAGAGCCTGCTGCGCGCGCACGGCCTGCGCACGGGCCTGTTCACCAGCCCGCATCTGGAGCGCTTCACCGAGCGCATCATGATCGACGGCGAGCCCATCTCGGATGCTGCCGTCGCCGACGCCTGGGACGAGATTGAGCCGTTCGTCGGCATTGTCGACGCCGAGTTGGAAGCGGCCGGCGATGCGCCACTGACGTTCTTCGAACTGCTCACGGTGCTGGCTTTCCTCGCGGCCGCCGACGCACCCGTCGATGTGCTCGTGCTTGAAGTGGGCATGGGCGGGTCGTGGGACTCGACGAACACCGCTGACGGCGACGTGGCCGTGTTCACGCCCATCGCGATGGATCACGCCGACCGCCTGGGAGACACGATCGAGAAGATCGCCGAGGTCAAGGCGGGCATCATCAAGGACGGTGCCGCCGTCGTCTCCGCCCAGCAGCCGGCCGAAGCCGCCGCCGTGCTCCGTCGGGTCGCTGCCGAGCACGACGCCACGATCGCCTTCGAGGGCGAGGAGTTCGGTCTGGTCGAGCAGAAGCTCGCCGTCGGCGGCCAGTTGCTCACGATCCGCGGACTCGCCAGGCAGTACGTCGACGAGTACCTGCCGCAGTACGGCGCGCACCAGGGGCACAACGCTGCCCTCGCTGTCGCCGCTGTGGAGGCCCTGATCGGTGGGGCCGCGCAGGCCATCGCCGCCGACATCCTCTCGGAAGGGCTGCAGAACGCCACCTCGCCCGGACGGCTCCAGCTGCTCGGCATCGCCCCGACTGTGGTGGTGGATGCCGCGCACAACCCGCACGGCGCCGCAGCGCTTGCCCAGTCACTCGACGACAGCTTCGACTTCGACGAGTGGGGCCTCGTGATCGGCATCCTCGCCGATAAGGATGCCGCAGGCATCGTCGACCGGTTGCTCCCGGCCGTCACCGAAGTCTTCGCCACTGCGCCGGACTCGGATCGCGCCAGCGATGCGGACGCCATCGCCGACCTCGTCGAAGAGCGAGGACGTCGCGCGAGTGTGCACCCGTCGCTGGCGGATGCCGCGGATGCCGCGCGCGAATGGGCTGCGCAGTCCGAGCGTCGCGCTGTGATCATCGCCGGCTCGGTCGTGCTGGCCGGTGAGGCGATCGTGCTCGCGGAGCAGGAGGACTGGAAGGCCGGGTGGCGGGCGTGACCGAGCGTGCAGCGCGCCGCGAGCGGACCCTTGCGCAGAAGCTCGGTGCCATCGTGCTCGGCTTCGAGTCGATCGTCGTCTTCCTCGCCGGGCTGACAGTGTTCGGCCTGCGGGCGCTCCCGGAGCAGATCCCGTCGTGGTGGGGGATCGTCGGTGGAGTGGTCGTCGCGATCGCCATGATCCTCACGGCCGGCGCCATCACCAGGCCCGGCGCGATCGGGGTCGGCTGGACATTGCAGCTGATCGTCGCACTCGCCGCATTCCTCGTGCCCGCCATCGCCCTGGTCGCCCTGATTTTCGGCGGCATGTGGGCATATGCGACCATCGGTGGGGCCCGCATCGACAGACAACGTCAGGGCGGGTCCACCGCCGACACTCACACAGAGAGCGAATGAGATGGCCACTGAAGAAACCCTCGTCCTGGTCAAGCCCGATGGCGTCGCCCGCGGTCTGACCGGCGCGATCCTCGCCCGCATCGAGGCGAAGGGCTATGCGCTCGTCGACATCCGCCTCGTCGAGCCCGACCGCGACCGGCTTGCCGCGCACTACGCCGAGCACGAGGGCAAGCCGTTCTACGAGCCGCTGCTCGAGTTCATGATGTCCGGCCCGTCGGTCGCCATCCGCCTCGCCGGTAACCGGGTCATCGAGGGGTTCCGCTCGCTGGCCGGTACCACCGACCCCACCGCGGCAGCCCCCGGCACCGTGCGCGGCGACTTCGGCCGCGACTGGGGCCTGAAGGTGCAGCAGAACCTCGTGCACGGATCGGACAGCCCCGAATCGGCAGCGCGCGAGCTGTCGATCTGGTTCGACTGATCTGACGGATACGAAAGAGGGCGCTCCCTGCGGGGAGCGCCCTCTTTCACGTCTGCTGCGGGGTCAGAACACCAGTCCGACGAGTTCGCCCAGCAGGTCAAGCCCCGCGAACTGGGCGATGGCGATGACGATCGCGTACGCGACGATCGTCGCCAGCGGCACCCACACCATCAGGCGCCCGGCACGCTCGCGCACCCCCGGCGAGCGGGTGAGCGTGCCGTTGCGGAACAGATGCACGGTCGTGGCGAGGAAGGTGGGGATGGTGACCGCCCAGGTGACCATGCACCACGGGCAGAGCACGCGAAGGTCGAAGATGCTCTGGCTGATCAGCCAGATCACGAAGACCATCGCCGCGGTGACGCCGAGGCCGAACAGCCCCCAGAACCAGCGCGGGAAGCGCACGCCGGCCATCACGGCGACGCCCATCACCAGCACCGCCATCCAGCCGGTCAGTCCGAGGAGGGGGTTGGGGAAGCCGAACACCTCGCCCTGCCAGGACCCGAGGTTCTTGTCGCACTGCAGCATCACGCTGACATAGCAGCTGGTCTGGCCGCCGGGATTCTCGAGCAGGAAGATCTTCTCGACGGTGAGCTGGAAGGCGGCCCACCATCCCACGAGACTGGCGACGATGAGCCAGATTCCGTAGCCGAGGTGTCGGCTTCGCTGTGCGGTCATAGAGCGATTATCCCAGCGGTTGCTATGGCTTCGGAGTGAGCCGCGACCCGCGCGGCGATGATCGGATGCCGCCCGAGCGCCCACGAGGTGCGATAATGGCACGAAGGTGTCGTCGTGACCTGTCTCGACACACCGATGAGACTTCGGGGCGCAGCGCCCCACGCGGTTCGACAGGTCGGCATGTGCCGGCAGGAACGGTCGACCGCATGCCGATTGATTCGCGGCAGGATTTGCCGCACGAGTTTTCGCGGAGCGAGAGCCCGCGCAGGGAGCTAGCCAGAGATGGCCGACGAGAACGATGACAACAACACCCACACCTTCGATGCGACCCCGGCTGAGCCGGTAGTCGAGGCGCCTGTCGCCGCGGAGGTCACAGAGGAGCCGACGGTCGCCGAGCTCGACGCCGAGGCTCCGGCCGAGGAGAGCGCGCCCGCCGCAGCGGAGCCTGCCGAGGAGGCCACTGCCGCCGAGCCGACCGAGGCCGAGAAGCCTGAGGCCGCACCGAGCGAGGCTGAGGACGCGCCGAGCGAGGCTGTGGAGCCGGAGGCCGAGAAGCCCGAGGTGCAGGAGCCGGAGGCTGAGAAGCCCGCACCGCCCGCTCCCGTCGAGCCTGAGCCGATCACGGCGGTTTCGCTGGGCCTGCTGCCCGAGGTGTTCGTCTCGCGGGCATCCACCCAGCTGCACTTCTACTCGCCTGAGCTCACGCTGCTGCCGGCACTGCCGCGCCGCGAGCAGGAGTCGGATGATGCTGGCGCCCGCCGCGGTCGTCGGCGTCGCAACGGCTCTGACGGCGACGAGCAGCGCGACGAACCGCGCCAGCGTCAGCGCCAGGTCGAGTACATCACCGAGCCGAAGGCCATCAAGGGTTCAACGCGTCTCGAGGCGAAGAAGCAGCGCCGCCGCGACGGCCGGGATGCCGGTCGCCGCCGCCCCGTCGTCACCGAGGCCGAGTTCCTCGCCCGCCGCGAGGCCGTCGACCGCATGATGGTCGTCCGTTCGAAGAACGGTCGCACCCAGATCGGCGTGCTCGAGGACAACGTTCTCGTCGAGCACTACGTCGCGCGCAACCAGGACGCGTCGCTCATCGGCAACGTCTACCTCGGACGCGTGCAGAACGTGCTACCCAGCATGGAAGCCGCGTTCGTCGACATCGGTCGCGGCCGCAACGCCGTGCTGTACTCCGGCGAGGTCGACTGGGACAGCGTCGAGACCGGCAACCAGCCGCGCCGCATCGAGCTGGCGCTCAAGCCGGGCGACCGCGTGCTCGTGCAGGTCACAAAGGATCCGGTGGGCCACAAGGGTGCCCGCCTGACCAGCCAGATCTCGCTGCCCGGCCGCTACCTCGTGTACGTGCCCGGCGGGTCGATGAACGGCATCAGCCGCAAGCTGCCCGACAACGAGCGCGCCCGTCTCAAGCGCATCCTCAAGGAGGTGCTCCCTGAGTCCTCGGGCGTGATCGTCCGCACGGCGGCCGAGGGTGCCACCGAAGAGCAGCTGACCCGCGACGTGCAGCGTCTCACCGCACAGTGGGAGCACATCCAGAAGCAGGTGCAGTCGCAGCAGGCGCCGTCGCTCCTGCACGCCGAGCCCGACCTGTTGGTCAAGATCGTCCGTGACGTCTTCAACGAGGACTTCACCAAGATGCTCATCCAAGGCGAGGACGCGCAGCGCACGATCCGTGCCTACCTCGAGAGCGTCGCCCCCGACCTGCTCGAGCGCGTCGAGGCCTACACCGACGAGACCGACCCGTTCGACGCGTTCCGCATCACCGAGCAGATCGAGAAGGCGCTCGACCGCAAGGTCTGGCTGCCCTCCGGCGGCTCGCTTGTGATCGACCGCACGGAGGCGATGACCGTCGTTGACGTGAACACCGGCAAGTTCGTCGGCTCCGGCGGAAACCTCGAGGAGACCGTCACCAAGAACAACCTCGAGGCGGCCGAGGAGATCGTCCGCCAGCTGCGTCTGCGTGACATCGGCGGCATCATCGTCGTCGACTTCATCGACATGGTGCTCGAGTCGAACCGTGACCTGGTGCTGCGCCGTCTGGTCGAGTGCCTCAGCCGTGACCGTACGAAGCACCAGGTCGCCGAGGTGACCTCGCTCGGACTCGTGCAGATGACCCGCAAGAAGCTGGGCCTGGGCCTGCTGGAGACCTTCAGCGAGCCGTGTGAGGTCTGCGCCGGCCGCGGTGTCATCGTGCACCACGACCCCGTGGTCAAGCACCGCAGCGCAGGCGGCGGCGGATCGTCCAACGGCGGCGGCCAGAACCGGCGCTCGCGCGGCAACAACCAGTCCTCGCAGCAGCAGTCCTCGCAGCAGCCCGCACCGGCTGCCGCGTCGAACGGCGGCACACACAGCATCACCGAGGGCGCGAAGTCGGCTCTCGCGCAGATCGCGGCGTCGACCATCAGCGCGGCCGACGAGGCGCCGGTCGAGACGCCCGTCGAAAGCGTCGAGACCGCGACGGAGCGCCCGAAGAAGTCCCGCAAGAAGCGCGGTGAGCGCAAGGCTCCGAAGACAGAGGCCGAGCAGCTGCTGGATTCGGTGCTGGACGCCCTTCCCGAGCCGAAGGCACCCGGGCAGGGGCGTGGACGTCGTCGCGTCACCACGGCGGCCCTCACGGGCACGCCGGTGGTGCGCCCTGAGTCGTCAGCCCCGGTCGCGGGCGGGGACGCGCAGGCCTGAGGCGATCAGACGCCGAACCAGCTCCTTACCGCCGACGTGCTCCGCGCCGGCGGCGATGAGGCGCGTCAGCATCTCATCGGGCACGTCGTAATGATCGCGATCGAACGCGCGCGCGGGAACACCCTGCGCGAGCGCGAAAGCGTGCAACTCGTCGAGGTCCGTGTCGCTGACCAGGTGGGCCCACAGCCTGCCGTGGGCGGGCCAGATGGGGTCGTCGACGAGAACGGTCATGCCGTGATCCTAAGCGGCAACGCGCCGGAGGGGCCGCGCTTTGCGAGGACGCCCAGCATCCGGTAAAGTTGTCCTTTGGTGCGCGAGCCCGCTCTTCCCTGACGGTTGACGGACAAGCCTTGCATCCGCACCCATCGCCCCGCGATGAACGCAAGCAACAGTCTTCCCGTGAGATTCTCGGAGCCTCAGCTCCCCAACGAAACAGGTATGAAGTGGTTTACGCAGTAGTGCGCGCCGGTGGACGGCAGGAGAAGGTCGAGGTCGGCACGATCGTTCAGCTCGACCGTGTTCAGGCTGCCCAGGGCGAGAAGATCGAGCTGCCCGCTGTGCTGCTCGTCGACGGCGCCACGGTGACCACCGACGCCGACAAGCTGGCGAAGGTCAAGGTCACCGCTGAGGTGATCGGCAACCTCCGCGGCCCGAAGATCATCATCCAGAAGTACAAGAACAAGACCGGCTACAAGAAGCGTCAGGGCCACCGCCAGGAGCTCACGCGCGTCAAGATCACCGGCATCAAGTAAGACCGAGGAGACCAGGACATGGCACACAAAAAGGGCGCAAGCTCCACCCGTAACGGTCGTGACTCCAACGCACAGCGACTTGGCGTCAAGCGCTTCGGCGGCCAGCAGGTCCTCGCCGGCGAGATCATCGTCCGCCAGCGTGGCACCCACTTCCACCCCGGCGTGAACGTCGGCCGTGGTGGCGACGACACGCTGTTCGCTCTCGCCGCCGGTGCGGTCGAGTTCGGCGCGAAGGGCGGCCGCAAGGTCGTCAACATCGTCGCTGCTCAGTAAGCAGACATTTCAGCGGTGCGGGGCGGGCTTCGGCTCGCCCCGTCCGCGTATCCGCCCGCAGGTCGCATCGACCCGCGGGCTTCGTCAGGAATAGAGGAGAACCGGCCATGGTCACGTTCGTAGACACGGTGACGCTGCACCTTCGCGCAGGCAAGGGTGGCAACGGCTGCGTCTCTGTGCACCGTGAGAAGTTCAAGCCCCTCGGTGGTCCTGACGGCGGCAACGGGGGAGACGGCGGCGATGTCGTGCTCGTCGCTGACCCGCAGGTGACGACGCTGCTGTCGTACCACCACTCTCCGCACCGCTCGGCGGGCAACGGCGGCCCCGGCATGGGTGACCATCGCGCCGGCGGCATGGGCGAGCCGCTCGAGCTTCCGGTGCCTGTCGGAACCGTGGTGAAGAGCCCCGACGGCGAAGTGCTGCTCGATATGGTCATTCCGGGGGAGCGTTACATCGCGGCTCCAGGCGGACGCGGTGGCCTCGGCAACGCGGCTCTCGCCTCGCCCAAGCGCAAGGCTCCTGGATTCGCCCTGCTCGGCACTCCCGGCTTCGAGGGCGATGTCGTCCTCGAGCTGAAGACCGTCGCCGACGTCGCGCTGGTGGGCTTCCCGTCGGCCGGCAAGTCGAGCCTGATCGGTGCGATCTCGGCGGCTCGACCGAAGATTGCCGACTACCCGTTCACGACCCTGCACCCGAACCTCGGCGTGGTGCAGGCTGGTGACGTGCGCTACACGGTCGCCGACGTGCCCGGTCTCATCGAGGGAGCCAGCGAAGGGCGCGGTCTCGGGCTGGACTTCCTGCGGCACGTCGAGCGCTGCTCGGCGCTCCTGCATGTCATCGACTGCGCCACCCTCGAGCCGGGTCGTGACCCGCTCACTGACCTCGACGTGATTCTCGCCGAGCTCGCGGCATACGAGGTGCCCGAGGGGCAGAAGCCCCTGCTCGAGCGCCCGCAACTCGTCGCCCTGAACAAGATCGATGTCCCCGAGGCGCGCGACCTCGCCGACATGGTGCGCCCCGACCTCGAGGCGCGCGGGTTCCGCGTGTTCGAGATCTCGACGATCGCGCACGAGGGCCTGCGCCCGCTCACCTTCGCTTTGGCCGACATCGTCGAGCAGCATCGCAAGGAAGAAGCGGCCGAAGTGCCCCAGGAGCGGATCGTCATCCGTCCCAAGGGATCCGAGAAGGACTTCACCGTGCGGGTCGAGGGCGGTACGTACGGCAACGTCTACCGCGTGCTCGGCGAGAAGCCGGTGCGCTGGGTGCAGCAGACCGACTTCCAGAACGAAGAGGCCGTCGGCTACCTGGCCGACCGTCTCGAGCGCCTCGGCGTCGAGGACGAGCTGTTCCGCGTCGGCGCGACGCCCGGCTCGACCGTGGTGATCGGCGAGGGCGACAGCATCGTCTTCGACTGGGAGCCCTCGATCGCCTCCACCGCCGAGCTGATGACTTCGCCCCGTGGCACCGACGCGCGGTTCGATCGCAGCGGTCGCCGCACCACGAGCGAGCGGCGCGAGCAGTACTACGAGCGGATGGATGCCAAGGCGGCAGCCCGTGCGGAGCTCGAAGAGCAGCGTCTGGCGACCAAGGCCAACCGCGACGCGGAGTCCGGCGAGTGACAGTCCAGTCGCGGGCGGAGCTCGCGACCGCGCAGCGCATCGTGGTGAAGGTCGGCTCGTCGTCGATCAGTGGCGAGGCGTCCTGGCGGATCCCGGTGCTCGTCGAGGCCCTGGCTGCGGCGCATGCACGCGGCGCCGAGATCGTGCTGGTGTCCTCCGGTGCCATCGCCACCGGCATCCCGTTCCTCGATCTCGATTCGCGACCCACCGACCTTGCCACACAGCAGGCGGCGGCGGCTGTGGGGCAGAACATCCTCGTGTACCGCTACCAGGAGGCCCTGCGGCCGTTCGGAGTCGTCGCCGGCCAAGTGCTGCTGACCACGGGCGACCTGGAGAACCCGACCTCGCGCAGCAACGCACGTCGTGCCATGGAGCGCCTGTTGGGCCTGCGCATCCTGCCGATCGTCAATGAGAACGACACGGTCGCGACCCAGGAGATCCGCTTCGGCGACAACGATCGTCTGGCGGCCCTTGTCGCGCAGCTGGTGCAGGCCGACGCCCTCGTGCTCCTCAGCGACATCGAATCGCTGTACACCAAGCCGCCGAGTGACCCAGCCGCGGTGCCGATCGATGTGATCGCGTCGGATGCGGATCTGGTGGGTCTCGAGTTCGGCACCACGGTCGTCAACAGCGTGGGCACCGGTGGCGCGGCCACCAAGGTGTCCGCGGCGCGCATGGCTGCGGCCTCCGGCATCGGGGTGCTGGTGACGAGCGCCGATCGTGTCGACGATGCCCTCACCGGCGCTGAGATCGGTACCTGGTTCGCGCCGGCCGCGCCCAGCGCCTGAGCGCGTCACACCGCCCTGGCCGGTTGTGTGGCCTCGGTAGGATGACCGCATGAGCACCGCGACAGTGGATCCCGAGGCCGTCGTCGACGACAGCGCCCAGCGCCGTCTCGCGCTTGCCAAAGAGGCATCGAGAGAAGTCGCGCAGCTCACCAGCAGCGACAAGTCGGCTGCATTGGATGCCGTCGCTGCGGCGATTGAGGCTGCCGCCGACCGCATCATCGCCGCCAACGCGGAAGACATCGCCCGCGGTCAGGCGGACGGCATCGGCGACGCGCTGATCGACCGGCTGCGTCTGGACGAGGTGCGGGTGAACGCGCTGGCGTCCGCCGTGCGCGATGTGGCCCGGCTGCCGGATCCGATCGGTCAGGTCGTGGGCGGGCATCGGATGCCCAACGGTGTGGCGCTGGAGCAAGTGCGCGTCCCGTTCGGCGTGGTCGGCGCGATCTATGAGGCCCGCCCGAACGTGACCGTCGATATCGGGGCGCTCGCCCTGCGCGCCGGCAATGCTGTGGTGCTGCGCGGCGGCAGCGCCGCGCGGTCGTCGAACACGGTGCTGGTCGATGTCATGCGCGAAGCGCTGGCGGCGCAGGGCATCACGCCCGAGGCGATCCAGACCGTCGACGACTTCGGCCGCGACGGCGCGCGCGCCCTGATGCACGGCCGCGGATTCATTGATGTGCTCGTGCCGCGGGGGAGTGCCTCGCTGATCCAGACCGTGGTCACCGAGTCCACGGTGCCGGTCATCGAGACCGGAGCAGGCGTTGTGCACATCGTGCTTGACGAATCCGCGCCGCTGGACTGGGCACGTGACATCGTCGTCAACGCCAAGGTGCAGCGCCCGAGCGTCTGCAACGCCGTCGAGACCGTGCTGGTGCTGCGACAGGCGGCGCCGCTGCTCGTGCCGGTGGTGGCCAGCGCGCTGCAGAGCGAAGGTGTGACCATCCACGGTGACGACATGGTCGCCGGGCTCGTCTCGAACGTGGTGCCGGCGACCGAGGATGACTGGGCGGCGGAGTACCTGAGCCTCGACATCGCCATCAAGGTTGTCGACACCCTCGACGACGCTCTCGCGCACATTCGCCAGTACAGCACCGGCCATACCGAGTCGATCATCACCTCTGATGCCCGCAACGCCGAGCGCTTCCTCGCCGAGGTCGATTCGGCGGTGGTCATGGCCAACGCCTCGACGCGTTTCACCGACGGTGCGGAGTTCGGTTTCGGTGCCGAGGTCGGCATCTCGACGCAGAAGCTGCACACGCGTGGCCCGATGGGGCTGGCCGAGCTCACGAGCACGAAGTGGCTCGCGCGCGGTTCGGGTCAGACCCGCGGCTGAGGGCTAGACTGGGGGGAGTTTTCTCACCGGTCAGGAACGGAGACAGGATGAACCTCGTCGCACAGATTGCGATGTCAGCCGCTGAGGCGGAGCACGGCGGCAACGTGATGGCGCAGACGGCGATCTTCGGTGTCATCGCGGCGGTGGCCTTCGCGGCGCTCGCGCTCGTGACTCTGTCGTACCGCAACGTGGCCAACCGTCACTCGGCCAAGGCTGAGGCGTACGCGAAGAAGCACGGCAAGGATGGCCACGGCCACTGACGTCGGCATGACTTCCTCGACCACGCGGGCACCGCGCATCGGTGTGATGGGTGGCACCTTCGACCCCATTCACAACGGTCACCTGGTAGCGGCGAGCGAGGTCGCGCACTCCTTCGACCTGGATGAGGTCGTCTTCGTGCCGACGGGAGAACCGTGGCAGAAGCAGCATGTCTCGCCCGGCGAGCACCGCTATCTGATGACCGTGATCGCGACGGCGTCGAACCCTGACTTCACCGTGAGCCGGGTCGACATCGACCGTGACGGGCCGACCTACACGATCGACACTCTGCGCGACTTGAAGCGGGAACGCCCTGATGCGGAGTTGTTCTTCATCACTGGCGCAGACGCCGTAGCGCAGATTCTCAGTTGGAGGGACCATGATGAGTTGTGGGACCTGGCCCACTTCGTCGCCGTCTCCCGGCCGGGGCACGTACTGAGCACCGACGGACTGCCCAGCGACGATGTCAGCCAGCTCGAGGTTCCTGCGCTGTCGATCTCATCGACGGACTGCCGCGAGCGGGTCGCCGACGGCGAACCGGTCTGGTATCTCGTCCCCGACGGGGTTGTCCAGTATATTGCGAAGCATCATCTGTATCGGAGTAAGGCATGAGCACATCGGATCAGAACGGAGAGCAGAAGCTGACGCGTAAGCAGCTTCGCGAACTCCGACTGACCGGTTCAACGCCGGTCATCACCGAAGAAGAAGCCGCGGCCAACGCCGCGCCGCCGTCACCGCTGCCGCGCGCGGCCGAGCCGGCACGCGTCGCTCCCGCGCCTCGTGCGGGGGACGACGTCGACCCTGAGCACGAACCTCTCACGCGACGTGGCGCCCGCGCCCAGGAGCGCGTGCGCACGGCAGCCGTGCCCGTCTTCGAGCCGCAGGCGGCGTCGACGACGCAGTCGGAGCCCGAAGCCGAGCCCGAGGCGGCCGCGCAGAGCCCGATCGTCTCGACGATCCCCTCGTTCGCGCCGGCCGCCGCACAGCCCGCGAAGTCTGCGGAGTCTGTGGAGTCTGTGGACGGGCCTGAGCCCGAGCCGACCGAGGTCGTCGAGGTCGAGGTCGAGGTCGAGGTCGAGTCGCAGGAGGCTCAGACAGAGGCTGACGCTAACACCGAGCGCGAGCCCGAGCCCGAGCCCGAGTCCGCTGCCGAGGCAGACGGGCGCGCGACCGTGAACTCGGCCTTCGGTCGCGGGGTCGGTCAGAGCGCGCCTGGGGCGTCCATTCCCCAGCTCTTCGACGACATCATCGAGGGCGACGGAGGCGGCTCGCAGCACACGGCGCCCAACGCCATCATCTTCAACCCGGCACCGGGCTCTGCCTCGCTGTCCGGCCCTGTGGCCTCGACCGGCGAGCTGCTCATCACGGGCTCGTATGACCTGCCGCAGGGACTTGGATCGCAGGGGCACGCGCACGGCACCACCGACGGCAAGGATGTCGACGCCGTTCTCATCGACGGGGAACTGCCACCCGCGTCGTCACCCACGCCGATCGCCGCCAGCTCGGCGGTCAGCACGTCGAAGCCCGCGGGAGAGGTCATCCGGCCTCCCGCACCTGAAAAGGGCAACCGACTCATGCTCACCCTGGCGATCGTCGCCGGAGGCCTGGCCATCGCCTTGGCCGCCGTCATCGTCGTCGCCATCAACACGAACGTCCTTGGATAATGCAATCACCTGAAACCGCTGCAGACATGCTGCAGCTCGCCGTCGACGCCGCCGTCTCCAAGGGCGGTGAGGACCTCGTCGCCCTCAACGTGTCGGGTCCGCTGCCGCTGGTCGACATCTTCCTGCTCGTGACGGGTAACAGCGAGCGCAACGTCGCCGCCATCGCCGACGAGATCGAGGACAAGCTCATCGAGTCCGGGCACAAGCGCGTTCGCCGCGAGGGCCGCGCCGAGGCCCGTTGGGTGCTGCTGGACTTCGGTGACCTCATCGTGCACGTCTTCCACTCCGAAGAGCGCACCTACTACGACCTCGAGCGCCTGTGGAAGGACTGCCCCACGGTGCCCTTCGAGATCGCTCAGCCTGCCACACAGGACTGACCACCGACACCACGAGGGCCGGCATCCACGCGGATGTCGGCCCTCGATCGCTCCCTCCGGGAAGTCAACTCACTTGATGGATCCTCGGGTGACCCCCGAGATCACCCAGCGCTGCGAGAAGATGTACACGATCAGCAGGGGCGCCATGGCCATGAGGTACGAGGCGAACGCGACCGTGTAGTCGGTGTTGTACTGCCCCTGCAGCACGTACTGCGCGAGCGGCAGGGTACGGGTGCCGGGGTCGGTGAGCACCACCAGCGGCAGGATGAAGTCGTTCCATGCCCAGACGCAGGTGAGGATGCCCACGGTCGCGTTCATCGGCGTGAGCAGCGGGAAGATCACCTGCCAGAACACTCGCCACGTCGAGGCGCCGTCCATGCGGGCCGCCTCTTCGAGCTCGAGCGGGATCGAGCGGATGTAGGCCGAGTAGATGAAGACGTTCAGCGACAGGCCGTACACGGTGTACAGAATGATCACGCCGAGCTGGTTGTCGAGCCCGAACATCGCGGTCTGCTTCACCAGCGGCAGCATGATGATCGGGAACGGGATGAACAGCGCCGCCAGCAGGTAGTAGAACACGCCCTTGAAGAACGGGCGGTGCATGTTGCGAGCCAAGGCATAGGCGGCGACCGAGCTGGTGAACATCGTGAAGACCACCGAGCCGACGGTGATCAGGGCCGTGTTCAGCAGCGCCTGCGGGAACTGCGTGCGCTCCCAGGCTTCGGCGAAGTTCTCCCAGCGAACCGGGTTGGGCCACTCGAAGCCGGTTCCGCCGACCAGCTGATCGGGGGTCTTCAGAGCGACCACGACGGCCAGGTACAGCGGGATGAGCACAGTGAGTGCGCACACGGCGATGACGGCCGTTGCCCACCAGTTGGTGCGGCGGGTGTCGTCCTCGCGGTCGGCGGCGCGGCGTCGCCGACGTTCGGTGACGAGGCTCGTGGTGGAGGTGGTCGGGGTGACAGCGGTGGTGGACATCAGGCATCCGCCTCTCGGCGCTGGAGGACTCGGAACTGGAGCAGGGAGACGACGGTGATCACGATGAAGAAGATCACCGCGTTGGCCGTCTGATAGGCGAACTCGCCGCCGGCGTAGCCGCCCTTGAAGATGAGCATCGTCACCGATTCGGTCGAGGTGCCGGGGCCGCCGTTGGTGAGGGCGACGATCGGGTCGAACACCTGCAGGTAGCCCTTCAGGCTCAGTACCACGTTGATGGTGAAGAAGGCGCTGATCAGCGGGAACGTGATCGCCCAGAACTGTCGCCAACTCGACGCGCCATCCAGAGACGCCGCCTCGTAGAGCTCGGACGGGATGGTCTGCAGGCCGGACAGGTAGATGATGATCGTGAATGCGCAGCCCTGCCAGACCGCCAGGGCCACGATCGCGAGCCAGGCCCAGTCGGGATTGGAGAGGATGTTGTCGGCGAACAGCGGGATGTCGGGGAAGAGGCGGGGGAGCGAGTTGGTGAACAGGTACTGGAAGACGTACCCGATCACCAGCATCGCGAGCACGTACGGCACGAAGTAGACGCCTCGGAAGAAGTTCCGCGCCTTGATCTTCGCGTTCAGGCCCATCGCGATCGCCAGTGAGATGGCGTTGGTGAGGATGGTCGCGGCGATCGCGAAGAGGAACGTGAACCCGTAGGCGTTCCACACGCGGTCATCGCGGAAGAGGTTGAGGTAGTTCGAGATGCCGACGAAGTTCCAGTCGCCATATCCGGCGTAGTTCGTGAAGCTGAAGAACACGCCCACGAGCATCGGCACGGTGTGGAACAGTGCGAAGGCGATCACGCACGGCCAGATCATCCAGTAGTACGTGGAATGGGCACGTTTGGTGGTCGTGCGCACCCGCGGTGCGCGTGGCCGGCGCCCGCCGCCTGTGGCGGAGGAGCGGACAGCTTCGGTCATGGTGCTCATGTCAGTCCTCCGTCACGGGGATGGTGCGGGCGGCGATCTTGCGCCACTCGTTGTCGAGCGTGGTGAGTGTGGCATCCGCGTCGCCCGTGAAGATGGCCTCTTGGACGAATTCGGCGAGCGGGATGCCAGGGGGAATCTGATGGTCGAGGAATCCGGTGATCCGCCCGGAGTCGAAATACGGCTTCACCGACTGCAGGGCAAGATCATCGCTGAGTGCGGCGTCGGTGACCGAGGGGATCATGTTCTGCGAGGCAGCGAACCGCTCCTGCACGTCGGGGCGGAAGAGGTACTCGATGAATCGCAGCGCCTCCTCGCGGTGCGGGGTGTCACGGCCCATGGTGACCGTGACGTCGACACCCGAGACGATGAGACTGTCATCGGCGGCATCTGCCGGGTACGGGAAGATCGCCGCATTGATGTCGGGGTTCACCTGCTTGATGCCGTTGACGGCCCAGATGCCCTGGAGCAGCATCGCGGCCTCACCACGGGCGAACGCGGCGTTGCCATCGTCGTAGGTGGCCCCGCGGTACCCCTCCTGCGCATACGCGTAGAGCTCGAGTTCACGGTTCAGCGGCTCGGCGAAGTCCTTCTCGAAGGAGGCGGCCGAGTCGGCGCCCACGTTCTCGCCCTCCGCCCGCATCTCGTCGAAGAAGCCGTCCTGCACGGCGTATGCGCCCAGACCGTTGAATGAGGGCACCGACGTCCAGGAGTCGGCGAGGGTGGCGTAGATCGGCTGGATCCCGGCATCCTGCAACTGCTCGCAGACGGCGATCAGCTCATCCCACGTCTCGGGCACCGCGATGCCCTGTTCCTCGAAGATATCGGCGTTGTAGATGATGCCGTTGGCGTTGTTGACATACCCGAGGCTGTTGACCTCGCCCTCCTTGTTGCCGAGGTCGGCGAGGATGTCCTGCACGGCGGGGTTGATCGTCGTCAAGACGGGCTCATCGGAGAAGTCGTAGAAGACGCCCGCCTGTGCCAGGCGCCCGAAGTTGCCGTTGCCGTTGAGGGTGATGACATCGGGCGCCTTGTCTTTCACCAGCAGGGTGCGGATGATCGTGTCGGCATCGGCGACCTGGTTCTGGACGACGTCGATGTCGGGGTTCTCGGCCTCGAAGTCCGCGATGATCTGCTCGAAGTCCTCGCGCGCCTCGCCCTTGAACTGGAAGAAGTTCAACGTCGTGCGGTCATCCCCGTCGCCGGATGCACACCCGGCGAGGGCGACGAGCGTCGTCGCGGTGAGCACGGCGATGGTGCCGCGGATCGGACGGTCAGGTCTCATGAATGCGCCTCCTTGCGCTGGGCGAGCCGAGGCTCGGGGTCTGTTCAGTCCTGCGCGGTCAGTTCCACGACGACGGCGTGGCCGGGGTACTGGACGGGCGGGCGGACGCCGACGACGGACAGCTGCCGGCCGGTGAGGGTGACGCCGTCCTGTGCCCAGGTGAGGGCCGATTGTCCGGCGTCGGCGCGTTCTCCGGCCGGGGTGGCCAGACGCACGCGGTAGCGCCGGTCGGGGTCGAGGTACGGCATGCGCACACGCCCGGCGGGGTACGCCGCGGAGGTCGCTGCCTGGGTGATGGTGAAGACGGCGGATGCCGCATCCGCCGCGACCACACCGCGCACGTCGATGCCCGGCTCGACGCCGTCGACGTGCACCACGCGTCCGTGTGCGACGAGCGGCCGCACCCGCTTGGCGAAGGCGACCCAGGCGGCGATCCGCTCACGCTCGGCGTCATCCACCGTGGTGAGATCCCGTTCGATGCCGAAGTGACTGAGCACGGCGACCGCGGCGCTGAGATCGGGGTCGGTGACCCGTGCGGTGGAGTGGACGGTCTGGCTCGTCAGGTGCGCGCCCATCATCTCGGGAGGCACGATCAGGCCGGTGTAGCGCTGGATGTCGAGCCGCTCCAGCGGGTCGAGGCAGTCGCTGGTCCAGATGCGATCCGTGCGGTCGAGGATGCCGAGATCGACCCGGGCTCCACCCGACGCGCAACTCTCGATCTCCAAGCCAGGATGCTGCGCCTTGAGCTCATCGAGCAGCCGGTACAGCGCCAGGGTGTGGGCGTGCACATGCGAGCCGCCGCCGGGACCGGATCCGGCCTCGACGAGGTCACGGTTGTGATCCCACTTGAGGTACGCGATCGGGTACTCGTCGAGCAGGGCATGCAGCCGGGTGGCGATGTGCGCGTAAGCGTCGGGGTGGGCGAGATCGAGCACCTGCTGCTGGCGGGCCGACGGGGGCAGATTCAGGCGTGCTCGCAGCAGCCACTCCGGATGCTCCCGGGCGAGGTCGCTGTCGGGGTTGACCATTTCGGGTTCGACCCAGAGTCCGAACTCCATGCCAAGACCGCGCACGTGGTGGACGAGCGGGTGCAGGCCGCGTGGGTAGACGCCGGTGTCGACGGTCCAGTCGCCCAGGCCCGCCGTGTCATCGCGCCGTCCGTGGAACCAGCCGTCGTCGAGCACGAAACGTTCGACGCCGACGGCGGCTGCGGCATCTGCCAGTGCGGTGAGCCGCTCGATCCGGTGGTCGAAGTAGACCGCCTCCCAGGTGTTCAGGGTGATCGGCCGCGGGCGTGACGGGTGCTGCGGACGGGCGCGCAGCGCCTCGTGGAAGCGCCAAGAGAGCTCGTTGAGCCCGTCGCCCCAGGATCCGATGACCCACGGGGTCGTGATCGACCCACCGGGCGCGAGGCTGATCTCGCCCGGGGCGTACAGCTCGCCGCCGGCGAGGAAGGCTTCCCCGGTGGGCACGCGCTCGGCGAGAAGGGTGTGGTTGCCGCTCCATGCCACGTGGATGGCGTGCGCGCGGCCGCTTTCGAAGCCGAACCCCGGGCGCCCGGCGGTGAGCAGCAGTGTGGCATCGGCGCCGGGGCGCCCGCGCCTGCTTTCGCGCAGGTAGGTGCCGAAGGGAAGCGAGTGTCTCTGCGGCGCACGCTCGCGCAGGTGGCGTCCGGTTGTGTCGAGGAGCTCGGTGGCGTCCCAGGGGAGGGGGAACGTCGGGGCGAGTCGCTGGACGGTGTAGGTCTCGCGGCCACTGTTGCGCAGGGTGATGCGCTGCTGGAACAGCCCGCTCGCACCGATTTCGAGCTCAACCGTGGCGGCGAGGCCCGCCTCGTCGTCGGCGAGCAGGATGCGGGCGTGTGCGGTGCCCGCATCCACATTCGTCAGCGTCCAGCGGGCGCTGATGCCGCCGTCGCCGCGGTGTCCTTCCACGCCGGGGGTGCCCAGCCAGCCGTGTGCCGGAGTGGGCAGGATGCTGAGAACCGGCGTGACGTCCTGGCCGCCGGAGACGCGCTGCGGAATCGCCGCCGTGGCGAGGCCGTGCAGCGTCACCGCGTCGGCGTCTCCGAGATCTTCGCCCCAGTGCACGATCGACGGGGGAGAGGTGAGGGCAAGGACGACGCTGGTCCCGCCGCGACGAAGGTGCAGCACGTCCGTGGTGGCGGTGCTCGACCCGGAGTGACTCACATCGATGGAAGGCATGAATTAGTTTTAGCACGAAAGTAAATAAGTCGTCAATGGTTTCTCTTTCGCCGAGATCGCGACCTGTTCGTGTCATGATGAAAGCAATGGAGGTGGTCCATGTCGACCGATACCGAGTCCGCTCTTGCGCGCACGGTTCTCATCCACGGCCCGATCTCGCGGGCTGCCCTGGCCGTGCGGATGGGCATGTCGCCGGCAAGCCTCACGCGCTTGACCAAGCCCTTCCTCGACCGTGGTCTCTTCGTCGAACTCGATGAGGTCGCCGAAGGGGTGGGGCGTCCGTCGCGTCCGTTGGATGTGTCGGATGCCATGGGCCCCTTCCTCGGAGTCAAGCTGACCGGCGGTGAGGCCTACGCAGCGCTCACCGACGTGCACGCACGGGTGCTCGGTGAAGCCGTCGTGCCACTGCCAGACCACCGGCCGCAGAGTGTGGTGCAGGCGATCGTCGACGTGTCCGCCCTGCTGGCGGACCAGGCTCAGGCGCCGACCGGCATCGGCATCAGCCTCGGCGGCATCACCGACGGCGACCAGGTCGCCTGGGCGCCCTTCCTGGAGTGGGAGGGGGTTCCGCTCGGAGCGCTCGTGGCACAGGCCGCCGGCGTGCCGACGCGCGTGGCGAACGACCTGGTGGCTCTCGCTGAGGCCGAGCGGTGGTTCGGCGTCGGACGCGGGCTGGACGGTTTCGCGGTGATCACGATCGGTGCCGGCGTGGGGTACGGACTCGTTGCGGGCGGTGAGGTCGTGCGTACACCGGATGCCGGCGTCGGACTCGGCGGTCACATCCCGCTCGATCCGCACGGACCCCTGTGTCAGGAGGGCCACCGGGGGTGCTCGCAGGCGATGCTCACCTCGGGGTCGATCGTGGCGCAGGCGCAGACCGTGCTGCAGCGGCCCGTCAGCTACGACGAGGTGCTCGACCTCGCGGCAGCCGGTGACCCGGCGGCCGCGGCGATCGTCGATGCCAGCGCCCGCGCACTCGGACGTTTCATCGCCCTCGCCGCCAATCTCACCCTGTACTCGGACGTGGTGCTGGGCGGGGAGGGGATGCGGCTGTTCGCGGTCGCGGAGCAGGTCGTGCGGGATGCCGTGAAACAGGGCCGCGACGCGCGGGCGTCAGAGGTGCGGCTGCACGTCGACGACAGCGGATTCCCCGCCTGGGCGCGGGGAGCGGCGGCCGTGGCGATTCAGGATGCCTTCGACCGCCTTCCCTGAGGCGTCGGCGCTCAGAGGCGCGGGAAGAACCCGGCGCCGTGCTCGCCGACTTCGCGGATGCGCTTGCCCTTGCCGACGATCTGCCGATCGGGCTTGCCGACGACGCTTTCGTCCTTGTTCGGGTAGTCGAATCGGCTCAGCACGTAGCGCATCGCCTCGAGCCGTGCGCGCTTCTTGTCGTTCGACTTGATCACCGTCCACGGCGCGTGGTGGGTGTCGGTGTAGAAGAACATCGCCTCCTTCGCCTCGGTGTAGGCGTCCCACTTGTCGCGGCTGGCGAGATCGGTGGGGGAGAGCTTCCACTGCTTGACCGGGTCGTCGCTGCGCGAGGCGAAGCGTGCGGCCTGTTCGCGCTCCGACACCGAGAACCAGAACTTGATGAGGTGGATGCCACTGTCGACGAGCATCCGTTCGAACTCGGGCGCCGAGCGCATGAACTCCAGGTATTGCTCGGGGGTGCAGTAGCCCATGACCCGTTCGACGCCGGCGCGGTTGTACCAGGAACGGTCGAAGAAGGCGATCTCGCCGCCGGCCGGGAGGTGGCTCACGTACCGCTGGAAGTACCACTGCGAGCGTTCGCGCTCGGAGGGGACCGGGAGGGCGACGATGGTCGCACCGCGCGGGTTGAGGTGCTCCATGAACCGCTTGATCGCGCCACCCTTGCCTGCGGCATCGCGGCCCTCGAACAGGATGGCGATCTTGACGTCTTCGGCCTTCACCCACGCCTGCATCTTGAGCAGCTCGATCTGCAGAGCGCGCTTCTGCCGCTCGTACTCTTTGCGGCTGATCTTCTTGTCGTAGGGGTAGCCGTCACGCCAGGCCGGCTGCTCGCCCGCGGTGGTGAGTTCTTCGGCTTCCGCCCCCATGCTTTCGACGAGGTCTGCCTCGACTGCGTGCAGCAGTGGGGCCTCGGTCGGCGTGGTGGTCTGATCGTTCCGGTCCGTCATGAGCCGAGACTACTCGTGCGTCGCGACACGCGTAGACAGATGGCCGTGAAAAATCAGCGGCGGCGCCGGAAGTCCTCCGGGTGCCGGAAACGAAGAAATCCCGCAATCACTCGCGGGATTCTCTTGGTGGGCCTCCGTAGGGAGTTTGAGAACATTGGCCAGGCGTTGAAGACCGTGGCTTCTCGCTGGTCGCGGGGCTCGTACGAGAAGTCTAAGCGGCCGGTCGAGCCTCCGGTTGTCGACTCGCGGGGTCGGTTGGTCCGTTCGGTTGGGATGGCTCAAACCTTCTTGAAGCCGGAGCAGGTTGATGAGCTCATTGATCTGTATCAGCAGGGATGGACGCTGGTGAAACTCGCGGAGCGGTTCGGGATTCACAAGCGCACGGCGGCCGCTCATCTGGTGCGTCGCTCAGTGCCGCTTCGGGGCAAGGGTCTAGCTGAGGAGGATCGTGCCGAGGCCGTCGATCTCTACGAGGGTGGTGCCACCCTGTTGGAAGTCGGATTGCGGTTCGGGGTGAGCGAGCAGACTGTCCGTCGTGCGCTGGTCATGCAGGGCGTGACGATCCGGCGGTCCGGGCGGCGCCGGAAAGTGCCCGCCTGAGCCGTGGACAAGAGACGGAGCCTGCCTCGTTATGAGGCAGGCTCCGTTGTGTCTGACGTTCTGGTTCTATGCGCGGCGAGGTGTCCTGGTGTCGTCGTCGGTGACCAGTTCTGCTTCGGCAAGCGCGATCTTGTACAGCATGGAGCGAACGCAGCTGTCGCTGATGGGGCCGGCGATGATGCCGGCTGCTGTGTGGATGGTGACGCCTGCTAGTTCGAGGGCGGTGACGTTGTCGAGGTTCTCCGTGAATCGGCGGCCGAGACGATCCAGGCCGGCGATGGCGACGTCGGTGACCTCCCCGTTGGCGGCCGCGTCGAGCAGTTGCGCAAGTGCTGGGCCGGGATGGCCGTCGTCGCGGAAGGTGCGGCTCGCCCGCAGCCCGCGCTCGCGGAGGTAAGAACGACAGCTGGCTTCTTGTCGATCTGTCTGTTCCTGGTTCGCGGTCGCGCTGCGCAGGTAGATGACGGCCTTGGTCATGATGCGCCTCCGACCATCATCGGAGCCGGCGCAAAGGGCTCCGTCTGTTCTTCCTTGGCCTGGCGGCGCTCGGCGCGGCTTTGGGCGTGTTCGTGGATGCGGACGCGGGCGAGCAGGATGAGGCTGATGGGGCCGATCCAGAGCGTCTTCAATGCCGACCACATGCTGATGAGGATGAAGATGTTGAGCCAGCCGGGGCCGCCGTCTCGGACGATGACGGCCAGCAGGCTGGCGAGGTAGAGGTACGGGATCGCGAGCAGCATCGCCGGTACGCCCCATTTGAGGCCTTCGCGGGTGCGGACCCTGTCGATCACGCGGTTGGTGATCATCCACCGTCGCATGAAGTGGCTGATGTGGATGCTGGCGATCCAGATGAGACGAAGCATGGCGGGCCTCCCAGACACGTAACTATCGAGTGAGGCAGTACGTGTAGGAGTGGACTGTCCTGAAGGACCCGCAGAGTTGAGAACCTGCCTCTGCTTTTACTTTACGCCGGACCTACGACAGACGGAACCCCTCGATCCGGCCCGTTGCTGACAAGGACAGGTGCACCTTGTCGGCGAGTCCGACGAGAGGGAGCAGGGTCATGGCGAGGCTTGTGGAGCAGGTGGCGGGTGAGCGGCAGGCGCGGATGGTGCTGTCGATGATCGCCGAGCCGGGCGATCCGGTGACCGGGCGGATTCTGCGCCAGGTCGGTGGCGTGGAGACGCTGCGCCTGATCGAGGATGACCGGGCCGGGGTGCCGGGCATGAACCGTGCGGACACGATCGCCTGGCGCGACCGGATGACCGCGAAGATCGATCCTGAGGTGCCGGGGCGGGTGGCGCGGCTGCAGGACGGCAGGATCGGCACGCTGATCCCCGCGGATGAGCACTGGCCGGTGAGTCTGAACGAGCTGGGCGACCGGACCCCGTACGTGCTGTGGACGCGCGGTGGCACCTCGTTCCTGGGCGGCAGGGTCGAGGATCGCGTGACCATTACGGGCGCCAGAGCAGCCTCCGCCTACGGCACGGCTGTTGCTGAGGAGTTGGCCGCGGAGTTGGCGAATCAGGAACGGGTGGTCGTCGCCGGCGGCGCGTACGGGATCGAGGGCGCCGCGCACCAGGCCGTCCTCGCGGCTGGCGGCAGCACGGTGGCGGTGCTGGCCGGTGGCGTGGATCGCCCGTACCCGTCGGGGCACGCGGAGATGCTCGATCGCATCGGCGACCTCGGCCTGCTGGTGAGTGAGGTGCCGCCGGGCGCGGCACCCTCACGGCAACGGTTCGTGGCCCGCTCCCGCTTGTTGGCGGCGGTGTCGGGGGCGACGGTGATTCCCGAGGCGTCGCCGCGGTCGATGTCACTGCATGTGGCGACCGAAGCGCAGCGTCTGGGCCGCCCGGTCGGTGCGGTGCCCGGGCCGGTGACGAGTGTGACGAGCGCTGGTCCGCACGAGTTGATCAAGCGTGGCGCGGCCGAGATCGTCACCGACGCGGCAGACGTGACCGCGCTGCTCGCTCCCCGCCTCGATCTGGTCCGGCCGGTGGACCGGGAGGCACCCGGCCGACAGCTTGATACCCCGACTCCGGGTGCGACGCCGCCCGGCGGGCCGGGCCTGTAGCGGGCTCCACCCTGCGGGTGAGCCCCAGATCGGCGCTCAGGCGGGAACGGCTCGATAGTGTGGGTCTGCACCATGCAGGCGGGAAGAAGATGCAGTGGATTTTCGTTTTGCGCTCTATCCTCTGGCGTCCCATTCGCTGGCTCAGGCTATGCCTTCACGCGCAGCACGACAGCTTCGACGGGTCGGTGGTGAAGTTTTTCGCGGCGATCCGGATGCCCTCGGCCATGGTCAGGTAGGGGGCCCACGCGTCGGCGACCTCGGCGATGGTCTTACCGAGCACGTGGACGCCTGCGGCGGCGAGTTCCCCGGCGTCCTTGCCGACGGCGGTCAGGCCGAGGATCTCGCTCGTGTCGGCGTCCACGACGATCTTGATGAAGCCGCGGGTGTCGCGGTTGACCAGAGCACGGGGCACGTGGTGCAGGGGCAGGACGCGGCAGTCACAGCGAATCCCCGCGCCGACGATCTCCATCTCGGTCATGCCGACCGCCCCGATCGCCGGGCTGGTGAACGTCACCCTCGGCAGCCGGGCGTAGTTCACGGCCCGGTCGGCGTCGGCGAAGGCGTTCTCGGCGACCAGTGCGCCGTGGTGGGCGGCGACGTAGACGAACTCGGGATGCCCGGTCACGTCGCCCGCGGCCCAGATCCGCGAGTTGGAGGACTGCATCCGGTCGGAGACGACCACCTCGCCGGAGTCGCCGGTCTGCACCCCGACCGTGTCCAGGCTGAGTCCATCGGTGACCGGGCGGCGTCCGAGCGCCACCAGGACCTGGTCGGCGCGGAACTCCTGCGCGCCGCCCGACACGTCCGCAGTCACCACGACCTGCCCGGTCGCATCGCGGAACACCCGCGTCGGCAGCGCGCGGCGGACCACCCGGATGCCCTCGTCGGCGAAGACCTCCTGCAGCGTCCTGGACACCTCCGGCTCCTCCTTCGACGCGAGCCGGGACCTGACCAGCACGGTGACCTGGGAGCCGAGGCGGGCGAACAGCTGCGCCTGCTCCAGGGCGACGTAGCCGCCGCCGAGCACTAGCAGCGACCCAGGGACCTCGGTCAGCTCCATCGCGGTGGTCGAGGTCAGGTACCCGGCCTCGTCCAGGCCGTCGATCGGCGGGGCCCATGGCCGGGAGCCGGTGGCGACCAGGTAGTGCTCGGCCTGGATCGTCTCGGTGCTCCCGTCGTCCCCGGCGACCTGGAGGACCGGCGCGTCGGGGGTGCCGGCGAACGCGGCGTCGCCGCGTCGGACGGCCCACCCGTAAGAGTCGGCGACATCGGCGTACTTCTCGCTGCGTAGCGACTCGACCAGCGACTGCTTACCGTCGATCAGAGCGGCCATGTCCACCGGCTCCGTCGTCGTCGTGATCCCCGGGAACCTGTCGGTGGCGTCCGCGGCGGAGTGTCGCGCCTCAGCGGCGGCGATGAGGGTCTTCGACGGCACGCACCCGGAGTTCACACAGGTGCCGCCGAGCGTGCCGCGCTCGATCATCAGGACCGATTTGCTGAGCGTGGTCGCGCGGATCGCCGCGGCGAACGCTCCGCCGCCCGATCCGATGATGGCGAGGTCGTACTTCGTGGGCATCACAAACTCCTGTCAACGCTTGGACTTCTCTTCCTTCTCAGCCATACTGGACCTTCCAGTGCAGGGGAAGGTCAAACGCGCTCCTGCCAAACGCAGAGAGAGCAGCTATGCGCATCGGGGAGCTCGCCGAGGCGGCCGGGACGACGGCGAAGACGCTCCGATTCTACGAGGACCAGGGCCTGCTGCCCCCGGCCGAGCGCACGCCTTCGGGCTACCGGGACTACGCGCCCGACGCCGTCGCCCGGATCGATTTCGTCCACCGCGGCCAGGCCGCTGGCCTGACCCTCGCCCAGATCCGCCAGATCCTCGCCATCCGCGACGGCGGCCGCGCGCCCTGCGAGCACGTGCGCGACCTCCTCGACGCGCGCCTGGCCGAGATCGAGCAGCAGATCGCCCAGCTCACCGCGTTACACGGCACCATCGCCAAGCTCAAGCGGGGCGCCGCGCAACCGGACCCCGACACGTGCAGCCCGGACCAGGTCTGCCGCTACTTGTAAGTCACCAGCAACTGACACGGAACGCAGAGGTTGGTAGGTACCGGAACTCGGTCTCATGCGCAGTACCGATGATGAACGACCCGACTGGTAGGACGAGCCGCGCCCAAAGGCGGGCCCCGCGGTGGCGGCATGTTTCCGGTGATGTCGTCGAGGCCGAGGAGTTGACGATCGCGATCTACCGGCGCGTTGGCAGCCACGAGACGTGGGTGGCGATCGCGAACGACACCCACAGCGTGGAGGTCTCGTTGGAGAGCGCCGTCCGCCTCAGCGGCGAGCTCGCCGCCCTCCTCAACGAAGTGACCACAGAACCGGCCTGACACCCGCCACCACCGGACGGCGCTGCGCCACCCATAGGCCGGGTGGCGCAGCGCTTTCGCGTGCCTGCTCGCAAGCCGGTCAGAGGCTGAGGTCGTGCCCGGTTCGGCGCGCCACTGTCTGGGCTGGTTCCGGGTGCCGTTGTTGCGGGGTGAGGCGGCGCAGCGCGGCGGCGGCGCGGGCGTGGTCGATCTTCTGCGACGCCGACCCCGGCACCTGACCGAGCGGGCTGTCGTCGGTGATGCCGTAACGATCACGATAGGCGGCCACCGTGCGGGCGTCGCGCCGCCACCGGGTCGCGCCGCGCTCATCCGCCGGCGATGCCCCCAGCGTGGTGGCCCAGGGGTCCTGGTCGTGGAGGGCGGTGTCGAGGATCGCGTCGGCACGCGCCTCGATGAGCTCGCGCCGCTCGGCCAGGGCGTGGCGCATCTCGGGCGTCATGGGGCCGGTGGCGTGCGGGATGAGCCCGACGATCAACCTGGGGGCCTTCCTCGTCCGTCCTGACCCGGCGGGCTGGCTGGTGGCGCGGGCCAGGCGGTAGTGCATGACTTTGGCGATGTCTTCGGCGTCGGTGAAGCCGCGGGCGGCGACCAGGCGCGGGAGAAGGGTGTCGAGGTCGTGGTGGTTGGCCTCGGCCCGCCGCAGCTCCGCGGTCAGCGCCCCGAACGCCTCCGACCCCAGCGCGGCCTCGGCCTGTTCCTCGGTGAGCCCGGAGGTGCGGATGAGGGTGGCCCAGCGGTCGTGCTGGGCGGCTGCGGCGATGGTCTCGTACTCCGCCGCGAGCTGCGCGATCGAACCCCAGTGGTCTTGCTCGGCGGTGATGGTCTCGTGTGCCGAGACCTCAGCGCCACTGTGTTGTATCACCCCGAACAGCACGCTCCGGCCGGTGGCTTCCTCGTTGTCCGACGGGTGCGGGGCGGAATGGGTCGGGTCGGGGCGGTCGAGGACCACGTACGCGTGGTTCGAGGCGCGGCCGCGGGTCATGGCGACGTAGAAGTTCTCCCGCGTCGTCGTCGGCTCGACCAGCACATGCGCGGTGTCCACGGTGATGCCCTGGGCACGGTGCGCGGTGACCGCATACCCGAGGTCGACATGTTCGGCCACGTAGTCGGCGGGCAGCACGATCGATCCGAACCGGCGGCCGGGCTTGCGGATCGTGATCGACCCGTCCTCACGCACATCCGTGATGCGCCAGGTGGTGCCGTTGCGCACCCAGTCCCGACCCGTGCCGGTGCGCAGACGACGATCGTTGCGGCGGGTGATGACCGTGTCCCCGACCCCCGCGCGCGTGCCCTCGGCCAAGGCGACTTCGCGGGTCGGGGTGATGCGGCCGTCGAGGATCAGGTCGGCGCGGGCGCGGGCGTTCAGCGCAGTCACATCCTCCCGGGTCTCTGCGATCAGCACCGACACCCGCCCCTCATCCCGGTCGGCCCGCCACGCGGCGTAGGCGGCATCGATCATCTCCTCCCCATCCCCGTCGGTGATGCGGTCGTGGTTCAGGTAGGTGTCGATGATGCGGGTGCGGCCGTGCCGCAGATCAAGAGAGGCGGTCTTCTCCCACTCGTGGACGAAGCGATGCACCTCTGCCAGCTCCGGCGCGTCGTCGTGGCGGTCGGCCACGAGCATCCCGAACGCCCCACCGGCATCCACGGACTGGAGTTGTCCGTAGTCGCCGACCAGCAGCACCTTCGCCCCCGCCTGCGCGGCCAGGGCGGTGATGCGATCCACCGACAGCGTGCCCGCCAGGGAGGCTTCGTCGATGATGACCAACTGGCCGGGCTTGAACGTGGTGCCGTGGGTGAGGTGGTTCTGCCACCACTTCGCCGTGTTCTCCGTGGCGATACCGAGGTCATCGCCGAGGACCTGCGCCGCGACCGCCGACGGCGCCAATCCGACCACGCTGCCTTGGCCGTGCTGCTTCTCCCACGACCGCCGCAACGCGTTCATCGCCGTGGTCTTCCCCGCCCCAGCCGGCCCGACCAGCACGTCCACCACCCGACCCGAGACGGCGATCTTGGTGAGCGCGTCGGCCTGATCCGCACCGAGCACCCGCCCCTCCCGGTCCGGCTTCGACACGACCCGCTCCACGACCTCGACATCCACAACCGGCCCGGTGCGGGTGCCGGCGAGATGGAGGAGGCGGTCTTCGGCCTCCAGCAGCAGGGTCGAGGAGAACACCGTCGAATGCCGTGGCCGGAACACGCTGGTGCCGTCGGGGCGGCGGAACGCGACCGGGCTCGAGGCCAGCTCCGGCGGCGTCAACCTCAGCGAGGCCTGCTCGGCGGCGTCGGCGATCATCCCGACGATCGCCTCCCGATCCCGCACGGTCGCGAACCGCCACCCCATCGACTGCCGTGAGGCTTCGGCATGCAGGTTCCACCGCCGCCACGTCGACCGCTTCTCACCGACGACCTCGACCACGGCCCGCCCGAGCTCTCCGATCACGTCCAACGGCACATCATCCGCCCGCAAGGGCCGGGCGGCCTGGGTGGCGGTGATGCGGCGCGCCCACCCGGTCGCGTCCTCACCCAGCACCCCGGCGGCGCGGTCACGCCACCCGGCGGTGAGGTCCGCCAGCGAGTGCACCTGCTTCTCCGGCCGGGTCGCGAGCGTCGCCTGAGCGCGCAGCCGCACGATCGTCTTCGCCGACGGGCGGCGGCCGTGCTCGGCGACATAGGCGGCGATCAGCCGGTCGGTCTCGGCGTCGATGTCATGGGATCGGGTGGAGAACTCCTCGATCAGCTCCTCACCGACACCGGCGATCTCCCAGGCCGGGTTGCGGTCACGGCCCCGATCCCGCGCCTCCCAGCCCAGGCCGAGCATCCCGGTGAGCCGGTCCGCGAGGACCGCGTTGTAATGCTCCGACAACGCCACCACCGCCGCGTGCATCGGCCGCCCGTCCAGCGACCGCCAACCGCCGTCGAGCACGGTCTGCACCTTGTTGGAGACCACGACATGCGTGTGCAGCTGCGGATCGGAAGAGCGGCTGTCGTAGTGATCGAACGCGGTCGCGACCAGCCCGGTGACATCGACCTGCGCGACCGCCCCATCGGCGGCGGTGTACCCGGTGCGGGTCGCGGCGACCTCCCGCTCCATGAACCCCACCACCTCCGCCACCGCGTCATGATGAGCCTGCGCGATCAGGGATTGGGTGCCGGCATCCACGACGCCCCACAGCACCGACACCGACTTCGGCACCGAGAACGTGTAATCGAACCCCGCGACCGCCCGCCGGCCCCCACGCTCGGCCTCCTCCGCCTCGATCAGGCTGATCTGCTCGGCACGCTCACCCATCCCCAACCCCGGATCAAGACCCTTCACACGCTTGCTGATGCGATCGGCGACCGACACGTACCGCGGAAAGGCCCGCCCCAACGGCTCGCCCGTGATCGGGTCACGGCCCATCCCGATCAGCAACTGCAACTGCGCCTCCGACACCACATCCCCGGCACCGATCCGCCCATCCCCGAGGCCGGGCAGGGCTGATCCCATCCAGTTGCCCGGAGGCGTTCCCTCCTCCGCGTAATACCTCGTCAACGGCGTCGACAGCGAACGATCACCATCGGCGGCAGCGATCGTGCGCAGCAGGTACTTGTACCCATCGCCCGCGCTCATCAACCGCATCGACACCGTCATGCAGACCAGGTGAACCAAGCCACCACGGGCACCGGGCACGCCGGCCTCGAAGCGACGTGGCTACAGCGAGCGTCCTCGCTCGATCTCCCGCCGCCGAGTCTCACGGGTGGGCTCGAACGCCGAGGTGAACGGGTTCGGGCGCCGCCGACGCTTCCCGCCCTGATCACGCAGTTGCGCGATCTCCTGCTGCTGGGCCTTGACGCGCTCGTTCAGCGCGTCCTGGCTCTTGCGCAACTCCGCGAGCTGCCTGCTGAGAGCAGCGTTCGCCTCGTCCAGACGTCGCACGAGAGCGAGCGCGAATCGCTCGGTTGCGAGGGGTTGCGGCTCCGCGTTCACTGCAACCGCCTCATCCAAGCCAGCGGCATCATCCAGTCGGCGGTGCGCGATACGGCAGAACATCGCCGTGCGCGCCACCTCCGGCGGGAGCTCATCGGTATAGGCATCGCTCAACGTCTCCTCGATCAGGCGGATGCTCGGGAGCGTCAGCGGCACCGGATCGTCACTCTCGAACGCGGCGGCCAAGGACTCGCACTCCCCGGCGACAGCGAAATGAGAGTCGGCCATCGCCTCGACCTGCGACGTGACGCCCGGCGGGTCAGGATCGCCCGGCTCAGGGAGCATGTGCGCGTCCCAGAGATCGACGCCTACCCGCTCCCGATAGGCCCGTAGTGGCGTAGATCGTGAGCGATCGCGCCGCGCTCGTCCTCGTCCAGCACGAGCACCATGCCGTCCGCCATGACCCTGCTCCTCTCCCCTCACACCACTACCGAGGGCGAGCTCTCGGTACTCAGGTGGCCAACTCCGTCCAGCACGACCCGCCCTTGTCAACCTGAGTTGACCACGATCTGCAAGAGGTGTGATCGCTCAGGAGGCGGTGGAGAACGGGCTGGCTCGCAGCGTTCGGCGCGGAGCGGTCTCTGTTCTGGATGATGACGCGGGTCAGCCTGCTGAGGGTCGGTCTTCGGCTGGCGGGCCGGTTGGTCGTGGGGTCGTGCACCTGGCAGGTGTTCGCCCTGGTATCGGGCTCCTGTCGGGGTCTGGTGCCGGGTTCCACCGACCTGCCGGAGCCCTCATGCACGACACTGCCTCCTCGATTCGCCGCCCTCGGATCGGCTCGCTGTTCTCGGGATACGGCGGGCTCGATCTCGCCGTCGAACACGGCACCAGCGGCGAGACGGTCTGGTTCTCCGAGATCAACGAGCCCGTCGCTCGCGTGTTCTCCCACCACTGGCCGGACACCCCGAACCTCGGCGACATCTCGATCATTGACTGGCACGAGGTGCCGCCCGTCGACGTGCTCTGCGGCGGCTTCCCGTGCCAAGACGTGTCCACGGTCGGCAAAGGGGCCGGCCTCGCGCCGGGTACGCGCTCGGGGCTCTGGTCACACATGGCGACCGCGATCGAGGTACTGCAACCCGAGCTCGTGGTGATCGAGAACGTGCGCGGACTGCTGTCGGCCCCTGCAATCCGCCCCGAGACGAAAGGCGCAACCCATGACGACCGCAACCCCCACGATGCAACCGGCGGCCCCGCAACTGCCGTTCGCAACCTGGAACCCGGATCGTGGCTGCTGGGAGACCAGCCAGAGCGACCTCTCCGGGCAGCAGGCGCAGTATTGGGCGATCTGGCCGACCTCAGGCGAGATGCGCGATGGATCGGCCTACCGGCGTCACTGGCCGGCGCACCGCATCACAGGTTCCGCATCTTCATCACCGCCCACCCCCACAGCACTGTTCCGCACCCCGCTGGCGTCGGACGCCTCACGGGGCGGCGAGAGCCTGGATCAAGTGCGAGCGCGTCGGGGCACGATCGCGCTGAGCCACCAAGTGATCGACCTCGCCCTGAACGGGCCGGATGGCTCACCGACCAGGCGGAACGACTCGGAGACACTGTTCGCCCTGATCGAGACCATCTTCGTCGCTGGGGGCGATACGCCGGCGCCATCGCCCGATGGGAGTACATCACCGGACGAGATGCCCCCGCCCCTGCGATTCTGAACGAGGACCGTGGACCGAGGCCGGCGCCGGAGTTCGTGGAATGGCTCATGGGTTTGCCCGCCGGCTGGGTCACCGATCCCGCTCACGAGCTGACCGCGAATCAACAGAACACGGCCCTCGGCAACGGTGTCCTCCCGCTCCAAGCATTCCTCGCGATGGAGGCAATGTCATGACGCCGGGCCGTCACGGACTCGAGCCGTACCGCCAGAATCACGAGCTCGGTGCTCCCCGCACGGCCGCCATCGTATCCCTGCGGGTGCGAGGCAACCGCAGGGATACGATCTCCACCGAACGGGCACGCTCACCAGGCATGTGGTCAGGCCAATTGCAGAGTGGTGATGCAGGTCGCATCGTCCTCATTCATCGTGGAGATCATTGCGGTTCCCGTCTGACCCTCGTACTCGATGGTGAGCGTTGCTTCGATGCCGCGGGGCACCCAGAGGCCGACGAAGCCGTTGTCGTAGGTCTGCCGGACCTCGTCAACGAGCACGTCACCGTCATCGTCTGTGAGCGTGACCTGAACGTCGGCATTGGCGAGCTCACCGAGGCAGGTGGTCAGGCTGTGAAAGTAGCAGTCATGGGTTTGGTCCCGGTAAGGGGCGACCGAGATGTAGACCTCGTCTTCGGGCATCGGCAGCTGTGTCTCGCGTTCTTGATCGTCGGTGAGGACGATCGCATCCGGCTGCACGGACGCGATCAGATTGACGGGGCGATCGGCCAACGGCATGGTGTCGAGCCGTTCGATGACCTGCGCGGCGTCGAGGCCAGCCAGATCATGAGCCGCCAGGAAGTCACTGTCGACTGATTGGCCGCCGGCCGTGGACGACGCGGGTTCAGGCGAGGGCGAGGTGGCGCATCCGGAGAGAACGAGGGCCGAGACGAGCGTTGCGGTGGCGACGACGATCAGTTTCGGCCGTCGCGACGTGGTGCGGTGGGTCATGGATTGTTCCTTTGAAGAGTAGGGGCAGGTCGGTGCCGAGCACGCTGGCCCGGCACCGACCCTGATGGTCGATCAGAGAGTGGCCAGAAGGTCTTGCATCTCCTGGATCTCGGTGGTCTGTGCGTCGATGATTGTCTGCGCCAGTTCCACGGCATCGGGGTTGCTGCCGTCGTCGACCTGCGTCTGGGCCATCTCGACCGCTCCCTGGTGATGGACGATCATCTGCTCCAGGAACAATCGCGACGCCTCGGCGCCGTCCGCCGATTCGAGGGCCGCGAGGTCGTCGTCGGTCATCATCCCGTCGCCGTGGTCCATCCCGTCCATCCGGTGTTCCTCGGGGTCGGCGCCCCAGTCGTCCAGCCAGCCCTGGAGCTGGTCGATCTCGGGACCTTGGGCGGCCTTGATCGCCTCGGCCAGCTCGACCACTTCGGGGTGGACGCCGTCCTTGGCGAGGATGATGTCGCTCATCTCGATGGCCTGCTCGTGGTGGACGATCATCATCGAGGCGAACATCACGTCCGCATCGTTGGCGTCGGCTGCCTGCTCGGACGCACCATGGTCCATGCCCGGCATAGAGTCGTCTTCGCTCCCGGCCGAGCAGCCGGCCAGTACGAGGGCAGCGGAAAGTGCGATCGCGGCGGTCGCCGCGGTACGAAACTTCATGAGTGTTCTCCAATGTCAACAGTCGCTTCGGTGTCGCGGCACCCGGGAGGGCACCGCGTGTGTGGGAGTGAACCGTCGGCGCTCGGTAGGCGCCGGGTTTACCCCTCCATCACGTGCGACTGATGCAGAGAACGTGCAACGACGGTGCCCGAGACAAACGCTTGTCGATGAAACCAGCCACGAACAACGGCCGGGGCGCGAGGTGCATCCATCCAGGCAGAAGCCGAGGCGGCACGAGGAGAAGCAGGACGAGCAGCAGTGCGAGCACGCAGGCCATCGCCATACTCAGATGTGCACCGCCCCCGCAGTCCGTACATGCACCACCGAGGTCACTGGCTGTTCCTCCGGACTCATGCGTGCCCGCCGCGAGGTGATGCGCCTCGTCGGCACCAGTGGCGGAGACCGACATGGCTGCGGGCGCGTGAGCAGCCGGCGTGCCATGCAGGTTCAGCGTATGCATCGCCAGCAGCCCGGCGACAACCGCGGCCACCAGCACGCCGCCCAGCAGCACGCGCCGGAGGAAGCTTCGAAGCCCCTTCCCTTGTCGCACACTCGCCACCGACACCATGTGGCCTAGTTTACGGGCTCGTCGGGCAGCTGCCGGAGACCGGCGCCACGGGCGCCAGATGGCCTCGCGTCGCCGGTGTGCACACATCCTCGTGCCAACTCGACCCGAGTTTATGGGAATACCCCCAGGGGGTATTAGGTTGGGGGTGGTGAGGTGTTCGAGAAGGTCAGGAGATATCGATGCGTCTGTTCGCGATCCGCGACTTCCGCCATCTGTTCAGTGCGCAGATCATCGCGCTGTTCGGTACGGGGCTGGCGACCGTCGCCCTCGGCCTGCTCGCTTATGAGCTCGCCGGCCCCAGTGCGGGGGCAGTGCTTGCGACGGCGCTGACGATCAAGATGATCATGTACGTCTTGATCGCTCCGCTGGCGGCGGCCTATGCCGACCGGCTCCCGAGGCGGATGTTCCTCACTCTGCTCGACGTGGTGCGCGCATTGGTGGTGCTCGCGTTGCCGTTCGTCACGGAGATCTGGCAGATCTACGTCCTCATCGGTGTGCTGCAGGCGGCCTCGGCAGCGTTCACACCCACGTTCCAGGCGGTCATCCCCGATATCGTGCCCGAGGAGTCCGACTACACCCGGGCGCTGTCCGCGTCGCAGGTGGCCTACACGATGGAGAGCCTGCTCAGTCCGGTGCTGGCGGCCATTGCCCTGACGTTCATGACCTTCAACTGGTTGTTCGTCGGGACATCGGTGGGATTCGTGGTCTCCGCCGCCCTGGTGCTCTCGACTCGCATCCCCAACGCGGCCCCGAGTGGTCAGGCGGGCGCGTGGAACCGAGTCACCTCGGGCGTGAAGGTCTTCTTCGCGACTCCTCGTCTGCGCGGCGTGATGGCGCTGAACCTGGTGGTCGCCGCGGCCGGATCGATCGTGGTGGTCAATACGGTCAACTACGTCCGCGATCAACTGGGTGGTTCCCAGGCTGACGTCGCCTGGATGCTCGCGGCCTCCGGCGGTGGCACACTGCTGGTCGCTCTGTTTCTGCCACGCGTGCTCGACCGGATCGCCGAGCGTGTCGTGATGATGACGGGTGCCGCAGTCCTGCTTGCCGGCGTGGTGGCGGCCGTTGCGATGACCGCCAGCCAGGCGGCGTCCTGGATGGTCACGGCACCGATCTGGGTGGTCATCGGCGGCGGCATGGCCTTGATCGTCACTCCCACCGGACGCGTCATTCGAGGTTCGGTCGCGAAGAACGAGCTCCCGGCAGCCTTTGCAGCACAGTTCTCGCTATCTCACCTGGCCTGGCTCGTCACGTACCCGATCGCGGGATGGGTCGGCACCGCGTCTGGGTTCCCTCTGGCCTGGTCGATCCTCGCTGCTCTCGCGATCGCCGGGGCCATCGCGGCACAGGTACTGTGGCCTCGCGAGAAGAAGACGGAGATCGTCGAGGACGGTGCTGGCGCAGAAACTGCGATGGGCGATCCGGCGCTTCGCGATGAGATCGAAGCTGCCGAAGGCACCCTCGCGGCATCCCAGTGCTCCTGCGTACGCACTGCATAAAGCACATAGGTGGCGGGCGGAGCAATGGTTCTGCCCGCCACCGCTTGGTGCTCGCTGAGGCGTCGGCAATCCGGCCCGTGGATCAGGAGCCGGTCGGCGCCTGCTGGTGCAGCAGGGGTGTCCGGTCTCGGACGAGGCTTGCGGCGTCGATCCCAGTGAGTGCGACGGGGATATCCTCGAGGTAGTGGGCCGTGAGGAGCGGGTCGGTGGAGACGAGTCGCGTGCTTGTGCTCAGGGCGGGGTGGCCGACGCCGGTGAGGGTATGGCTGTGGATGCGTGCGGAGAACAGCGAGTTCGGCAGGTACAGGCCGGGGTCGTCGGCCATGCCGAGGTCGTGCAGTAGGGCGTTCGCGGCGTGGATGCCCTGGGCGACCGAGTCGTCCCAGTGGTCGATCCGGTAGGAGCCGTGGCCGGGATAGTGGTGCACGGCGACCCCGCCGGCGGCGTAGATCCGTTGCCGCGGGGCGTGCATGGAGCGCAGGCGGGAGTCGACGGGGATGCCGTCGGGCCCGGTCCAGGGTGCGGGGGCGGCGGGCAGGGTGCCGTGGGCGATGATCGCGAGGTCGCCCTCTACCCGGCTCCCGTCGTTGAGGGTGATGCTGATGCGATCGGTGAGGGTGCGGATCGAGCTCACGGTCCGTTCCAGATAGGCGGCGTGCTGGGGGCGGTGCAGGTCTCGTAGCCGGCGGGCGACGTGTGCGCCGATGGCGTTCGCTCCTGGAATCGCGGCGCGGGTGATGAGGGCAACGTCGTGGCCGGCGTCGGTGAGCAGTGACGCGGTCTCGGAGGCGACGAGGCCGCCGCCGAGTATGAGCACCCGGGCAGGCTTGGTGGTCGCGAGCAGATCGCGGACGCGGACGGCGTCGGCGGCTGAATGGAGGGTGGTCAGTCTGCCGGCGCTGACGGCCTGGTCGCGGCCGATCACCTCCTCGTCCAGGGTGCGCGCCCGGCTGCCGGTGGCGATGAGGAGCGCGTCGTAGGCGTGGGTATCGCCGGACTCCAGGCGCAACCGCCGAGCCCTGGGGTCGAGGCCGCGCACCGTCTCCGACCGGAGGGTGGCCCCGGTGTCAGGCAGCGCCGCCTGGGCCGGTTCGAGCAGTCCGATGGCGATGCCCTTGTTGACCAGCGTGCGGTTGTACGGCCTCTCGCCGCATCGCGTGTAGAGATCGATATCGAGACCTGCGGCCTTCAGGGTTCTCGCGGCCGCGGTTCCGGCAGCGCCAGCCCCGATGATCGCGATGCTGGGCGTGCTCATCGGACTCCTTCCCCAGCAGCGCTGGTGGCGGCGGTGAAGGCGGGCAGCAGGATCGCCTCGATGAACCACGGCGCGTCGTCGGCGTCGAGGCGGCCGGAGCGCACTTCTTCGGCGGCGCCGTTCATCACCACGTGCGTGGTGGTCAGCAGCCAGGACACCGGCAGGTCGGCCCGGAAGATCCCCTCGCGCTGGCCGCGCAGCAGCAGAGCGCGCATCCGCCCCTCGGCCTTCTCGTGCAGTTCGCGGATGCGGGCCGCGGGCAACTCTTTCAGCGCGGCCGCCAGCAGCGCCCGCGACTGGTCGACCAGCACCCAGCTGGAGGTCACCAGACGCCGGAACGCCTCGGCCGGATCACCGTCCAGTGGCACCCCGCTCAGCACGTCTTCGCCGCGTTCAAGGCTGTCCACCAGGGCGGCCTCGATCAGCTCCGCACGGGTCGGGAAGTGCCCGTAGACGGTCACTCTGCCCATCCCGGCCTCGGCGGCGATGTCGGCGACCGAAGCATCGGCGTTCTTGCGGATCGCCGTGGCGGTCGCGGCCAGAATCCTCGCCCGGTTGCGCTGCGCATCCGCGCGCTGATTGGCCGCCCGCCCACCAGCGGCTGACGCACCGGCTGTGGTGCCGCGCGTCGTCGTTCTCTTCGTCGTCATGATCCACCTCACAAGTCGTACGGGAATGTATGAGATAGTGTAGCTGTTGCAACTCGTACACCGATGATCGAGTTCCTTTCGGGACGACGAGACGGAGCCGACGGAGAGGAGAGGACGACCATGACCACGACACGCTTCACAGGGGGTGCGCCATGAGTGACACCGCCGCGTCCGCGCCGCGCGCCGGCGCCAAGCAGTGGTGGGGGCTCGC
This sequence comes from Microbacterium istanbulense, assembly GCF_037204145.1. NCBI lineage: Bacteria > Bacillati > Actinomycetota > Actinomycetes > Micrococcales > Microbacteriaceae > Microbacterium > Microbacterium istanbulense. The sequence continues at coordinate 185,029 of NZ_JBBDGN010000006.1, forward strand.
CGTCCTGGTGATCCCTTCGACGCTGCTGTTCATGATGCTCACGATCTTGTTCCTCGCCGCGCCGAACCTGGCCGCGGACCTGAACCCGTCGAGCACGCAGCTGCTGTGGATCCTCGACATCTACGGCTTCGTGATGGCCGGGTTCCTCGTCGCGATGGGCGTGCTCGGCGACCGGATCGGCAAGCGCCTGCTGATGGTGATCGGCGCGATCCTGTTCGCCGCTGTCTCTGTCGCGGCGTCGCTGACGACTGTTCCGGAGCTGATGATCGTGCCGACGGCCCGTCAGCGACCAGTCCGCCCGGGCCGGGGCCGGCGCACCCGGCACGGATCGCCCCGGTGGCCGGCAGCAGTGATCCGGAGACGTTCGCACGGAATGTCGCGACGGCGGTGTTCGCGTGGGATACCGCTTCGGGGTTCATGCCGCTGGACTACACGAGCGTGGTGATGGAGGTCGCCGACCCCACCGGCACCGAGCAGGCCGGCCTCGCATCAGACCTCGCCGCCTACCTGCCCTCCCGTCAGGCGTGGGTCGATCTGCGCCAGTACGCCACCACCCAGCACCTGGAAATCGAGGCTGCGTTCGTGCCCGACGCGTGGGCGACCGCGCAGGAGCAGGCGCGGCCCGGGCAACTGGTCGAAGGTACGACGGCGATCACGATCGAGGGCATCCGCCACCGCGCTGGCGTGTGGAACGAGGAAGCGGTCACGAGCGCGCATGAGGTGGCGTTCACGGTGTTCGTGATCTGCGAGCCCGCCTACGACACCTGCCACCTGCTGCGCCTGTCCGAGCTCGACAACCCCCTGCGCTGAGACCCGCGAGCCCGGAGAAAGGAGCGCCCGTGATGAAGAAGGTCGCCCTCGGGCTGCTCGTCCTGGTGCTGGCGGCCCCGTTCCTGTCCGTGGTGGGGATCGGGCTGCTGATGAACCCCGCCCTCACCGCCGCCTGCACCATCCCTGGCGGGAGCATCACCGTCGGCGAGGTCCCCGACGAACTCGCTGTCCAGACCCGTGCTGGGGAGTCGTTCACGTTGAACCGGCAGCAGCTCACCCACGCGGCCACGATCATCGAGACCGGCTCGAGTATCGAGGGGGTGGGCCGCGACGGGGTGGTGATCGCGTTGATGGCAGCACTGACCGAATCCACCCTGCGGCAGCTCGCCAACACGAGCGCCTATCCGGAGTCGGCGGAGTATCCGAACGACGGCGACGGCTCCGACAACGACTCGCTGGGGCTGTTTCAGATGCGTCCGCAGTCCGGGTGGGGCACCGTCGCCGACCTCATGGACCCCGACTACCAGGCGCAGGCGTTCTACGGCGGCCCTGACGGACCGAACCAGGGCTCGCCGCGGGGTCTGCTGGATATTCCGGGGTGGGAGCAGATGGGCAAAGGCGAGGCCGCCCAAGCCGTCGAGGTCTCGGCGTACCCGGACAGGTACGACAACTACGAGCCCGTCGCCGAACAGATCATCACCGCCCTCACCAGCACCCCCGGCACCGGCAGCACCGGCTCCGGTAGCACCGGCTCCGGTAGCACTGCGACATCAGCGGCGGCCCCGGTGGTGCGGGCGGTGGAGTCGGCGCGAGTGGTGTTCCCGCTGCCGGAGGGCACCTGGACGGCCACCAGTGGCTTCGGGCCGCGTGTGCATCCGATCACTGGCGAGCAGGAGTCGTTCCACACCGGCAGTGACTTCGCCGCCCCGGACGGCACCCCGATCCTCGCCGCCGCCGACGGCACGGTGACGGTGGCCGAGTTCTCCGGCGGGTACGGCGGGCTGGTCGTCATCGAGCACACCATCGACGGGGCCACGGTGGCGACCGCGTACGCGCATTCCTGGGAGCATGGCATCCACGTGGCCGCCGGCGACCGGGTGACTGCGGGGCAGCACATCGCCGATGTCGGCTCCTCGGGCATGTCCACCGGCCCGCATCTGCATTTCGAGGTCCGTGACGGCGGCACCGACGGCGAGCACATCGACCCGGCCGCCTGGCTCAACCGGCACGATGCCGCCGACCTGCCCGAAGCCGAGACCGGCCCACCCGCCGGCGACTGCGAGACCGGCAGCGGGCCGGGTGGGGCGCCGGAGCCGTTCACCGGCGAGAACCCGGACGAGCTGGTGGACGACCCGACCACCGGCGGGCAGATCACCCGCCGCACCCTGCACCTCTACCAGCAGACCTCGGCCGCCTTCCCCGACACCACGTGGGCGTGCTATTCGCCTCGGCCCGGCACGGTCTCGGAGCATCCGCTGGGGCGGGCGTGCGATCTGGCGTTCGGGAACGCGATCGGGCAGCTGCCCACCCCGGCCCAGCGCGAGTACGGCTGGGAGGTCACGAACTGGATGAAAGAGCACGCCGACATCCTCGGCGTGGACTACCTCATCTGGCAGAACACGATCTGGTCCGTCGGCCGTGACGCGGAAGGGTGGCGCGACTACCCCCACGGCACCGATATCACCACCCGTCACGACGACCACCTGCACGTCACGATCGTCGGCTAGTCTCGGAAGTTACATCTGATTCACCGGGATTCGCCCCTATTCCTCCCATTTGTCTACTTCCCATTCGCATCGTGCGTGTCTCCGATCTCGACAGCAAGCAAGCGGGTGTCGGTTCTCCGGTCGCCTCACGAGATCCATGAACGATCTTGACCTTCGAGTCGACTCGAACGTTTACCGTTGATGGCATGGAGACGATGCGCATATCCCAGGTCGCAGCCCGCAGCGGGGTGCCTCCCACGACGCTGCGCTACTACGAAGACCTCGGCCTGCTGCGGCCGCAGCGTGCCCCGAACGGGTATCGCCTCTTCGATGACGAGACCCTGGAACGGTTGCGGTTCATCGACGCCGCCAAGCAGCTGAACCTGCCCCTGGAGCAGATCGCCTCGCTGCTGAGCGTGTGGGAATCCGATCCGTGTGCGAGCGTCAAAGCGCGGCTGCGGCCCTTGCTGGGCGACCAGCTCGAACAGATCGATGCCGGGATCGGTGAGCTTTCCGAGGCCCGCCACGCCCTGGCTGCCGCGATCGAGCATCTGGATGAACTGCCCGACCGCACCGAGCGGTGCAGCCCGGACTGCGCCTTCCTCGCCACCGCACCAGCGCCACCGTCTCCACCCCCGGTGGCCTGCTCTCTCGGCGCTGGGCAACAGGACCGCATTGCGCAGTGGCATGAGGCGCTGGCCGATGCGCCGCTGCACCCGGTGGCCGGGGGCGTCCGGATTGACCTGCCCATCGCTGCCCTCGGCGACGTCAGCTCACTGGCGGTCGCCGAGCAGGAGTGCTGCCCGTTCTTCTCCTTCGATATCGCCCTGCGCGGACTGCGATTCACCCTGACGATCACCGCGCCACCGGAGGGGATGCCGATGCTGGAGGAGCTCATCCCCGGTCATACCGAACACGCGAGCCCGGCAAAGAGCAAGCCGCATTGATCGGCCGCGACACCCTCGAACGCCACCAGGTCTGGTTCTACCTCGCCGCCGTCGCCGCAGGACTCCTCGCCGGCACCCTCTGGCCCAAGGCCGGGCATCTCACCGAGACCCTGGTCTGGCCCGTGCTCGCGCTGCTGCTCTACGCCACCTTCACCCAGATGCCGCTGGCCTCGATCCCGGCGGCGTTCAAGGACGGACGCTTCCTGGTCACCGCCCTGGTGGGGAACTTCGTCATCATCCCGCTGTTGGTCTGGGCTCTAGTGCAGCTCGCACCCGACAACGACGCGCTACGGCTCGGACTGCTGCTGGTGCTGCTGGTGCCCTGCACCGACTGGTTCATCACCTTCAGCCAACTCGGCCGCGGCGATGCCACCCGAGCCACCGCGCTCACGCCGATCACCCTGATCCTCCAGCTTCTGCTGCTGCCGCTGTATCTGGGGCTGATGGCCGATATCGACTTCGCCTCCGTGTTCGCTCTCGCCGATGTCTGGCCCGCGCTGCTGGTCGTCCTCGCCCCGCTCGGACTGGCCGCGCTGACCGAGGCCTGGGCGAAGGAGAGCCCGACCCGTGGGCGCACTGTGGAACGGTTCGGCTGGTGGCCCGTGCCGTTGCTCGCCGTGGTGATCTTGCTGGTCGCCACCGCCCACGTCGGCGCGGTCGGTGACAACCTGCGCCTGCTGCCCATCGTCGTCGGCATCGCCCTCGCGTTCCTCGCCGCAGCCCAGGTGATCGCGAAACTCCTCAGCCTCGCCTTCCGTCTTCCTGCCGGTCAAGGACGGACGCTGGCGTTCTCCCTGGGCACCCGCAACTCCTTCATCGTGCTGCCCTTCGCGCTCTCCCTGCCTGCCGGGTGGGAGGTCGCCGCGATCGTCATCGTCATGCAATCCCTGGTCGAACTGTTCGGGATGGTGTTCTACCTCTGGTTCGTGCCCCGAGTCCTCTTCCGCGACCCGGTCCCACAGCACTGACCACCCAGCACGCGGTTCGCCGCGAGAGACCGGCCTCCGGTCAGACCGGCCACTCTCAGATCGCCGCCCGGCTACTTCGAGTCCGCACCAAGGTTCGTCCATCACGCAACTTGGCTGAGACACACCGTCGTCACGCACAACCGCGTGGCGCACCTATCGGACATGAGACTTCGCACCGCTGCAACACCCAGTCCGTCGAGCTTGCCGACAGAGCTATTCCGGCACTTCGATCATCCGACCCTGCCAGCGTCGGGTGGGGGTGCGTGATGGAGGTGTTCCCGGATTTCGAGGGCCTGGGCGGGATCGGCGACCTGGAAGAGGTCATCGGGGCGCTGTTGACGTTCGTGCTGGTGATCGCGGTGCTGATGCTCATCGTCTCCGGCATCATCTGGGCCATCGCCTCCTCGACGGGCAACTACGCCGCTGCCGGCAAGGCCCGCACCGGCGTGCTCGTCGCGCTCGGTGCGGCGATCCTCGCAGGCTCCGGGGTCGCGTGGATGAACTGGCTCATCGGCATCGGCCAACAACTCTGACCCCACCCGCACTACTACCAACGGCGTCTGCTCCTGTCGAGGGGTGGGCGCCCTTCTTCTGTGCTGGTGAGTTTCTGTGCTGGCGGGCGGTGGTGCACCTGATCGCGAGAACCCCACTCTCGCCTCAGCTGTGAAGGAGCGCCTTGCCATGACCATCCTGACCCTCGTCACCGAGACCCTCGCCTCGTACGGGTCGAGCCTGCCGGCCCAGATCGACATCGACCCCAACTCGTCCGGGCTGCCCGGCATCGACCAGTTGCGCACGATCGTCGGCGCGATCATGACGATCGGCCTGATCCTCAGCGTCCTGGCGCTGATCGTGTCGGCGATCGTGTGGGGCTTCGGCTCCAACAGCTCGAACCCGCATCTGGCCGGTCGCGGCAAGATCGGCGTGCTGATCTCCTGCGGCGCCGCGGTGATCTGCGGCGCTTCGGTGACGCTGATCAATTTCTTCTGGGACGTCGGCCAGTCGGTGTGACGCCCGCCATCCACCACCCACCGAGCATTGAGGGAGGTTTGTGATGGCGCTGTGTGATATCCCCGTCATCTCCACTGTCTGCGATTCCGCCGGTGAGGCGGCCGCGTCGCTGGTCACGGCGCCGTTCGACTGGTTCGCCCAGGGCGTCGGCGGTGCCGCCGGCTGGCTGCTGGAAGCGATGTGGGCCGTGTTCGACACCACCACCCTGGTCGATGTCACCCAAGACGGCTACGTCAGCGTCTATAACCTGCTGTTCGGGATCGGCGTGTTCAT
>NZ_JBBDGN010000007.1:0-183799 GCF_037204145.1 Microbacterium istanbulense
GGGGGGGGGGGGGGGGGGGGGGGCGGGGGGGGGCCCCCGCACCCACCCGATGGTCACTCTGCCGTGATGGCGGACTGGGGCTTGCCGCCGGACTTCAGCTCGGCGAGGCGAGCCTCGACCTCGGTCAGCTCGCCGAGGTCTTCCAGGCTCTCGAACTGTGCATCCAGCGACGATGCGGCGATCTCGGCCTTGCCGGCCGCAAGGGCCTCCTGGCGGCGGATCTTGTCCTCGAAGCGGCCGAGCTCGCTGGTGGGGTCGAGCACGTTGATCGACGAGACCGCGTCCTGCACCTTGGTCTGGGCCTCGGCGACCTTGGCGCGGGCGAGCAGCTCGCTGCGCTTGGTCTTGAGCTGCTCGAGCTTCTCCTTCATGCCATTGAGGCCGCTCTTGAGCTTGTCGACGATCTCGGTCTGGGCGGCGATCTGCGGCTCGGCCGCGCTGGCCTCGCGCTCGGCACCGATCTGGCGCTGCAGGGCGATCTTGGCCAGGCTGTCGAACTTGTCGGCGTCGGCGGAGTTGCCGGTGCCGCGCAGTTCGTCGGCCTTGCGGCTGGCGGCAAGAGCCTTGTTGCCCCAGTCGCTCGCGGCCTGCAGGTCTTCCTGGTGGTCGCGCTCGAGCAGACGCAGGTTGCCGATCGTCTCGGCGATCGCCGACTCGGCGTCGGCGATGTTGTTCGTGAAGTCGCGCACGAGCTGGTCGAGCATCTTCTGCGGGTCTTCTGCCGAGTCGATGAGCGAGTTGATGTTCGCGCGGACGAGAGTGGAGATGCGCCCGAAGATGGACTGCTTGGTCATGGGTGGTTCCTTTCTGAAGGATGGTCGAGGTCGGTGTGCGGTTCGAGGAAGTTCAGAAGCGGCCACCTCCTGAGCGACCGCTGCGGCCGCCGCCGGATCGGCCGAAGGACGAGCTGCGCGAGGAGCGGCTGCTGCCGCCGAAACCGGAGGTGCTGAAGCCTCCCCCTCCGCCAGTGCGCCACCCACCGCCGGACGATCCGCCGCCGGAGAGGAGGCCACCGATGATGCCGCCCAGAATGTCGCCGGCGAGGCCGGAGTCGCGTGAGCCGCCGTAGGGGTCTCCGCCCCAGCCGCCCGGGTTGTATGCGCGCACGTCGGACTGTGCTGCCGCAAACGCGTGCTGCGCCAGCGTGAGAGCGTTCTGCGCTTCACTCAGCGCGGTCGCGGCATTCTGATCGCGCAACGATGTGGCGTGTGCGATCGCCGCCTCGGCCTGCGACAGGCGGGTGCGGGCCGTGTCTCCCACGGTGCCGCGTCGGGTGTCGATGAACTCGCGCGCGGCGCGGATCTCCGAGTGCGCCTGGGCGAGCGTCTGGTCGAGCACCTGGCGTGCGCGCTGCGCGCGCTGGATCGTCTCGTTGCCCTGTGCAATGGCCGCATCGATCTGCGCGTCTGCGGTGGTCAGCGCCTCCAGCGTGCGCTGCGGACTGCGCGCGGGGCCGTTCAATGCTGTCTGCGCGGCCTGCAGCTGCGCACTGGTCGTCGCGACAGCCTGCGCGATGCTGCCCGTCTGGTCGGGCAACTGCGCCGCGGCGACCAGATCACCTTGCAACTCGGTGATCAGTTCGCGTGCCTGGCCCTCGAGCTGTTGCAGCTCACCGCCGAGATCCGTGATCGCCCGCACGAGCTGCGCCGACTGGGCGGTCGACTGCTCGGCGGTGCGGATCGCGAAGGCGGCCTCGGCGGTGCGTCCGGCCGCGAGGGCGGTACCGGCGGCCGCCAACGAGCGGTCGGCCAGCGCGGCGCGTTCGCGGGCCTGCGCGGGGTTGTCGGCGACGGGCGTGAGCGCGGCGGCGTCGTAGACTGCGGTGAGGGATGCCAGCGCGGCATCCGCCCCCTCCAGTACGTGCTGCACTGCGGCCCGCTCCCGAGTCACACGCTCCAGTTCTGGCCCGGCGTTCTCCTCCAGCTTGCGCAGGGCGTCGAAGGCGGCCGTCTGCGCATCGAGGGTGTCGTCGATCTCGTCGCACAGGGCGATGATGCGCAGATTCCAGGCGCGGCGGTCGAAGACCGTGTCTTCGACGGCGTCGTCGAGCTTCTGCTTGAGATCGAACGCCTCGGACATCTTCACCTTCGCGGCGTCGACTGCCTGCGTGAACTCGGCCGTGGCGGCCTCGCCGTACTGCGCGACCGCGAATCCGAGCTCTTCCCGGCTCGAGGTGATCGCATCGTCGGCCTGCACGAGTGCCGACCCCGCGGCCGTCGCGACCTGCTCGTCGGTCATCGTCGAGAACGGATCGTTCGGGTCGGGCGTCTCCGGCATCGCCCCACGGCGGCGGATCTCCGCCTCGCGCCGGCGCTTGCGCACCAGGCGCACGATCGCCCAGATGATGAGCGCCACGACGGCGAGGCCGGCCAGCAGCAACACGATGCGCAGCATGCCGGCGCCTCCGTCGCCCTGGATCTCGTCGGCGGCGAGGATGATCGCGCCGTCCCAGTCGTCCGCGCTGAGTAGCGGCTGCATCTTCTGCTCGACGTCGTCGAGCTTGGCGTCACTGAGGGGGCCGCCGATGCCGGCGGAGATGTAGTAGTTGCGCTCGTCGACCGCGATCGCCAGCAGGTACTGCTCGGGGCCGAGACCGTTCTGCTCGGCCGTCTGGTCAGCCCAGGCGGCGGCATCAGCCGGATCGGTGAAGCCGTCGACGAGCACGACGAAGAGGTCGGCGCTGGACTGCGCGGCCAGCTCGGTCAGCCGAGCTTCGACAGCCTGCTCTTCGCTGGACGACAGTGCGCCGACGGCGTCAGTGACAAAGCCGTCTTCCAACGGCGGAGGGGCGGTGGCCGAGGCAGCGGTGGCCGAGACGGCACTGCCGATCACGGCGAGCAACAACGCGATCAACGCCAGTCGCCAAGTGGTCATCCTGGTCTGTGCGACCGGTCGTGGTGCCCCCATGTCACGAGTCTATGCACACGGGCCGACACGCGACAGCACGCAGGGCCCGATCGCCGTTCGCCCGTAGCGGAGGCGCATACCCTGGAAGGCATGGACGACAGATACGGTGCGGATGTGCTCGCCGCCGGATGGCGTGAGAAAGGCTTCGCCACGGCGACCGAGGTGCCCGCTGCGAAGGATCTCGTCGTCGAGGTCGCGCAGGACGGCTACTGCGGTGCGATCACGCGGGTGGAAGCCGGGATGGTCGAACTCGAGGACTGGAAAGGTCGGCGGCGCAGTTTCCCCTTGGGCGGCGGGTTCATGATCGACGGCAAGCCGGTGCGCCTGGTTCCGGCTGTCGCGAAGCCGGCGGGACGCGCGCGTACGGCATCCGGTTCTTTCGCGGTGGCCGACGATCGCGCCCGCACCGCCCTGCCCAGCCGGATCCTCGTCGAGGGCAGGCACGATGCCGAGCTGGTCGAGAAGGTCTGGGGAGCCGATCTGCGCGTCGAAGGCGTCGTGGTCGAGTACCTGCAGGGCATCGACCTTCTCGATGACCTGCTGCGGCAGGCGCCGCCGAGCCGCACCCGCCGCTACGGTGTGCTCGTCGACCACCTCGTCCCCGGTTCGAAGGAATCCCGCATCGCCGAGCAGATTCTGCGCGGCCCGCACGGCGCGCATCTGAAGATCGTGGGGCATCCGTATGTCGACGTGTGGCAGTGCGTGACCCCGGCGGCGCTGGGGATCCGCGCCTGGCCGGAGATCCCGCGGGGCATCGAGTGGAAGGTCGGGATCTGCCGCGCGTTCGGCTGGCCGTCCGAGACGCAGGCCGACATCGCACACGCGTGGAAGCGCATCCTCTCCCGCGTGACCACGTACCGTGACCTCGAGCCTTCGCTGCTCGGTCGGGTCGAAGAACTCATCGACTTCGTCACTGAACCGCCCCTGGCTCCCTGAGTCTGTCGAAGTGGGCCTGAGCCGCCTCCGTTGGGTCCCTGAGCCTGTCGAAGGGTCCCTGAGCCGCCTCGGATGGGTCCCTGAGCCTGTCGAAGGGCGCACCGCCCACGGCGGTACCCTGGAGGGATGCCAGAACCCCGTACTTTCCGCGACGAGCCGGTCTCGTTCGTGCGCCGCAGCGGCCGCATGTCAGAGGCTCAGGAGCGGGCGTTCGACGAACTCGCCCCGTTCTATCTGCTTGAGGTGCCACGGGCGATCGCGTCGACCTCGGTGCACACGGATGCCCGTCTTGACCCGGCGGCGACGTACGGCCGGACTGCTCCGCTGATCGTCGAGATCGGCTCAGGTCAGGGGCACGCGATCGTGTCGGCAGCATCCGCTCGCCCCGAGGATGACTTCCTCGCAGTCGAGGTGTTCCGCGCCGGTCTTGCCCGCACGATGCTCGACGCCGACAAGGCGGGCGCTCGTAACCTGCGTCTGGCTGAGGCCAACGCACCCGAGGTGCTCTCGCCGTTCCTGCCCGCGGGCGCCGCGGCCGAGGTGTGGATCTTCTTCCCCGACCCCTGGCACAAGAAGCGCCACACCAAGCGCCGTCTGGTGCGGACGGGATTCCCCCAGACGGCGGCGAGCGCACTCGCCGACGGCGGGCTGCTGCGCCTGGCCACCGACTGGGAGGACTACGCGCTGCAGATGCGCGAGGTGCTTGACGAGGCGCCCGAGTTCGAGCGTGCGTTCGAGGGGGAGTGGGCCGAGCGGTTCGAGGGGCGAGTGATGACCGCCTTCGAGCGCAAGGGCATCGCGAAGGGCCGCGACATCCGCGACCTCACGTACCGCCGGGTCGCGCGCTCATGACACTCGCCGCCTGGCAGCGGCTCGGCCCCGCCGTGCTGGTCTGTCTGGCGGCGCCGGCATTCTTCGTCTTCGGGTGGAACCTGCTCGGCTGGGGTCTGCTCATCGCCGGCATCCTGGCGGCGGCTCTGCTCGAACGCCGCGCGATACGGGCATCCGCACCGTCACTCACCCGCGACCTGTCTCTCATCGCGCTCGGCCTGCTCATCGTGCACGCCATCCCGCTCGCCGCCGAACTCGACAACCTCGCGATGCTGCGGTTCACCCTGGCACTCGGCGGCGCCGTGCTGGTGCCGTATCTCGTCTCGCGATTCGTGTTCGGTGACCGGGCGATCCGTTTTCCGTGGCGTACGGGGCGACGCTGGAGCAGGTGGCAGTGGACCTGGCTGATCGCCGTGCTCGTGCTCGGCTGGCTGATCCTGCCGTTCTACTTCATCACCAGCGGGGTGTACCAGAACTGGCCGGTGGTCGACACCCCCGACCTCATCGCGCGTCTGTTCGTGGGCGTCGGAGCGGTGGGCATCTGGGATGAGCTGTTCTTCATCTGCACGGTCTTCGCCCTGCTGCGTCGGCATTTCCCCGCGACAGTCGCGAACCTGCTGCAGGCGATCGTGTTCGTCTCGTTTCTGTGGGAGCTCGGCTACCGCGAATGGGGGCCGCTGCTGACGATCCCGTTCGCGCTGCTGCAGGGCTTCATCTTCTTGCGCACCCACTCGCTGGCGTACGTCGTCACGGTGCATCTGCTGTTCGATGCCGTGGTGTTCGCGGTGCTCGTGCATGCGCACAACCCCGGCATGCTGCCGGTCTTCCTCGTCTGAACCGCGGCTACTCGGCGAGGGCGCGCGTCGACGGCGCCTCGAAGTCGAAGTAGACGGTCCATGCGCCATCCGTCTCGGGCGAGGGATAGATCTCGAGTGCGGCTCGGGTGAAGTCGCCGTCGTACTCGCCGTCCAGGTAGTAGTCGCGTGCGCCCCAGTACGCCTCGCCTGATGGGGCTGCCGGGTCGAAGTCGTCGACCAGCAGCTCGTACCCGGATGCCGCAAGCGCAGCGCCGAGCGCGTCGATCTGTTCCTGTGTTGCGGGATCCACCATGATGCCGGCGAAGGCGTCACCGTCGGCGTCGCCGGTCCAGATGTCACCGCAGTCGGCGCTCAGCTGTGCACCGGTGAGTTCTGCGACGGGAAAATCATCGACCAGCACCCACGGGATGGTGCCGGGCACGCCGCACGCGGGAAGCTCTTGCCAGTCGCCGGTCGGCACGATGGTCATGCCGGGCGATGTCGCTGTGGCTGCGGGGATCTGCGCGTACAGACAGCCGCTCAGGGCGACGCTGGCGGCGGCAAGGCCCGACACGGCGAACAAGCGGCGGCGGGGCGAGCGAGGCATGCTCACACGCTAGCGCCGGGGGCGTGTGGGGACGCGGAGGCGACGACGGGCTGTCGCAGGATCGTGCGCCGCTTCTCGGGCGCGCCCTTACGGGGATCGCTGAAATAGATCTCGTGGTGGCGCCCGGTCATGCGGTGTCCGCCCGCCGGGATGATCTCGTCGTGCAGCCGCGCGAGCACAGCGGCTTCGTCGTCGAAGGCACCGCGGTGGAGGGTCTGCACACACAGGCCCTCCGCGAGGGTCTCGAGGCGCACCTCGTCCAGGCGGGACGGCGCCTTCTTTGCGGCTACTGCTGCCACGGCGTCGGCGAACATCTCGGCGTCGATCCAGTCGGGCTGCATGATCATCAGCGTCCAGCTCCACTGGGACTTGTCGCGGGCGCTGGTGAACATCGCCGGGTCGTCCGCCCACCACAGCCCCTCCAGCGGCATCACGACGTAGTCGCGGTCACGTGTCGTGCGGCTCGCGAACTTCAGCGTGTACGCCAGTGGGTACAGCGCTTCGACGGCGGCGGTGAACTCGGGGGCCGCATTGGGGTCGCCCGCACCGTCGATCATCAGGTACTGCAGGGGAGGAACCTCGAGCACCCGGAACTCGCCGACCTCCGCGTGATACGCGTCGATCGTCATCTTGAAATCCGTCTTCTCCACGCGCTCATCCTGGAGCCGCGGCGGCACCGACGGCAAGCGACCCGGGCGAGCAGATCGGCGGCGCGGCGCCGAGAGGGCCCCACAGGTGAGAAGCTTGAAGGATGCACACTTCGGCCGACCTGCCCCTCACGGAGGCGGAGATCCAGGGGATCCGTCAGGACTTCCCGATCCTGCAGCAGCAGGTGCACGGGCATCCGCTGGTCTACCTCGATTCGGGCGCGACCTCGCAACGGCCGCTTGCGGTGCTCGATGCCGAGCGTGCGTTCGCGTCCACGCTGAACGCCGCCGTGCACCGTGGCGCGCACACCCTGGCCGCTGAGGCCACGGTGCTGTTCGAAGACGCCCGCGCGGCGCTCGCCGGTTTCATCGGCGCCGAGGAAGACGAGGTCGTCTGGACTTCCAATGCCACCGAGGCCGTCAATCTCGTCGCCTACGCCATCTCGAATGCGTCGATGGGGCGTGGGGGAGAGGCCGCTGCCGGACTGCGGATCGGCCCCGGTGACGAGATCGTCACCACGGAGATGGAGCATCACGCCAACCTCGTGCCGTGGCAGGAACTCGCCGCCCGCACCGGCGCGACGCTGCGGGTGATCCCACTCGACGACGACGGTGCGCTGCGGCTGGATGCGGCCGCCGAGCTCATCGGTCCGCGTACGCGGCTGGTCGCCGTCACCCACGTCTCCAATGTTCTCGGCGTCATCAACCCGGTCGCCGAGGTGATCGCGCTGGCCCGCGCGGCCGGTGCCCTGGTGCTGCTGGATGCCTGCCAGTCGGCGCCGCACCTGCCGCTGGACGTGAAGGCGCTGGACGTCGACTTCGCGGTGCTCTCCGGCCACAAGATGCTCGGGCCCACCGGCATCGGTGCCCTGTACGGCCGTCGCGACCTGCTCGAGATCATGCCGCCGTTCCTCACCGGGGGATCCATGATCACGACGGTCACGACCACCGGGGCGGAGTATCTGCCGCCGCCGCAGCGTTTCGAGGCCGGCACGCAGCGGGTCTCGCAGGCCGTCGCGCTGGCGGAGGCGGTGCGGTACCTCGAGAACGTCGGGATGCCGCGGATCGCCGCGCACGAGGCCGAGCTCGGCGCGCGTCTGGTGGCGGGGCTGGGCGCGATCGACGGCGTGCGTGTGCTGGGTGGCGGCATCGACCTGCCTCGGGTGGGGCTCGCCAGCGTCGATGTCGCCGGCATCCATGCCCACGATGTCGGACAGTTCCTCGACGACGCCGGTATCGCCGTGCGGGTGGGGCATCACTGCGCACAGCCGCTGCATCGTCGCCTGGGCGTGACGGCCTCGACCAGGGCCAGCACCTATCTGTACACGACGCGTGATGAGGTGGATGCCGTGATCGACGGCGTCGCCCGCACCATCGACTTCTTCCGGAGGGCATGATGACCTCGTCAGATCTGCAGGGTCTCTATCAGGAGCTCATCCTCGACCACTCGCGCTCCCCGCACGGCTACGGCCTGCGCGGTGAGGTCGCGGCTCAGTCGCATCAGGTGAACCCCACCTGCGGCGACGAGATCACGCTGCAGGTGCACCGCGCCGCCGACGGCACGCTCGAGGCGGTCACGTGGGAAGGGCACGGCTGCGCCATCTCGCAGGCGTCGGCGTCGCTTTTCGCCGAGCTCGTGGAGGGGATGCCGTTGTCGGAGGTCGAGCGGCGGATCGCTGTGTTCCGGGAGGCGATGCGCTCTCGGGGCAAGATCGAACCCGACCCCGAGCTCTTGGGCGATGCCGCGGCCCTCGGCGGGGTGTCGAAATACGTGGCGCGCGTGAAGTGCGCGATGCTCGCCTGGGTGGCGGCAGAAGACGCGCTGCGCAAGCTCGATTCCTGATCGGCGTCGTCGCGAACGAGGTGTTCGGTGCGAACTGGGCAAGAATTGGTTCGTGAACCGATTCTTGATCTCTCGCCGCACCATGCTCGCCGGAGCGGGTGTGGGCCTGTTGAGTCTCAGCCTGACCGGGTGCGCCTTCGGTGAGTCCGCGGGGCAGGGTGCGCCGGCGGGGAGTGAGGCCGAGGAGGAGCGGGTGGGGCGTCGTCTGGGGGCGGAGTGGTACAACCACGAACTCACCGTCATGTCGTGGCCGACCGCCCGCATCTGGGGTGAGGACACGCCGTACGTCCGAGAGGACATCGCCAGAGTCGCGCGCGCCATCGCGCAGTTCGAACCTGTGGTGATGCTGGTCTCACCCGGCGAAGAGGCGGACGCCGAGTACGCCCTCGGCAAGAACGTCGAGATCCTCTCGATCGCCGTCGATGACCTGTGGGCGCGCGACACGGTGCCGGTGTTCGTCGAGACAGCCGAGGGTCTCGAGGGCGTCGACTTCAACTTCAACGGCTGGGGCGACAAGCAGCAGCACGACAACGACGCGGGCGTCGGCGCCGCCGTGCTGCGCGAGCTTGAGATTCCTCGCCGGAAGGCGAACCTCGTGGGGGAGGGAGGCTCGCTCGAGACCGATGGGCTCGGAACGCTGTTCGTGACCGAGAGCTCGATGGTCAACGACAACCGCAACCCTGGCCTGTCGCGCGACGAGGTCGAGGCGCGCCTGATCGATCTGCTCGGCATGAAGAAGGTGGTCTGGTTCGACGGCGTCTACGGAGAAGACATCACCGACGCGCACATCGACTCCCTCGTGCGGTTCACCGCACCGGGTGTGGTGTTGCTGGATGTCCCCGGCCCCGGAGCGCCGGATGACGTGTGGGCCCAGTCGAGCGAGAACGCCCGTCAGGTGCTCAGCGAGGCGACGGATGCTCGCGGAGAGGCCTTCGAGGTGATCGAGCTGCCGCAGCCGGACTTCTCGCTCATCCGCGGTACGGGCGACGATTTCCTCGCCTCCTATGTGAACTTCTACATCGCCAACGACGCGGTCTTCCTGCCGCAGTTCGGCGACCGCAAGGCCGACCGGCGTGCGCAAGACATCCTCGCGGAGCAGTATCCTGACCGCGAGATCGTGCCGCTCGCAATCGACACGATCGCCTCGGGTGGTGGCGGCATCCACTGCGCCACGCACGACCTCCCCGGCGAACCTGACGAGAGCTGAGCACACGAGTGACCGACGACACCGAGCCTGTCGAGCCCGCATCCGCCGTCGCGTCCCGCGCGCCCTGGCCCACCTGGGCGAAGGCCGCGATCGTCGCCGCTCTCGTGGTGTCGCTGATCGCCGCGGTCGCGGTCTGGTCGCAACTCAGCGGCACGGCTGGGGGCGCACAGCGCCTGCAGACCGCACCGGAGGCGCCCGCCGACCGGGTCGACATCACGGCCACCGTCGTGCGGGTGGATGCGGCAGCCGGAGAGCTCATACTCCGACTGCAGGTGACCCCGCGCGGCACACTCACCAGCGAGGGCGGGCTCTCGCCCGTCGAGGACCTCGAGATCCTCACCTCGGCCGCCATGAGGACCGATCCGTTCTTCCCCGCGCGGGAGCGCATCGGCACCGTCGACGTGCCGGTCGCGCTGGCCAGCGGCGGCATCACCGCCTATCCCTTCGACCGCTACACCACGACACTGGAGTTCACGGCGCGGATGGGTGGCAGCTCCGTGCCGGTGAACGTCACCTTCTCACATCGGGATGCGCTGTTCGCAGCCACTGCCGACGCCTACACCGAAGCGGGCGCCGGGGTCGTGGAACTCCAGCTCGGTCGCTCGGCCGGCGTCTTGACGTTCGCGCTCTTCATGATCGTGGCCATGTGGGCGCTGGCGATCTCGGTCGCCGCCGCCGCGTGGTTCCTCTTCACGCGCCGCCGCGGCCTCGTCTGGCCGGCCCTGGGGTGGATGGCGGCCTCGCTGTTCGCGATCGCGGCGTTCCGCAATGCGGCGCCAGGAGCCCCTCCGATCGGATCGCTGATCGACTACCTCGCGTTCTTCTGGGCCGAGGCGATCATCGCGGTCTGCGTGTTCGTGACCGCGATCAGCGGCATCCGTCAGGAAGTCGTCGCCGAGCGCCAGACGGATGCCCCGCAGCCCTGATCACGAGGGGTGCCGGTGCACGGGGGCGGGCCACCTGAATGATAGGCTCGTACGGTTCGCCTCCGTAGCTCAGCGGATAGAGCGCCGGTTTCCGGTACCGAAGGTCGCAGGTTCGATTCCTGTCGGGGGCACGAACGACAAGGCCGCCCATCGGGCGGCCTTTCTCGTATCTGCGTTCAGCGCGCGGGTTCCAGCTCGGTCTCGCCGGCCTCGGTGACGCCGGCCCCCTGCATGGCCTGCAGAGCCGCGGCGACGTGCTCGGCCAGGTACCGGTGTCCCTCGGTGGAGGGGTGCTTTCGACCGACCTCCACATCGATCAGCTGCAGATAGTTCGCCTCGGTGATCCAGTCCTCCTGCACGGGCGAGATGTACCACCAGCCACGGGCGCCGGCGAGTGCCTGCAGGTCGCGGTCGATGCGCGCGGTTGCAGCGGCGACGGGCAGCTCGTGCGGAGCGGGCCCGAGCACGACGATCGGCACCTCCGGGTAGAGGGCGGTGAGGTCGTCCCAGGCCGCGTTGACGGCATCCGCGTAGCCGGCCGCCGGTTCCCGCCGGTCGTTGATCGACCCCTGGATGATCACCAGATCCGGGTCGATGGAGGCATCCAGCGCCGAGATGCGCTCCCCGAAGGCCGGGCCGTCCAGACCGGGCTTGAGGTAGCCGCTCCCGCGCACCCCGCGCACGACGGTTTCGCCGTCGATGAGGTCGGCGAGCACGTAGGCATAGCCGAGCGTGGGCACGGAGGCCGCCGAGCCGTAGGTCCACGAGTCGCCGAAGACCAAGACGCGGGGATGCTCGGGAAGGATCAGGGCCGCAGGCACCACCGCGTCACCGGCGGCGGCGATCGGGGCGGTCTCGACGACGGGCATCCACGGGCGCCAGGCGCCGACCACGACACCGCCGACGACCGCGATCGCGGCGACACCCAGCAGCACGCTGCGCAGCCGGGGGCGTCGACGTCGCGAGGTCATGCAACGAGAGTAGGCGACGGGGTGCGGATTGTGAATTTCCGACGCGCCAGAGACAAGACGCCCCTCCGCCGCCGGAGCGGGGAGGGGCGTCTCGTGGGGGATCGTGGTCACTTGCTGGTGCCCTGCGTCACCGAGCCCTGCAACTGACGCTGGAAGAAGACGTAGACGACCAGCACCGGGGCGATCGTGATGATCACCGCGGCGAACAGCGCGCCGAAGTCGACTTCGTAACCGGCTGCCGACGCGAACGCCGCCATACCCTGCGAGAGCACGTACTGTGCCTGATCCGTGTTCAACGCCACCGGCAGCAGGAACTGGTTCCACAGGCCGAGGAAGTTGAGGATCGCGACGGCCGCCAGGCCAGGCTTGGCCATCGGCAGCATCACCTGGAAGAAGGTGCGCCACTCGCTCGCACCGTCGATGTACGCGGCCTCCTGGATCTCGTACGGCAAGGACTTGAAGAACGAGAACAGGAAGAACACCGTGAACGGCAGGGCGAACGCCACGTACGTGAGGATCAGACCCGGGAGGGTGTTCAGCAGCCCCATGCTCTGCAGGATGAAGAACAGAGGCACGATGGCGAGGAACACCGGGAAGGTGAGTCCGGCGAGCATCAGGTAGTAGATGGCCCGGCTGCCCGGCAGGTTGAACCGTGCCAGCACATACGCGCACATGGCACCGAGCAGCATCACCAGCACGAGCGACACGCTCACCACGATGATCGTGTTCAGGAACATCTGCCCGAAGTTGTACTTCGACCACGCGTTGACGTAGTTGTCGAGGTTCCATTCCTCCGGGAGCGAGAACGGCGACGCGAAGATCTCACGGGTCGTCTTGAACGAGGTGAACAGCGTCCACAGCATCGGCAGGATGACGATGATCGACCAGATGCCGAGCACAACGTGCGAGACGCCGCCCACGACCTTGTCACCGGTGGTCATCTTCTTCTTGCGCAGCACCGCGTTGTCCTTGCGGGCCTTCTTCGGGTCGATGGTGACCATGGCCGAGGTCTTGTCGCTCATGAGCGGCCTCCATCATCCTTGCCGCCGGTGAGGCGGTTCACGAGGAATACCAGGGCGGCGAACAGCAGCGTGATCACCGCGAGCACGACACCCATCGCGCTGGCGAGGCCGAACTGGCCCTTCTCGAAGGCGGTGCGGAACAGGTACTGGCTCATCACCAGGGTGCTGTTGCCGGGGCCGCCGGTGGCGTTCAGCGCGGCCATGTAGACGAACGCATCCAACGCCAGGATGCCGAGATAGATGTACGCCGTCTGCACGTTGTCGCGGATCAGCGGCAGCGTGATCGAGAAGATCATGCGTGCACGACCTGCGCCGTCGATGCGGGCGGCCTCGAAGGTCTCGGCCGGGATGCCCTTGATGGCGGCGATGAACAGCACCATATAGAACCCGACCATGCCCCACACGATGACGAAGATCGAGGCGCCCATGGCGGTGCGCTCGTCACCGAGCCAGGCGAACTCGTTCGTGTCGATGCCGACCAGGCCGAGCAGGCCGTTGAGCAGACCGCTGGGGGTGTAGATCTGGCCCCAGAGGATGCCGATCACGATCGCGGGAATGACGTACGGGAAGAACGACACCACACGGTAGAACGTGGAGCCCTTGAGCCCTCGCACCTGACCGCTGCTGGGACCACCCACGGTGATCATGCTGGCGAACACGAGTGCGATCGAGAGCGTGATCAACGGCACGAGGATGGCGAGCAGGATGTTGTTGCCCATCGCCTGCAGGAAAGTCGTGTCCTGGAACAACTTGACGAAGTTCTGCAACCCGATGAACGACATGTTGGGCGAGAAGCCCGTCCAGTTCGTCATCGAGTAGTAGACCGCCTGGATGAACGGCGAGATGACGAACACCAGGAAGATCACAAGCGGCAGCCCCAGGAACACGGCCACGAACGACACGAAGTCGAACGTCAGCTTCCGCCGCGGGGTGCGGGGCGTCTTGCGACGCCCCGCACGTGCGGCGGATACGGCCACGGTATCGAGTACCGCGTCCGTACCCGCGGCGCTCATTTGATCTCGATCTTCGTGATCGAGTCGTCGTTGCGGATCTTGTCGACGATCGCCTGGAGCTGCTTGGTGAGCGTGGCCACGTCCATCTTGCCGTCGAGGAACGAGTTCCAGATCGGCAGCTGGTCGGAGTTCATGCCGTAGAGGCTGGTGGACTTGATCGTGAACACGTTCGAGCCGGCGGCCTCGAGCATCTCCGACTGGGAGACGAGCGCGGTCGAGCCGAAGCCGTCGGCGGGAACGGTGCCCTTGACGATCGTCGGTGCGAGCTTCTCCTTGGCGAACGCGGTCGCGGACTCCTTGGAGAGCATGACGCGCAGCAGCTCCTTGCCGCCGGCGGGGTTCTTCGCCTTCGAGGGGACGATGAACGGCTCGCCGGCCTCGGCGCGCAGCGTGCCCTTGGGGGTCGTCTGGTTCCCGTTGAGCGGCAGCTCGGCGATGCCCTTCATGGCGAAGCCCTCGGCGGTCTGCGACTTCATCTCGTTCTCGATCCACGAGCCCGACGGGTACAGCAGCGACTCCTGGTCGTTCGACCACTGTGCCTGTGCCTCGGTGAACTGCGTGCCCGAACCACCCGGCTTGACGTAACCGGCCTGGATGAGCTCGTGGAAGATGTTCAGGATGTCCTGGATGATCGGGTTCGACCAGGCGTCCTCGGCCAGGTTCTCGATCGGGAGGCGCACGTCGTCGCCGCCCTGGATGATCGCCGAGTCCAGCACGAACGTCTGGTAGTAGGTCGCGGCCTCCTTGCCGAAGACGAAGAGGTACTTGTCCTTCGCCTTCGCCTTGGCGCCGAGGTCCTTCAGGTCTTCCCAGCTGGTGGGGACGTCCCAGCCGTTCTCCTCGAACAGGCTCGACGAGTACCACAGACCGTAGACCGTCATGACGTAGTTCAGCGCGGCGAACTTGTCGCCGTACGTGCCCGACGCCTCGACGCCGCCGAAGAGCGTGTCGCTGATCTTCTCGCCCTCGAGGTTGTTCGCCGCGAGCACGTCGGAGAGGTCCTCGAGCTGGTCGAGGATGGTGTTCCAACCGATCTGGTTGGCACCCGAGTTGTCGATGAGGTCCGGCGGGTTGCCACCGACGAAGCGGGGCTGCAGCTCCTGCGCGATCTTGGTGGAGGGGGAGACCTTGACGGTCACGCCGTCCTGCGTCTTCTCCATGAGCTTCGCAGCGTTCTCGACGTAGTCGACACCGTAGCCGCCGTTGAAGATGACCGCGTCGACCTTCGAGTCGGCGGCGACGCCGAACGGGTTGGTGTCGGTGACCTCACCGGCAGGGCCGGAGTTGCTGGTTCCGCCACCGGGGGCTGCGCAGGAAGCCAGCGTCATGCCGAACGGCAGCAGCACTGCTGCGGCAGCGGCGCCGCGCAACAGGTTGCGGCGACTGATGGATGCCTCGTTGATTTCCATCGTGTTCTTACCTTCCGTATGTGATCTTCCGTAGTGGGCGATCGGGTTTTTTCTTCGGTTTTCGTGGGCGAGCCGGCGAGCCGGTCACGCTCCCCGTCGGATGCGGCCGCGGTAGCGGTCTTCAAGGACGGAGTTGTGCTCATCGCCGCCGGGAATGTTGGCGGAGATGTACATCGGTGGGGTCTCACCGCGCGCCGCGATCGTGCGGGCCACGCCGAGCGTGAGCAGCTGCGCGATGAACGCGGCGGTCATCGAGGAGATGGCGCCGGCACCGATGCCGTCGGCCACCTCAAGGGTCGCGTCGCCGTAGGGCGCGAGGTTGTCGATGACGACATCGGCGACCTCGCTCAGTCGCTTGCCGGATGGGTGCTTGGGCTCCACACGTGCCGTGTGCTCCAGGCTGGTCACGGCGATCACGGGGTGTCCGTGCTCCTTGGCCCACAGCGCGGTGCCGACGATCGAGCCGTTCACGCCCGAGTTCGAGGCGATGAGGAACACATCGCCCTCGCCGACCGGAACCGTGGCCATCAGCTCGTCGACGACCCACGGCTCGCGCTCGAGCACACCGCTGAGCACATCGGTGCCGCGGTCGCCGTAGAGCACGATGTCGCGCAGGGTGAACCTGTTGGTCGGGATGAGCCCGCCCGCGCGGCCCGCGATCTCCATCGAGAACGCCTCCGAGTGCCCCGTTCCGAAGGCATGGATCACGCCGCCCGCATCCAGCGCGCCGACCATCAGCGCAATCGCCGGGTCCAGCGCGCCTGCCTCGGCCTCGGCAGCCAGGCGGTCGAGCCGTGAGGTGGCCTCGCGGAGCAGATCAGTGGGGGTTGCGGACATTCTCAGGCCTCCTGGGCGGGCTTGGTCGGTGCGGTGGTCTGACGATCCCGGCGATAGCCTGAGACCGCCATGGCCGTGGCGGCCAGGCGGGTGGCCGCCTCATCGAACATCTGCTGGGCCACGAGCAGGTAGAACAGGTCCACCACCAGCAGCTGCGAGTGCTTGACCGACATGTCGTCGGGACGCAGGTAGGACGCCGGCGTGGGGGTGGCGATCGCGACGTCGGCGACATCCGCCATCCACGAGTCCGCGGCGTGCGTGATCGCGACGGTGAACGCGCCGACGGCTCCCGCCTGCGCGAGCATCTCTACGGTCTGCTCGGTCTGACCGGTGCTGGAGATACCGATCGCGACCGAGTCCCCGTTCTGCAGCACCGCTGAGGCGATGCCGTCGTGCGTGTCGGACCACGCGTGCGCGCTCAAGCCGATGCGGTGCAGGCGCCGCTGCAGCTCGGTGGCGATCACAGCGCTGCCGCCGACACCGTAGATGTCGACATGCCGGCTGGTGGCGATCGCGTGCGCGGCGCGGCTGACATCTTCGAGGTCGACCCACGCCGCGGTGGTCTCGAGGCTGCGCACGTGCAGCGAGACGAGGGTGCGCAGCACCTTGTCCGGGGTGTCATCGGGGGCGAACTCCGAGCCGATATCGGCGCGCCACGTCTCATCGGCTCCGCCGCGACCCACTTCGCTCGCCACGCCCACGCGGAACTGCGTGTAGCCGTCGAAACCGATCGCGCGGCAGAAACGTGTCACGGTCGCGGGGGAGGTGCCGGCCCTCTCGGCGAGCTCGGTGATCGTCAACTCGACCGGGGCCGAAGGATGCTCGAGCACGACATCGGCGATGCGCGACATCGCAGCCGGCATCGACCGCCGGCGAGCCGCGATGCGGTTCGCGATCGTCGGCCCGTTGCCGACTTCCATGCCCCGTGGCACCATTGCCTCCTGAAACGTGTTCTCGTGCGTTTCCGCTTGGATGAAAACTATTCTCATCCGGCGCAAACGTCAACAGGGACGAATCACGAATGGATCACGACCTCACCGTCATCGGCCTCGACGCCGGTGGCACCTCGACTCGCGCGGTTCTCGTCGACAGTGGAGCCCACTGTCTCGGCTATGGAATCGGTGGTCGAGGCAACCCGACCTCGGCCGGACCGGAGCGCGCCGCAGACGGTGTGATGGACGCGATCGAAAAATCTCTCCGTGGCTCAGGAAAATCATTACCGGACGTCGCAGTGATCACGGCGTCCATGGCGGGCAAGCGCGCCAGGAACGATGAGACCTGGCTTACCGACCGGCTGGAGCAGGCCGGTTTCCGTGGACGTCTGACCTTCGAATCCGACCTGCTTGCGGCGTACTACAGCGGTTCCGCCGAGCCCTTCGGCTACGCGCTCGTCTCCGGCACCGGTGCCTGTGTCATTCGCGTCGCCGACGGGGACATCGATGGCACGGGCGATGGATTGGGCTGGCTGCTGGGTGACCGCGGCAGCGGCTTCTGGATCGGCCAGCGCGTGGCGCGCGCGGTCGTCGAGGATCTCGACGGCACGGGACCGGCCACCTCGCTCACCCCCGCACTGATCGAGGCGCTGGGTCTGCAGCCGGACGACACGCGCACGGAGGGCCGCTCCCAGACGCTGGCCCTCGTGGTCTCCGCACTGTACGACCGCGCGCCGATCGAGCTCGCCTCGTTCGCGATCCTCGCGTTCTCGGACGACGACGACCCCGTCGCCACCGGCATCCTGCGTGCGGCGGGGGAGCACCTGGCCGACACGCTCTCTGCGGTCTACACGACTCCGGCGACGGTAGTCGTGGGAGGCAGTGTGCTGGCCCGACCCGGCCCCGTGCGTGAGGCGTTCGACGCGCGCCTGGGCGATCGCGCAGCTGCACTCGACGTGCGGCTCGTCTCGGATGGCGCCGTCGGGGCGGGGTTGCTCGCGCTCCGCGCAGCGGGGGTGGCTCCGACGACCGCGGCCTTGCAGACCCTCGCGACCACGCTCGCCGCACACCGCTGAGACAGCGCCGGAGCGGGGCAGGCACGAGCCGTAGACTGGGTGACCTATGAGCCCTGAATCCCTCTCCGCCGCCGTCCTCGCCGTCCTCACCCCGATCGCGGCCGAGCGACGACCCGACGAGGAGTTCACCCTCACCGCATCCGACATCGTGCTGGATCGCCCGCGCAACCGCGATCACGGCGACTGGGCTTCGAACATCGCCATGCGCCTGGCCAAGCAGTTCGGCACGAACCCGCGCGAGCTCGCCCAGCAGATCGCCGACGGACTCGCCGAGGTCGACGGCATCGCCAGCGCCGAGGTTGCCGGCCCCGGATTCATCAACATCCGCTTGGATGCCGCGGCCGCAGGTGCGCTGGCGAAGACCATCGTCGAGGCCGGCTCCGAATACGGCACGAACAACTCGCAGGCCGGGCGCTCGATCAACATCGAGTTTGTCAGCGCGAATCCCACCGGGCCGCTGCACATCGGGCACACCCGCTGGGCGGCCCTCGGCGACGCGATCGCCCGACTGCTCACCGCTTCCGGCGCCCGCGTCGCCCGTGAATTCTACATCAACGACGCAGGTGCCCAGATGGAGCGCTTCGCGGCATCCATCGTCGC
This sequence comes from Microbacterium istanbulense, assembly GCF_037204145.1. Classification (NCBI taxonomy): domain Bacteria; kingdom Bacillati; phylum Actinomycetota; class Actinomycetes; order Micrococcales; family Microbacteriaceae; genus Microbacterium; species Microbacterium istanbulense. The sequence continues at coordinate 18,562 of NZ_JBBDGN010000007.1, forward strand.
GGCCGCCCACGGCGAGCCTGCCCCCGAAGGCGGCTACAGCGGTGCCTACATCACCGACATCGCCGAGCGGGTGAAGGCCGCCCGTCCCGACTTCCTGGATCTGGATGACGCGGAGCAGCAGCTCGTCGCACGTGAACTCGGCTACGAGTACCAGCTCGCCGAGCAGCAGCAGTCGTTGTCGCAGTTCAACGTCGACTTCGACGTGTGGTTCTCGGAGCGCATCCTGCACGCCGCGGGTGCGGACGGCGGACCGAGCCTGGTCGACCGTGCGGTCGACCGCCTGCGCGAGCAGGGCCACGTCTTCGACGAGGACGACGCCGTCTGGGTCAGCACCACCGACTTCGGCGACGACAAGGACCGCGTCATCCGCCGCTCCAACGGCGAGTACACGTATTTCGCCGCCGACGCCGCGTACTACCTGAACAAGGGCGACCGCGGGTTCGAGCACAAGATCTACCTGCTCGGCGCCGACCACCACGGGTACGTGCACCGTCTGAAGGCGCTGGCCGGAGCTGCGGGGGACGATCCCGACAAGGACATCGAGGTGCTCATCGGCCAGCTCGTCTCGGTCGGCGGCGCGCGTCTGTCGAAGCGCGCCGGCAACATCATCGAGATGGACGACCTGCGTGAGTGGCTCGGCACCGATGCGCTGCGCTACTCGCTCGAACGCTACCCGGCTGATTCGCCGCTCGCGCTCGACCCCGAACTGCTGCAGAAGCGCACGAACGACAACCCCGTCTTCTACGTGCAGTACGCCCACGCGCGCACGCACAATGTGGCCCGCAACGCGGCAGACTCGGGCGTGGATCGCTCGGAGTTCGCCCCCGAGCTGCTCACCCATGAGACCGAGTCGGCGCTGCTCGGCGCGCTGCAGGAGTTCCCACGCCTGGTCGCGTTCGCGGCCGAGGTGCGCGAGCCGCATCGCATCGCCCGTTATCTCGAAGAGCTCGCCGGCCTCTACCACCGCTGGTACGACAACTGCCGCGTGATCCCGCAGGGCGACGATCCCATCCAGACCGTGCACCGCACGCGCCTGTGGCTCAATGACGCGACCGGCCAGGTGCTGCGCAACGGCCTCGCCCTGCTCGGGGTGAGTGCTCCGGAGCGGATGTGAGATGAGCGACACGCAGCCGACCGCACCGTTGCCAGAACTCGCCCCTCCGGCTGCCACCGGTACCGGACCGCGCCGCCGACGGAAGTGGCCCGCGGTCGTGCTCGTGCTGCTCGTGGTGCTGGCGGTACTGGCTGTGGTCGCCGAGCTCATCGCGCGTGCGGTCGTGCCAGGGATCGTCCGGACGACGGTCATCGAGCAACTCGACCTCCCGGCGGATCAGGAGCTGCAGGTCGAGGTCGCCGGCATCGTCGTGCCCCAGCTCATCGCCGGGCGCCTCGACGAGCTGCACCTGAGCTCGCCGAGCGTCACGCTCGGCGGCGTCACCGGCTCTGTCGACGCCACGGCGACAGGTGTGCCCGTGCGCGGGGGAGACCTCGACGCGGCTGCCGGCACGATCCGCATCGACCAGGAGCAGCTCACCGAACTGCTCTCCGCGTCCGAGTTGCCGATCGACGACGTCACCCTGCAAGAGCCCGATGTCGTCCTCTCCGCCGACGTCGAGGTGCTCACGCTGCAGATCCCGATCGGTCTCACGCTCACCCCCGGCGTGGAGGACGGCGATCTGCTCTTCTCCGTCGTCTCGGTGTCCGTCGGTGACGGCTCGATCGATCTCGGCGAGGTGACCGGCTGGTTGGAAGACACCAGCGCGGACCTCTCCGGACCGCACCGCATCTGCATCGCCGATCAGCTGCCCGCCGGGCTCACCCTGACCGGGCTGCGCATCGACGGGAACGAGGCCGTGATCGATGTCGACGTCGACGGCCGCATCGCCACCGACGAAAAGCTGCTGAAGAACGGCACCTGCTCCTGAGCTCAGTGGCCTGAGGGCGTGTGACGCTCCTCGGCGACGGCTTGCTGGGCGTTGCGCAGCGCCCTCGCACTCGCGTACGAGTCCTGCCGCGCCCGCCGAAGCCGCAGTTCGGCGACGGTGCGTGCCGAACGCTCCGCGCCGCCGTCGGTGCGCTCCTGGGCATCCGTGACGATGATGGCGCTCGTCACCAGCACCACCTGTGCTGAGAGGTTCAGCCAGATCAACAGCGCCAGCAACGACGCGAACGACGCGAGCAGCGGGTTCGCCGTCGCGCCGCGCACGAAGAGGCCGGACAGTTCCTGCAGCACGAGCAGCGCGGCCGCGCCGATCGCCGCCCCACCCCAGAGCGATCGCGCGGGCGCGCGGACGCCGGAGAGCACGCGGAAAGCGGCGGCGATGAGCACGAGGTTCAACGCGAACACCACCAGCAGCGACACCACCCGAACTGCCCAATAGACGCCGCGGGAATCCTCCGGCAGCCCGATCAACCCGGCGAAGCCCCGCACGAGCGAGCGCCCCGCGAACGTCAGGGCCGCAGAGCCCAGGAAGGCGACTCCGATCATCAGGGCCAAGGAGAGATTGCGCAGGATGACCCGCCAGCTGGCGACCTCGTCATCGAGCGTTCCGGCCATCGTCCGCATCGCGATGCGAAGGGAGCGGATCGCGCCCAGCGCCGACCAGATGAGACCGCCCAACGAGATGATGCCCGCGATCGACAGGCCGGCGGGGGCATGGATCGAGTTCGGATCGATGATGCCGTCTTTGCCGTCCTGAGCGATCAGCCCGGGGAGGGCGGCGTCGACGGCCGAGATGATCGCGTTCCAGGCCGTCTCGTTGCCCGAGAGCCACAGCGCCGCGACCGAGAACCCGAGCAGCACTCCCGCGAAAACGCTGAACAGGGCGCGGTAGGTGATCGCGTCGGCGAGGATCGACCCGTTGCGGTCATGGAACAGTAGCAGCGCGCGCACGATCCGGCGCCGCAGAGCCACCTGCAGCAGCGCTTTGGCCTTCGTCGCCAGACGACCGGGTGCGCCGTCGGCCGTGCGTCGGGATGCATCTTCCATGCCCTTACCGTAACCTCCGTCACCGACCGCGGCGATGCCGTCACCAGGACAGGAGGCGCGACGGCGGTGCCTTAGAATCGTGGGCAACCTCGCCGTGCACCACAGCCCGAGGTTCTGTCCCACGATTGGTGCTCTGTGCATTCCCCTGTCTCCGCATCCGTGCCCGAGTGGCTGGTGCTCCCCGACGACGTCAACGACCTGGTCGACGGTGTGTGGCCGGCCGCCGCGCACCGCGCTGCTGACGGTGCGCTCGTGCTCGGCGGCATCCCCGCAGCCGATCTCGTGGCCGCGTACGGCACGCCGCTCCAGGTGATCGACGAGAACGAGGTGCGCCACCGTGCGGCCGCCGTTCGATCCGCCTTCCAACAGGCGGCGGAGCGTGCCGGAACGACCGCCCGCGTCTACTACGCGGGCAAGGCGTTCATGAACAGCGCCATCGTGCGCTGGGTGCTGCAGGAGGGCCTGCGGGTCGACGTCTGCACCGGCGGGGAACTCGAAGTCGCGCTTGCGGCGGGGGCCGATCCGGCGCTGATCGGGTTCCATGGCAACAACAAGTCGGTCGCCGAGCTCGAGCGTGCCGTCGAGGTGGGCGTCGGCAGCATCATCATCGACAGCGAGATCGAGATCGAACGGCTCGCGGCGATCACCGCAGCCACCGATGCTGTCCAGCAGGTGCTGCTGCGGGTCAACAGTGGCGTGCACGCCGAGACCCATGACTTCCTCGCGACCGCCCACGAGGATCAGAAGTTCGGTGTGCCGCTCAGCGATGCCGCACCGCTCGTGGCACGGATCCGTGAGATCCCTGGACTGCGTTTCCTCGGACTGCACTGCCACATCGGATCGCAGATCTTCGGCGTCGATGGTTTCCGCGAGTCAGCCGCGCGCGTCCTCGACCTGCACGAGGAGCTGCTGGCAGGCGGCCATGTGCCCCTGCTCAACCTCGGCGGCGGATTCGGCATCGCCTACACCCGGGTGGATGACCCCACCCCGATCGACCAGCTGGCCGAGGGCATCGTGCAGGCGGTCGCCCAAGGGTGCGCCGCTCGTGGCCTTGACCTGCCGGAGCTGGCGTTCGAGCCCGGTAGGTACATCGTCGGCCCCGCCGGTGTCACCCTCTACGAGGTCGGCACGACGAAGGACGTCGTCCTCGAAGACGCGGTGCGCCGCTATGTCAGCGTCGACGGCGGCATGAGCGACAACGCGCGACCAGCGCTGTACGGCGCCCAGTACTCGGCACGTCTGGCCTCGCGGGCAGGGAGCGACGAACCCGTGCTCGCCCGCGTCGTCGGTCGCCACTGCGAATCCGGTGACATCGTCGTCGACTACGAGTATCTGCCCGCCGATGTCACCCCTGGCGACCTGCTCGCGGTACCGGTGACCGGCGCCTACTGCGCGCCGCTGTCGAGCAACTACAACCATGTGCCTCGCCCGCCGGTTGTCGCCGTTCTCGACGGCACCTCCCGGGTGATCGTTCGTGGCGAGACCCTGCGTGACCTGTTGGCCCGAGACACCGGCCTCGATGTCGGCCACCACCCTGAAGGAGCAAGATGACCGATTACCGACGACTTCGCGTGGCGCTGCTCGGCGCCGGAGCCGTGGGATCCCAGGTGGCATCCCTGTTGCTCAAGCATGGCGACGAGCTTGCCGACCGCGCGGGTGCCGCGCTCGAGCTCGCCGGCATCGCCGTGCGCGACGTGGATGCTCCGCGTGAGGTCGACCTGCCCCGCGAGCTGTACACCACCGACGCCGAGAGCCTCATCACCGGCGCCGACATCGTCATCGAGCTCATGGGCGGCATCGAGCCCGCCCGCTCCCACATCCTGCTCGCCCTCGGATCCGGCGCAGACGTCGTCACGGCGAACAAGGCGCTGCTCGCCACGCACGGCCCCGAGGTCTTCGAGTCGGCCGACCGGGTCGGCGCATCCGTCTACTACGAGGCCGCCGCCGCCGGTGCCATCCCGATCATCCGCCCGCTGCGCGACTCGCTCGCCGGCGACCGCGTGGTGCGCATCATGGGCATCGTCAACGGCACGACCAACTACATCCTCGACCGGATGGACTCCGAGGGTGCCGACTTCGCCGACGTGCTCGCCGACGCACAGCGCCTCGGTTACGCCGAGGCCGACCCCACGGCCGATGTCGAGGGCTACGACGCCGCTCAGAAGGCCGCGATCCTCGCGAGCCTCGCCTTCCACACGGCGGTGCCGCTCGAGGCGGTGCACCGCGAAGGCATCACCACGATCACCGCTGCCATGATCGAAGAGGCGCGCGACGCCGGCTTCGTGATCAAGCTGCTCGCGGTCTGCGAGCGTCTGATCGACGACGCCGCCGAGTCGATCTCGGTGCGCGTGTACCCGGCCCTCGTGCCCCGCAGCCACCCGCTCGCGTCGGTGCACGGTGCGAACAACGCGGTGTTCGTCGAGGCGGAGGCCGCCGGTTCGCTGATGTTCTACGGCGCCGGTGCCGGCGGCGTGCAGACCGCTTCTGCCGTGCTCGGCGACGTCGTCTCCGCCGCTCGCCGCCACATCGCCGGCGGCGTGGGCCAGGGCGAATCCACCAGGGCCAACCTGCCGATCGTCCCGATCGGGCACGTCACCACGCGCTACCAGATCACTCTCGAGGTCGATGACGAGCCAGGCGTGCTCGCCGCGATCGCCGGCATTCTCAGCGAAGGGGGTGTCTCGGTCGCCACGGTCGTGCAGACCGTCGACCCCGATCAGGAGGGGACTGCGCGTCTGATGATCGGCACCCACACCGCCACGGACAGCGCCCTCAGCGACACGGTCGCGCGCCTCGATGCCAGCGACGTGGTCGAGAAGGTCGTCTCGGTCCTGCGCGTCGAGGGGGAGTGACAGTGACGGTCAGCCTCTCTCCCGGCGACATGGCTGTGGTGGCGGCCGACGAGGCCCCCGTGCCCGGCGCGCTGCGTACCGTCGAGGTGACGGTGCCGGCCACGAGCGCGAACCTCGGCCCCGGTTTCGACACGCTGGGCCTTGCGCTGAGCATCTACGACACGCTCACGGTGTCGTCGTTCGCCGACGACCGTCTTGAGATCGATGTCGAGGGCTCCGGCGCCGAGGAGATCCCCACGGATGCCTCGAACCTCGTCGTCCGCTCGATCGCGCACGTCTTCACCGACGTCGGGCGGGCGCTGCCCGGCCTGCGCATCAGCGCGCGCAACGGTGTGCCCCACGGTCGCGGCCTCGGTTCGTCGGGAGCGGCGGTCACGGCCGGTGTGCTCGCGGCGAAGGGTCTGCTCGCGGGGGAGGTTGAGATCGACGATGCGGCCCTGCTGCGCCTGGCGACCGAACTCGAGGGGCACCCGGACAACGTGGCCCCGGCGCTGTTCGGCGGCCTGACGATCGCGTGGACGGGCGAGAGCGGCCCGCAGCACAAGAAGCTGCTCGTGCACCGCGGCGTCGCCCCGCTCGTGCTGGTGCCCGGTTTCACGATGTCGACGTCGCTGGCCCGGTCGCTGCAGCCCCACCAGGTTCCTCGCGAGGACGCGGTGTTCAACGTGTCCCGGTCGGCTCTGCTGGTCGCCGCGCTCATGCAGAGCCCCGAACTGCTGCTGGATGCCACCGACGACCGTCTGCATCAGGACTACCGTGGTGCGGCGATGCCCGAGACCCTGCGCCTGGTACAGGCGCTGCGCCGGGCCGGGTTCGCAGCCGTCGTCTCGGGCGCCGGCCCCAGCGTGCTCGTGCTCGCCGACGGCCCCGGAGGACGCCAGGCGGCGGTCGATCTGGCCGATGGGGTCACCGACACCCCGTGGGTCGGGCACATGCTCGCCGTCGACGTACGGGGTGGTACAGTGAGAGCACGAGCGGAGGGCTCCACGTAACCTCGTGAATCTTGCCCCATCGCATTCTGCGAGATCCGCACGTGCTCCCCAGGATCGCAGTACCCCTGGCTGGCTGACGTTTTCTCGTCTGCACGTGTGATGCGCGCAGCATTCTGCTGTGCGTGTCGGATTGCTCTGTCCCACGACATATGAGGGAGTACTCGTGGAGAACTTCTCCGAGACCCAGAACGACCAGACTCCGGCCGCTGAGGCCCCCGTCGAGGCGCCGGCCCGCAAGCGCGCTCCGCGCCGCGCGAGCAGCGCCACGGCGACCGCCGAGGCTGCCGCCGCACCCGCCGCCTCCGCGCCCGCAGGCGAGGAGGCCCCCAAGGCCAAGGCGCCGCGCCGCAGCCGTGCCAAGAAGGCCGACGCCGAGACGCAAGCAGACACCGCCGCAGAGGCAGCACCCGCCGCATCCGACGAGGCGCCCGCCGAGAAGCCGGCCCGCAAGCGCGCCCCGCGCGCGCAGGCCGCTGACGAGGCGCCCGCCGCCGAGGGCGAGGGCGACGCCGCCCCGAAGCGCCCCACGCGTGGCCGCCGCACCAAGGCGCAGGACGCCGAGGCCGCTGAGGGCGCCGCCACGGCAGGCGACGACGCGACCACCCCGGCTGACAAGCCGGCGGCAAAGAACGACAAGCCCGCTGCCAAGAGCGAGGGCGGCGAGCAGAACGACGGCGCCGCCGACAGCGACTCCGATGGCGAGGGCTCCGGCCGTAGCCGGAGCCGGAGCCGGAGCCGCAACCGCGGTCGCGGTCAGAACGCGGGTCAGGGCGGCCAGAATGAGCAGTCCTCCTCGGACGACGAGCAGTCCGGAGGCCGCACCCGCCAGCGCAACAAGCGCCGCGGAGGCAACGCCACCGCTGATGAGTTCGAGACCGAGATCGGTGAGGATGACGTGCTCATCCCGATCGCCGGCATCCTCGACGTGCTCGACAACTACGCCTTCGTCCGCACCACCGGTTACCTCGCCGGCACCAGCGACGTCTACGTCTCGCTCGGTCAGGTCAAGAAGTACAACCTGCGCAAGGGCGACGCGATCGTCGGTGCCATCAAGCAGCCCCGCGAGGGCGAGCAGCAGGGGCGCCAGAAGTACAACGCCCTGGTGAAGGTCGACTCGATCAACGGGCTCTCGCCGGAGGATGCCGGCAATCGCGTCGAGTTCGGCAAGCTCACCCCGCTGTACCCGCAGGAGCGTCTGCGCCTGGAGACCGCGCCCGAGAAGCTCACCCAGCGCATCATTGACCTCGTCGCCCCGATCGGCAAGGGCCAGCGTGGCCTGATCGTCGCGCCGCCCAAGGCTGGCAAGACCATCGTCCTGCAGCAGATCGCGAACGCGATCGCGCAGAACAACCCCGAGGTGCACCTCATGGTCGTGCTCGTCGACGAGCGCCCCGAAGAGGTCACCGACATGGAGCGCTCGGTCAAGGGCGAGGTCATCGCCTCGACCTTCGACCGCCCCGCGGAAGACCACACCACGGTCGCCGAGCTCGCCATCGAGCGTGCCAAGCGCCTGGTCGAGCTGGGCCGCGACGTCGTCGTGCTGCTCGACTCGATCACCCGCCTCGGCCGCGCGTACAACATCTCGGCTCCCGCCTCTGGCCGTGTGCTCACCGGTGGTGTCGACGCCTCAGCGCTCTACCCGCCCAAGCGCTTCTTCGGCGCTGCGCGCAACATTGAGAACGGCGGTTCGCTGACCATCCTCGCCACCGCACTGGTGGAGACCGGATCCAAGATGGACGAGGTCATCTTCGAGGAGTTCAAGGGCACCGGCAACAGCGAACTGCGCCTGTCGCGTCAGCTGGCCGACAAGCGCATCTTCCCGGCGGTCGACGTCAACGCGTCGAGCACCCGTCGCGAGGAGATGCTGCTCTCGCCCGACGAGGTCAAGATCACCTGGAAGCTGCGTCGCGCCTTGGCCGGCCTCGACCCGCAGCAGGCCCTGGAGGTCGTGCTCGGCAAGCTCAAGGAGACCGGCTCGAACGTCGAGTTCCTGCTGCAGATGCAGAACGTGCAGATGCAGAGCATGCAGAAGTCGGCCGGCGGCTCGGGCACCGGCTCCAGCCACGGGCACGAGAACAACATCCGCTGAGTCGTGTTCGAGTCGGTTCAGGCGCTCATCGACGAACACCGCCGGGTACAGGAGGAACTCTCCGACCCGGCGGTGCACGCCGATGCCGTGCGGGCAAAGCGGGTCAACCGTCGCTACGCCGAGCTGAGCCGTATCGTCGCAGCGCACGAGGCTTGGGTCGCCGCCGTGGACGACCTGGATGCCGCCCGCGAGCTCGCCCGTGAGGATGATGCGTTCGCGGCCGAGGTCCCTGCGCTCGAAGCGGGACTCGCCGAGGCACAGGAGAAGCTGCGCCGTCTGCTCATCCCGCGCGACCCCGACGACGCCCGCGACGTGATCATGGAGATCAAAGCGGGGGAGGGCGGCGCGGAATCCGCGCTGTTCGCCGCAGATCTGCTGCGCATGTACGTGCAGTACGCCGCATCCCAGGGCTGGAAGACCGAGCTGCTTGAGCGCAACGAATCCGATCTCGGCGGCTACAAAGACGTCCAGGTCGCGATCAAGGGCGCCTCGTCCGACCCCTCGCAGGGTGTCTGGGCGCACCTGAAGTACGAGGGCGGAGTGCACCGGGTGCAGCGTGTGCCTGCCACCGAATCCCAGGGCCGCATCCACACCTCGACCACCGGCGTGCTGGTGTTTCCCGAAGTGGACGAGCCCGATGAGATCGAGATCAATCAGAACGATCTGAAGATCGACGTGTTCCGCTCGTCGGGGCCCGGAGGGCAGTCGGTGAACACGACCGACTCGGCCGTGCGCATCACCCACCTGCCCACGGGCATCGTCGTCTCGATGCAGAACGAGAAGTCGCAGTTGCAGAATCGCGAGGCCGGCATGCGCGTGCTGCGTGCCCGCCTGCTGGCCAAACAGCAGGAAGAACTGGACGCTGCGGCATCTGACGCGCGCCGCTCGCAGATCCGCGGCATGGACCGTTCCGAGCGCATCCGCACCTACAACTTCCCGGAGAACCGCATCGCGGATCACCGCACCGGATACAAGGCGTACAACCTCGACCAGGTGATGGACGGTGCTCTCGCGCCCGTGATCGCCTCGTGCATCGAGGCGGATGAGGCCGAGCGCCTCGCCGCGGTGGGTCAGGACACCTGAGTCGCCCGAAGCGGTAGGCTCGGCGCGTGATCACACTCGTCTTCCGCACGCTGATCTTCGTCGTCTCCGCCGCGCTCGGCCTGATCGTCGCCGATCTGCTGCTCGAGGACTTCCGCATCGACTGGTCGCAGTGGTGGGGCTTCGTGCTGTGCGTGGTGATCTTCGCCGTGCTGCAGAGCGTGCTCAGCCCGTGGGTCGCGAAGATGGCAGACCGCTATGCGCCCGTGCTGATGGGCGGCATCGGGATCTTCTCGACGCTGATCTCGCTGATCATCGTCGTGCTGCTGCCGATCGGCGGTCTGAGCATCCGCGGGGCGAGCGGGTGGCTGCTCGGCTCGGTCATCGTCTGGCTGGTCTCGGCACTGGGCACCGTGCTGCTGCCGATGCTGTTCCTCAAGCGACAGCTGACCGACCGCAAGGACGAACGCCGGCCGTGACCGGCCCGGCTCAGATCGAGTAGTCCGGGGCGGTCAGCAGGGCCCGGGTGTCTTCGCCGACCTGGCGGGGTCGCGCCTTCGCCGGAACCCCGACGAGCACGCTGTCGGCCGGGGCATCCTTGGTGACGACCGCATTGGCGCCCACCGCGCTGTGTGCCCCGATCGTGATCGGGCCGAGGATCTTCGCGCCGGCGCCGACAGCCACGCCGTCTTCGAGGGTGGGGTGGCGCTTGCCGCCGTCCCGCGTGCGGCCGCCCAGGGTGACGCCGTGGTACAGCATCACGTCATCACCGACCTCGGCGGTCTCACCGATCACGACACCCATGCCGTGATCGATGAAGAAGCGCCGCCCGATGACCGCACCGGGATGGATCTCGATGCCGGTGAGCCACCGCGTCACCTGTGAGCCCGCCCTGGCGACGAAGCGCAAGCGACGGTTCCACAGCGCGTGCCACACCCGGTGTGCCCAAATGGCGTGCAGACCGGGGTAGAGCAGGGCGATCTCGACACTGCTGCGCGCCGCGGGATCCCCCCGGCGCGCAGCAGCGACGTCTTCACGAAGACGGGCGACGACGCCCATCAGCCTTCGCGCAGATCCTCGAACAGGGCCGTGGAGATGTAGCGCTCCCCGGTGTCCGGCACAACCACGACGATCGTCTTGCCGGCGTTCTCCGGGCGGGCCGCCACCTGCAGTGCGGCCCACACCGCGGCGCCGGAGGACATACCAACGAGCAGTCCCTCCTTCGCGGCGAGTTCGCGGGCGACCCGGATCGCGTCGTCGAAGTCGACCGTGACGACCTCGTCGATCACGTCGCGGTCGAGAATGGCGGGAACGAAGTTCGGGCCGATGCCCTGGATCTTGTGCGGGCCGGGGCGACCCTCGGTGAGCACGGGGGAGTCCTTCGGCTCGACGGCGACGACCTGCACCTCGGGCTTGACGGCCTTCAGCGCCTGACCGGTGCCGGTGATGGTGCCGCCGGTTCCGACGCCGGCGACGAAGATGTCGACTCCGCCATCGGTGTCGCGCAGAATCTCCTGCGCGGTGGTCTCACGGTGGATCTTCGGGTTGGCCTCGTTCTCGAACTGGCGCACCCAGACGGCGCCGGGGGTCTCGGCGACAATGCGCTCGACCTCCTCGATCGCGCCCTTCATGCCCTTGGTCGGGTCGGTGAGCACGATCTCGGCACCGAAGGCCTTCAGCAGCACACGCCGCTCCTTCGACATCGATGCCGGCATGGTCAGGATCACCCGGTAGCCGCGCGCCGCGCCGACCATGGCCAGGGCGATGCCGGTGTTGCCGCTCGTGGACTCGACGATGGTTCCACCCGGCTGCAGCTGGCCGGAGGCCTCGGCTGCATCGATCATGGCGATGCCGATGCGGTCCTTCACGCTGGAGGCGGGGTTGTAGTACTCGAGCTTGGCGAGCACGGTCGCGCCGAGCCCCTCGGTGACGCGGTTGAGGCGCACGAGCGGGGTGTTGCCGAACGCGCTGGTGATGTCGGAGTGGATGCCGGGCATGGCGGGCCTTTCGCTGGGCGGAAGCTGCGGGCATCAGCCTACTTGGCACGCCTCAGGGTGCACGGAGTGTGACGGCGTCGCCGTAATCTTGAGCCATGCCCCACACCATTGCCGCGCTGCTGCGCGCCGTCGCCACGCAGCTCGCGGACGCGGGTGTGCCCGACCCGCTCGTCGACGCCGAGATGCTTGCCGGCCACGTGCTCGGCCGCACGCGCGGCGAGGTTCAGGCGGCAGTCGTCCGCGGGGATGCCGTCGACGATGCCGACGCCGCACGTCTGCAGGTGCTCGCGCAGCGCCGCGCCGCGCGGGAGCCGCTGCAGCATCTCACCGGTGTCGCCGCCTTCCGCCATCTCGAGCTCGCCGTGGGGCCGGGGGTGTTCGTTCCGCGCCCGGAGACCGAGACCGTGGTGCAGTTCGCCATCGACGCCCTGATCGCCTCGGCCGAAGGCGCCCCGGTGGCCGTCGACCTCGGCACGGGCAGCGGGGCGATCGCCATGGCGATGGCCACCGAGGTGCCCCATGCGCAGGTCTTCGCGGTGGAGCGCTCGCCCGAGGCGCATGCGTGGGCGGCCCGCAACACGGCATCCGCCGAGAACCTCACCCTTGTGCTGGGGGATCTGGCGTCGGCGTTCGACGAGCTGCGCGGCAGGGCCGCCGTCGTCATCTCGAACCCGCCCTACGTGCCTGATGACGCGATCCCGCGCGACCCGGAGGTGCGCCTGCACGACCCGGCACAGGCGCTGTATGGGGGAGCGGATGGCCTCGACGTCGTGCGGGTGATCTCCACCAGGGCTCGCGAGCTGTTGCACCCCGGCGGCCTGCTCGTGCTCGAGCACGGTGAACTGCAGGGTGCCGAGATTCGCGGCATCCTGGAGCGCGACGGCTGGCGTTCCGCCGCCACGCATCAGGACCTCACGCGGCGCGACCGGGCCACCACCGCGCTGCGCCCCTGAGTCCACTGCGTTCCCCAAGGTCGTCCCCCGTAGAATGGAAAGCGCCATGTCCTCCGTCTTCGATTGCCGCGACGAGGCTCAGATCCTCCCCGGCATGCGCCACGCCCGTCAGGCGATCGCCCGCGGCGAGCTCGTCGTGATGCCCACCGACACCGTGTACGGCCTCGCCGCCGACGCGTTCGCGCCCGCCGCCGTGCAGAAGCTGCTGGATGCGAAGGGGCGCGGTCGTGACATGCCGCCGCCCGTGCTGGTCGCCGGGCCCGAGACCCTCGCAGCCCTCGCCGAGCAGGTGCCGCAGGCCGTCCACGACCTGGTGGCGCGCTTCTGGCCCGGCGGGCTGACGATCGTGCTGCCCGCCCAGCCCTCGCTGGCGTGGGACCTCGGCGAGACGAAGGGCACCGTCGCCGTGCGGATGCCTGACAACCGCATCGCTCTTGAACTGCTCTCCGAGACGGGCCCACTGGCGGTGTCCAGCGCGAACCTCACCGGTTCTGCGGCAGCGCTCAACGCCGCCGAGGCCGAGGCCATGCTGGGGGCCAGCGTGTCGGTGTACCTCGAGAACGGCTACACCGACAACGGCGTGCCTTCGACGATCATCGACGCGACGTCCCTCGCGGACGGCTCACCGATCCCCAGCGTGCGCATTCTCCGTGAGGGTGCCATCTCGCGCGATCAGCTCGCCGAGGTGCTGGGTGAGCTGCTCGAACCCGAGACGCAGCCCGAGCCCGTCGCCGACGCGATGACCGCAGCAGCTGGCGAGGGGCCGGACGGCACCGAGTGAAGCAGTACCTGTTCACGATCATCCTCACGGCGGCAGTCACCTTCGCGCTGACGTGGGTGGTCTGGCGGCTCAGCCTGAAGTTCAAGCTGTACCCCGGCATCCGTGAACGGGATGTGCACAAGACTCCGACGCCGCGGCTCGGCGGAGTGGCGATGTTCATCGGCATCGCCACCGCGATCGTCGTCTCGGCCGCGAATCCCTTCTTCGACCGCATGTGGGTGCCGCCGCAGACGCTGTGGTCGGTGCTGGCGGCGGCGGCGCTGATCGCAGTGATCGGTGTGATCGACGATCTCTGGGATCTGGACTGGATGATCAAGCTCGCCGCGCAGTTCCTCGCAGCCGGCATCATCACCGTCGGGGGAGGACTGCAGATCCTCGCGCTGCCGTTCGGCGACATGATCCTCGTCTCCAGTTGGGTGAGCATCGCGATCACCATGTTCGCCATCGTCGTCGTGATGAACGCGGTGAACTTCATCGACGGGCTTGACGGTCTCGTCGCCGGTGTCTGCCTCATCGCCAACGGCATCTTCTTCATCTACGCCTACATGCTCACCCGCGACTCAGGCGCATCCAGCTACTTCAACCTCGCCACGTTCCTCGCCGCGGTGCTGCTCGGCGCCTGCGTCGGATTCCTGCCGCTGAACTGGAGCCCGGCGAAGCTGTTCATGGGTGATTCCGGCGCGCTGGTGCTCGGACTGCTCATGGCGACATCGGCGATCGCGCTGACCGGCTCGATGCCGGCGAACGTCTTCGATCCCGAGCAGTTCGGGCGCTCGCAGCTGCTCGCCGCGTTCATCCCGATCCTGCTGCCGCTGGTCATCGTCATGTTGCCACTGCTCGACTTCGGCATGGCTGTGTTCCGGCGCATGCGTGCCGGCAAGTCGCCCTTCTCGCCCGACCGCAAGCACCTGCACCACCGGATGCTCGATCTCGGCCACCGTGACCGCGACGCCGTGCTGATCTTCTACGCGTGGACCGCGATCATCTCGCTCAGCGTGCTGCTGATGTACATCGCGACCCGAGAGGACTGGCCGGGTGGCTACCTGGTCGGCGTCGGATTCGGCGTCATCGGCATCGCGGCGTGCCTTGCCGTCACTCTCACCCCGTCTCGCCGCCTCGCCCCGGAGGCGGACCCCACGACCTCAACCCCGACTTTGGAGCCCCGATGAGCCCGAGCCCCGTCTCCAGTACCCCGATCCTGCGCAAGACGCTGATCTGGTCATCCGTGAGCGCTGCGGTGCTCGCCGTCCTCGCCGGAGGGATCGGACTGTTCGTCGCCGGCGCCAATGGCCTGTGGAGCGGCCTGCTCGGGGTGCTTCTTGCGGTGATCTTCCTCAGCATCACCGGCGGCAGCATCCTGTTCGCGAACCGGTGGTTCGGCGACCCGCTCTACGTGCAGCTGTTCTTCGCGATCGTGCTGGGCGGCTGGCTGCTCAAGCTCGGCATCTTCGTCGTGGTGATGATCGTCCTCGCGGGACAGCCGTGGATCGTGCCGATGGTGTTCTTCCTGTCGATCGTCGCAGGCGTCGCGATGTCGTTGATCGTCGACGTGATCGTGCTCACGCAGATGCGGCTGCCGAACGTGAGCGACATCTCGCTGCCCACCGAGGTGCCCGAGGATCGAGCACCGGGGACGGATGCCGCAGATGCTCGTGACTGATTTGGTCACCGCCCGATTCTGATAGGGTAGAGACGTGCCCGCCGCTCGTTCTGCGAGCGCTTGCGCCGTTACGCACACCGACCATCGTCGCCCCGGTTCTGACCGGTGCCCCGAAGCTGGAGCCCGCGCTGTTTAATCTTGCTGCGACCCTGACCCCACGACTGGCCACTGACGGCGAGTTCCACGGCCCTTCGATCGACGAGTTCTTCCCGGAGATCCTGTTTGATTTCCTCGGGGTGGTTCCGGTCCACCGGATCCACCTGGTGCAGTTCCTCTCGGTGATCGCGGTCATCCTCATCCTCTGGATCGGCACGCGTCGCATGCGCGTCGTCCCCGGGCGCTTCCAGAGCGTCGTCGAGATGGGCCTCGGCTTCGTCCGCGGCGGCATCGCGCACGACCTGCTCGGACGCAAGGACGGCGACCGCTTCCTGCCGATCCTCACCACCATCTTCTTCATGGTGCTGTTCATGAACATCACGGGCATCATCCCGTTCCTGAACATCGCCGGTACGAGCATCGCGGCCGTCCCGCTGCTGCTCGCGATCGTCAGCTACGTGACGTTCATCTACGCCGGCATCCGCCGCCACGGCTTCCGCTTCTTCAAGAACGCGCTGCTGCCGCAGGGCGTCCCGGGCTTCGCCCTTCCGATCGTCGCGGTCATCGAGCTCGTCTCGACCTTCGTTCTGCGCCCGGTCACCCTGATGCTCCGACTCCTGATGAACATGGTCGTCGGCCACATGCTCCTGGTGCTCTGCTTCGCAGCCACCCAGTTCTTCTTCTTCACCGCAGGTGGCGGCTGGGCCGCACTCGGTGTCGGAACCCTTGCCTTCGGTGGCGCCTTCACTCTCTTCGAGATCCTGGTCGCCGTCCTGCAGGCATACGTCTTCACCGTCCTCACCGCGGTCTACATCCAGCTCGCGGTCGCAGAAGAGCACTAAGCCCCACCAGACACTGAGCGGGTCGGCTCCGGCCACCCACCCAACGAAAGGAAAAAACCCGTGGACGCAACTACGGTTCTCGCTGAAATCAACGGTCACCTCGCAGCGGTCGGCTACGGCCTCGCCGCCATCGGCCCGGCCATCGGCGTGGGCATCGTCGTCGGCAAGACGATCGAGGGTGTCGCCCGTCAGCCCGAGCTGGCTGGTCGCCTGCAGGTCCTCATGTGGATCGGTATCGCCTTCACCGAGGCGCTTGCGTTCGTCGGCATCGCCGTCGGATTCATCCCCTTCCCGTAATCCCCACCGACTTCTGAAGGAGACAGGATGCTGAACGCTCTTGTCACGAACCTCGCGGCCGAGGAAGAGGTTGTCAACAACCCGCTGATCCCCGCGTGGTACGACATCATCTGGTCGGGTGTGTGGTTCGTCGCGATCCTGCTGGTGGTGTGGAAGGTCGCCCTTCCGCGCTTCACGGCGATGCTCGATGAGCGTTCCGCTGCGATCGAGGGCAACATCGCCAAGGCAGACGAGGCTCAGAAGCAGGCCGAGGCCGCGCTCGAGGAGTACACCCGTCAGCTCGCCGAGGCTCGCACCGAGGCCGGTGAGATCCGCGAGGCCGCCCGTGAGGACGGCAAGAAGATCGTCGCCGAGGCGAAGGACACGGCATCCGCCGAGGCTGCACGCCTGACCGCCACCGCGCACACGCAGATCGAGGCAGAGCGCCAGGCCGCTCTTGTGTCGCTGCGCAGCGAGGTCGGCACGCTGGCGATCGACCTCGCCGGCGGCGTCGTCGGTGAGACCCTGACGGACGACGCACGCGCCACGGCCGTCGTCGACCGTTTCCTCGCTGACCTCGAAGCATCCGAGAAGGCGGCGCAGTAATGGGCAGCGCGACCACTCAGGCACTCGCGGCGTCGACCGACGCGCTGAACGCCGCGTCGGGCATCACCCTCGAAGGCGCGGCGGAGCTGTTCGCCGCCGCGCGTGCCGCGGGGGAGTCCGGGCAGCTGAGCGGCGCGCTGGCCGACCCTGCAGCGCCCGCCGCGGCTCGCGTCGCACTCGTCAACGCCGTCTTCGGCGGTGCGTCGGCACCCGTGAAGACGGTGCTGACTGCGGTCGTGGGCGAGCGCTGGTCGAACCCGTCCGAGCTCGTCGACGGCATCGAGGAGCTCGCCATCCGAGCCGCCGCGATCGCATCGCCGAGCGACGACGTCGCGGGCGAACTGTTCTCGTTCTCCCGCGTGGTGGCCGCCAACCCGGAGCTCGAGCTCGCGCTCGGCAGCCGACTGGGCGATGCCGACGCCAAGGGCGCGCTGGTCGAGAAGGTGCTCGGTTCGGGCGCCGCGCCGGCCACCGTGCTCATCGCCTCCTCGCTGGTGCGTCAGCCCCGTGAGCGTCGCGTCCGCCAGCTGCTGAACCGGGCGATCAAGCTCGTCACGGCTCAGGGCGGTCGTACCGTCGCCACGGTGCACTCCGCGAGCCCGCTCAGCGCAGCACAGCAGATCCGTCTGCGTGACGCGCTCTCCCGTCGATACGGCGGTGAGGTGTCTCTGAACACCGTCATCGACCCGACCGTCGTGGGTGGTCTGCGTGTGCAGATCGCAGACGACGTGATCGACGGCAGCATCTCCGCCCGCCTCGCAGACCTTCGCCAGAAGCTCGCGAGCTGACAACGACTTGGCGCGGGGAACCGCGCGGACTCTCATATACAAAGGGAAGACAATGGCAGAACTATCGATCAGCCCCGACGTCATCCGTGACGCGCTGAAGGACTTCGCCTCCGCATACGAGCCCTCCGGGGCAGCGGCGACCGAGGTCGGCACGGTCATCGACGCAGCCGACGGCATCGCACACGTCGAGGGCCTGCCCGGCGTCATGGCGAACGAGCTCGTCACCTTCGCCGACGGCACCAAGGGCCTGGCCCTGAACCTCGACGAGCACGAGATCGGCGTCGTCGTCCTCGGCGACTTCACCGGCATCGAGGCCGGCCAGGAAGTCACCCGTACCGGCGAGGTCCTCTCGGTTCCGGTCGGCGACGGCTACCTCGGCCGCGTGGTCGACCCGCTCGGCAACCCGATCGACGGCCTCGGCGAGGTCACCCCGATCGACGGCGTCCGCGAGCTCGAACTGCAGGCGCCCGGCGTCATGCAGCGTAAGAGCGTGCACGAGCCGCTGCAGACCGGCATCAAGGCGATCGACGCCATGATCCCCGTCGGCCGCGGTCAGCGCCAGCTGATCATCGGTGACCGCCAGACCGGCAAGACGGCGATCGCGATCGACACGATCATCAACCAGAAGGCCAACTGGGACTCGGGCGACGTCAACAAGCAGGTTCGCTGCATCTACGTCGCCATCGGTCAGAAGGGCTCCACGATCGCTTCCGTCAAGGGCGCGCTCGAGGACGCCGGCGCGATGGAGTACACGACCATCGTCGCTGCTCCCGCATCCGACCCCGCCGGCTTCAAGTACCTCGCCCCCTACACCGGCTCGGCCATCGGCCAGCACTGGATGTACGGCGGCAAGCACGTGCTGATCATCTTCGATGACCTCTCGAAGCAGGCCGAGGCCTACCGTGCCGTGTCGCTGCTGCTGCGCCGCCCGCCGGGCCGCGAGGCATACCCCGGTGACGTCTTCTACCTGCACTCGCGTCTGCTCGAGCGTTGCGCCAAGCTGTCCGACGAGCTCGGTGCCGGCTCGATGACCGGTCTGCCGATCATCGAGACCAAGGCCAACGACGTCTCGGCGTACATCCCGACCAACGTGATCTCGATCACCGACGGCCAGATCTTCCTGCAGTCCGACCTCTTCAACGCCAACCAGCGTCCGGCGGTCGACGTGGGTATCTCGGTCTCGCGAGTCGGCGGTGACGCGCAGGTCAAGTCCATCAAGAAGGTCTCCGGTACGTTGAAGCTGGAACTGGCGCAGTACCGTTCGCTGGAGGCCTTCGCGATGTTCGCATCCGACCTCGACGCCGCGTCGCGTCGTCAGCTGGCCCGTGGTGCACGTCTGACCGAGCTGCTCAA
This sequence comes from Microbacterium istanbulense, assembly GCF_037204145.1. Lineage (NCBI taxonomy): Bacteria > Bacillati > Actinomycetota > Actinomycetes > Micrococcales > Microbacteriaceae > Microbacterium > Microbacterium istanbulense. The sequence goes on from NZ_JBBDGN010000007.1 coordinate 37,877, forward strand.
GCAGCCGCAGTACTCGCCGTACCCGGTGGAGGAGCAGGTCGTCTCGATCTGGGCCGGCACCAACGGCAAGCTCGACACCATCGAGGTGGACGACGTGCTGCGCTTCGAGCGCGAGCTGCTCGACCACCTGCGTCGCAACACGAACGTGCTCACCACCCTGCGTGAGACCAACGTGCTCGACGACGACACGGTCGCAGAGCTCGAGAAGCAGACGGACGCTTTCGTCCTGGAGTTCCAGGCCGGCAAGGGTCACGGCATCGCCGCTCCCGGTCACGAGGAGCACGAGGCCGCGGACGCCGACGACGTGAACCAGGAGAAGATCGTCAAGGGCCGCCGCGGCTGATCGCCGGGGCACACTGAATCATGGGCGCTCAACTCCGGGTCTACAAGCAGAAGATCTCTTCTGCTCAGACGACCAAGAAGATCACGAAGGCGATGGAACTCATCGCGGCTTCGCGCATTCAGAAGGCGATGGCACGCGTCAAGGCGTCCACCCCCTTCGCGCGGGCCGTGACGCGCGCCGTCGCCGCCGTCGCCACGCACTCGAACGTCGACCACCCGCTCACGCGTGAGCCTGAGACGATCCGCCGCTCTGCGGTTGTGATCTTCTCGTCCGACCGCGGCCTGGCGGGTGCGTTCAACTCGCAGATCCTCCGTGAGGGTCTCGAGTTGGCCGAGCTGCTGCGTGCGCAGGGCAAGGAACCGGTGTTCTACCTGATCGGTCGCAAGGCCGTGGGCTACTTCCAGTTCCGTCGCATCGCGGCGGCAGCGGAGTGGACCGGTGACACCGACACCCCGTCGTTCCACACCGCCGAAGAGATCGCCCAGTCGCTGCTGGACGCCTTCTCGCGCGGTGGGGAGCAGAACGGCGTGGACGAGATCCACCTCGTGTACAACCGCTTCGTCAGCATGATGACGCAGTCGCCGGAGACCCTGCGCCTGCTCCCGCTGGAGATCGCGGAGTCCGACGAGACCGACGCGGGCAGCCAGGTCTACCCGCTGTACGAGTTCGAGCCGGATGCCGAGACCGTTCTGGACGCGATCCTGCCGGTGTACATCCAGAGCCGCGTCTTCAACGCGCTTCTGCAGTCGTCGGCCGCCAAGCAGGCCGCGACCCAGAAGGCGATGAAGTCGGCCAGCGACAACGCCGACAAGCTCATCACGGACTACACCCGTCTGCGCAACAACGCGCGTCAGGCGGAGATCACGCAGCAGATCGCCGAGATCGTCGGCGGCGCCGACGCTCTGGCGTCGAGCAAGTAAGCCTCGAAGAGAGAGACGAAGAAATGACCCCCACCGCTACGGCTGAGACTCAGGCGACCGCGGTCGTCGGGCGCGTCGCACGCGTCAACGGTCCGGTTGTCGACATCGAGTTCCCGCACGACTCGATCCCCGACATCTACAACGCCCTGAAGACCACGATCACGATCGGCTCCGAGTCGACCGAGATCACCCTCGAGGTCGCACAGCACCTCGGCGACGACCTCGTTCGCGCCATCGCCCTCAAGCCCACGGACGGCATCGTCCGCGGCCAGGAGGTGCGTGACACCGGCGCTCCCATCTCGGTGCCCGTCGGTGACGTCACCAAGGGCAAGGTCTTCAACGTGATCGGCGAGGTCCTCAACGCCGAGCCCGGCGAGCAGATCGAGGTCACCGAGCGTTGGCCGATCCACCGCAAGGCGCCGAACTTCGACCAGCTCGAGTCCAAGACCCAGCTGTTCGAGACCGGCATCAAGTCGATCGACCTCCTCACCCCCTACGTGCAGGGTGGAAAGATCGGTCTGTTCGGTGGTGCCGGTGTCGGCAAGACCGTCCTCATCCAGGAGATGATCCAGCGCGTCGCGCAGGACCACGGTGGTGTGTCGGTGTTCGCCGGTGTCGGTGAGCGCACCCGTGAGGGTAACGACCTCATCCACGAGATGGAAGAGGCCGGCGTCTTCGACAAGACCGCCCTTGTGTTCGGCCAGATGGACGAGCCGCCGGGAACGCGTCTGCGCGTCGCCCTGTCGGCCCTGACGATGGCGGAGTACTTCCGTGACGTGCAGAAGCAGGACGTGCTGCTCTTCATCGACAACATCTTCCGCTTCACGCAGGCCGGCTCCGAGGTCTCCACGCTGCTGGGCCGCATGCCCTCCGCCGTGGGTTACCAGCCGAACCTCGCCGACGAGATGGGCCTCCTGCAGGAGCGCATCACCTCGACGCGCGGTCACTCGATCACCTCGCTGCAGGCGATCTACGTGCCGGCCGATGACTACACCGACCCGGCTCCGGCGACCACCTTCGCCCACCTCGACGCCACCACCGAGCTGTCGCGTGAGATCGCGTCGAAGGGTCTGTACCCGGCCATCGACCCGCTGACCTCGACGTCGCGCATCATGGACCCCCGCTACCTGGGCGAGGACCACTACCGCGTCGCCACCACGGTCAAGCAGATCCTGCAGAAGAACAAGGAGCTCCAGGAGATCATCGCGATCCTCGGTGTCGACGAGCTCTCCGAAGAGGACAAGATCGTCGTCGCCCGCGCGCGCCGCATCCAGCAGTTCCTCTCGCAGAACACCTACATGGCTAAGAAGTTCACGGGTGTCGAGGGCTCCACGGTTCCCCTCAAGGAGACCATCGAGTCGTTCGACGCGATCGCCCGCGGTGACTTCGACCACGTGGCCGAGCAGGCCTTCTTCAACGTCGGTGGCATCTCCGACGTCGAGGAGAAGTGGGCGCAGATCCAGAAGGAGAACGCCTGATCATGGCGCTCAACGTCAGCCTCGTCTCCGCGGAGGCGGAGATCTGGAGCGGCCAGGCGAGCCTCGTCGTCGCGAAGACCGTCGAAGGCGAGATCGGCATCATGGCCGGTCACGAGCCGGTGCTCGCGATCCTCGCCCAGGGCGAGGTGCGCATCACCGGTGTCGATGGCGGCAAGGTGCTGGCGAACGCTCAGGACGGCTTCCTCTCCATGGAGGGCGACACCGTGACGATCGTGGCCGGCCAGGCCGCGCTCATCGCCTGATCTGCACGACCTGAACAAGCGCAAGGCTCCCCGGGCATCCGGTGGAGCCTTGCGCTTCTTCGTGCCCACGACCACTGGATGTGACCATGAAGATTCTGCTTCCTCCCTCCGAGACCAAGCGTCAGGGCGGCTCGGCCGCGGTGCTCGATCTGGACTCGCTCGCTCTCCCCGCCCTCGGCTCCGCGCGCGCGCAGGTCGTGGAGGCGCTCGTCGCGCTCTCGGACGATCCGGATGCCGCTGCGCGTGTGTTGGGCCTCAGCGCGAGGCAACTCGGAGACGTCGAGGTGAACCGGCAGTTGCGCACAGCGCCGACCATGGCCGCGGTGGATCGCTACACGGGTGTGCTCTACGACGCGCTGGATGCGGCGACGCTGGATGCGGCTGCGCGGCGCTGGCTGGGCGCGCACGTGTTGATCCACTCCGCACCGTTCGGTCCGGTCGGTGCACTTGATCGCATCCCCAGCTACCGTCTCGCGGCGGGGACGGCCCTGCCCGGGGTGCCGCCGCTGCGGCGCCATTGGGCGTCGGTGACCAGTGCGGCGCTGAGCGGAGAGTCGTGCATCCTCGACCTGCGCAGCGAGGCCTATGTGGCGCTGGGACCCGTGCCCACGTCGGTGTCTTCCGCATACGTGCGCGTGGTGACGGATGCCGGACGCGCACTGAACCACTTCAACAAGAAGGCCAAGGGTGCTCTCGTGCGCACCCTCGCTGCCGAGCGGCCCCGTGTGCGCACGATCGACGGGCTGCTCCGGTGGGCGGGCGAGCGCGGCGTGCCGTTGCGGCCGACCGACGATCCCTCGGTGCTGGAGCTCATCGGCGAGGGATAGTCGCTGACATGGGGATTTCTCCCCGGTCGTGCGATTGAAGTCGCCTGAGCGCCACCGCTACGATGGCGCATGCGAGGCTTTGTGCCGCGCTGGGGGGCGAGAGTCGTTCCTCTTTCCAACGAATGTGGGTTCTCCATGAGTTACGACGACGGGTCCGGGTACGCGGCCTTCTTCGCCGTCTACTTCTTCCTCATCTTCCTGATCGGTATCGCCGGGTACGTGATCGGCTCGCTGTTCATGATGAAGGTCTTCGAAAAGGCCGGCGTGCAGGGCAAGTGGCGGGCCTGGGTGCCCGTGTACAACACGATGGTGTTCTTCAAGCTCGGTGACCTGAGCCCGTGGCTGGTGCTCTACGGCCTCGGCGGCGCGATCCTGTTGTCGTGGATCGGCATCGGCGCCCTCTTCTCGGTGGCACTCGCCGTGCTGAGCGTCCTGGCCGCATGGCGGATCGGTCTGAAGCTGCAGAAGGAGTCCGTCTGGGTCGTCCTCTACATCTTCCTGTCGCTCGTCTGGCTGGGTATCGTCGCCTTCGACAAGTCCCGCTGGAACTCGAACATCGCGCCGGCCTCCTGGGCGGGAAACAGCTTCCTCGCCGACCGCACGGTCTGGGAAGGCATCCCCGCGCAGACCACGACGCTCCCGGCCCCGCCGCAGCCCGGCTACGGTGCCCCGCAGGGCTACGCCGCGCCTCCGCAGGGTTACGCTCCGCCGCAGCCCGGTTACGCTCCGCCGCAGCCTGGTGCTCCGGTGCCGCCCGCGACGAGCACGCCTCCGGCCACGCCGCCGACGCCTCCGGCCACGCCGCCGACGCCTCCGGCGCCGCCGACCGCACCTCCCGCGGCTCCGCCGGCACCTCCCGCGGCACCGCCCGCACCGCCGGCTGACCCCAACCAGCCTCCGGCCTGACACCGCACGAAGGGTCCCCGATCTCGGTCGGGGGCCCTTCGTCGTGCCGGGGCACGCCCCGTGTTGGATACGGTGGAGGTATGGTCACCTCGCAGCGCCGTGTCGGCGCGTCTGGGCTCGTCGTCTCCGCCACCGGTCTCGGATGCAACAATTTCGGTCGAGCGGGAACCGTCACCGCAACGCCAGCCGGCACTCGGGCGGTGATCGACGCCGCTCTGGCGAGCGGGGTGTTTTTCTTCGACACGGCCGACATGTACGGTGCAGAGCCCGGCCTGAGCGAGACGCTCATGGGTGAGGCACTCGCGGGCCGCCGCGACCGGGTGGTGCTGGCGACCAAGTTCGGGCATGAGCGCGACATGGGGTACGACTTTCCCGGTGGCCGAGGGTCGCGCCGCTACGTCCGGTACGCCGTCGAGCAGTCGCTGCGCCGCCTGCAGACCGACTGGATCGACCTGTACCAGCTGCATCTGCCGGATCCTCAGACCCCGATCGCCGAAACGATCGATGCGCTCGACGAACTCGTCGACGAGGGCAAGATCCGCTACTACGGTCACTCGAACTTCGACGGCTGGCAGATCGCCGAGGCGGAGTTCACCGCCCGCGCCCGGTCGACGGGGCGCTTCGTCTCGGCGCAGAACCACTATTCGCTGCTCGCCCGTGCGACCGAGCGTGAGGTGCTGCCGGCCGTGGAGCGCTACCAGCTGGGCTTCTTCCCCTTCTTCCCCTTGAAGAACGGTCTGCTCACGGGCAAGTTCACCCGCGACGGCGGACCGGCAGGCAGCCGCATCATGCAGACGCGGCAGCACATCTGGGCAAGATGCGCCCTGGGATGCCCTCGAGGCGTACCAGGAGTTCTGCGATGCCCGGGGCATCAGCATGCTGGAGGCGACATTCGGGTGGTTGCTCGCGCAGCCGGGAGTGTCGAGTGTGATCGCCGGCGCAACGACACCCGAGCAGGTCGAGGCGAACGCCGCGGCTGCGGATGCCTGGGCGCCGAGCAGCGAGGATCTCGCCGCGATCGATGCGCTGTTCCCCCTCGTGGACGACCCCGCGGCGCAGATGTGACGGCGGTTTCCACTACGATTGCTTGGTATCCCGCGGCAGCGATGACCGCCGCCCCTCTATCGGAGAGCAGCCGTGCCTGAGACGACGACGCAGACGCACCGCGTGAGCGATGAGCTGGGGCTCGCCTGGGCCGGTGCCACGGATCGTGGCCGCCGCCGAGAGAACAATCAGGACGCGTTCCTGGCCAGCTTTCCGCTGTTCGTCGTCGCCGACGGGATGGGCGGACATGCCGGCGGCGAGATCGCCAGCCAGAGCACGGTCGATCGCTTGCGGGCCGTCGTCGACACGGGCGCGGTCAGCACCACGGCGATCGAGGAGGCGTTGGGGCAGGCCGTCGCCGACATCCACGACCACCCCGAGACCACCGATGAGGGGACCGGCACCACGCTGACCGGCGCCTTCATCGACAATGAGGATGGCACCGTCCGCTGGGTCGTGCTGAACATCGGCGACTCGCGGGTGTATCTCGCGCGTGACGACCGCCTCGTGCAGGTCACCGTCGACCACTCGGTCGTGCAGGAGCTCATCGCCTCGGGCAAGATCAGCCCCGAAGAAGCCGACGGCCACCCGTACAGTAATGTGATCACCCGCGCCGTCGGCGCGAGCGAGCTCATCCCACCGGACTACGTCGCCGTCGATCTGCAGGGCGGTGATCGGCTGGTCATCTGTTCCGACGGTCTGACCAAGGAGCTCACCGACTACGGCATCCTGCACTTCCTGCGGGAGAACAACGACCCGGCAGCCGCGGTCGACGCCATGATGGAGGCTGCGCTCGAGAACGGTGGACGCGACAACGTGACGTTGATCGTCGTGCGCGTGGATGCCGTCGACGACGCCGACACGCGTGCGCTGCCGACGGTCGCCGAGGCCGGCGAATCATCCTCCACAGACGGCGACACCGCCGAATAGTCCTCCCGGGCTGTGGACAGCCCGCATCTGCGTCACCCCCTGCCCTTGGATGGGGGAATGGATGCTACGACGATCGTTCTGCCTGCCACACCTGTGCCACCGCAACGTCCCGGTCTGCCGGTGCTCGCGGCCGTCGTTCCCGTGATCGCCGGCATCGTGCTCTGGCTGATCACCGGGTCGCTGTTCACGCTGTGCTTCGCGGCGCTCGGACCTCTCATGCTCGTCGCGTCCTTCTTCGACGGAATGCGTTCGCGACGCCGAGAGCAGCGCCGCCGCGTGACGGATGCCGACGATGCCTGGGAACGGGCAGAGGCCGAGCGGCGGCGCTTGCACGACGAAGAGCATGCCGCACTCTGGCGGCGCCATCCCGACGTGGCCGCGTGTCTCGCTGAGCCACCCCTGCGCGGCCATGACAGCGTCGATCGGACGACGAGCATCGTGGTCGCGCGGGGGGATCGTCCCAGCCGCATCCGGGCGAGCGGGGGTGACGACGAGCGGGCCCGGGCGTTCCGCGACCGCACCGCCACACTGCCGGACGCCCCGATCGCGGTGCCGCTGGGTGGCGGCGTGTGCGTGCGCGGTGAGGGACCCGTGCCTGCTGCGATCGCGCGGGCACTGATCGCCCAGCTGTGCCTGCGGTTCGGGCCGACCCAGCTCAGCCTCGGCGGCGAGCTGGAGACCGTGGGCGTCGCGGGATTCCCGCACGTCGCAAGACGCCGGGCGGGGTTTCAGCTCGGCGTCGTGTCCGGCGCGGCGTGCGACGAGCGGGCCGACGCGAAGATCTGCCTGTGCGCTCCCGGTGCCGAGCCTCCGGACGGCGTCACCACCGTGATCGATGCCGCGGACGGTGTCCGGGCTCGCGTGCGCACACCTGACGGGGTCACCGAGGCCACCGTGGAGGCTCTCTCCCTGCGGCAGACGGCGTTGATCGCATCCGACTGCGGGCAGCGGAGCGCAGGGGAGTCGTTCGTTCCCGACGCCGTGGCCCTGGCCGCGCTTTCTCCCGCACCCCGGGCAGGGGGCCTGCCCGCCATGGTGGGCAGAGGTGAGAGGGGCGACGTGCTGCTCGATCTCGTTGAGGACGGCCCGCACGCGATCGTGACCGGCATGACGGGCACGGGCAAGAGCGAGCTGCTCACCACCTGGGTGACGGCGATGGCAGCCGCCCGCACGCCCGCCGAGGTCGGCTTCGTGCTCGTCGACTTCAAGGGCGGCACCGCCTTCGATCCGTTGCGCTCCCTACCGCACGTGCTCGCCGTCGCCACCGACCTCGATGCTGACGGAGCCCGCCGCGGCGTGACCAGCCTCACCGCGGAACTGCGTCGGAGAGAGGCCGCCCTCGCAGCAGCCGGCGTCCGTGACGTGCGCGATTGCGCAGAGCTCGGCCGGCTGGTGATCGTCGTCGACGAGTTCGCGGCTCTGCTGCAGGAGCACCCCGACCTCGGCTCGGTGTTCACTGATGTCGCAGCACGGGGCCGGGCGCTCGGAATGCACCTCGTGCTGGGCACCCAGCGGGCCAGTGGTGTGATCAGAGACGCGTTGGCGGCCAACTGTCCGCTGCGGATCAGCCTGCGTGTGTCCGACCCGGCCGACAGTCGCTTGGTGATCGGCTCGGATGCGGCCTCCGAGCTTGCCGGTGGGCCGGAGAGCAGAGGCCTCGCCTTCATGCGGCGCCCCGGGGACACGGAGGCGCTGCCGGTGCGTGTCGCGCTGACCGCAGAGACCGACCTGCGATCGATCGCCGAGCGCAGCGCGCACGTGGCGGCCCCGCCGAGTCCGTGGCTGCCCCCGCTGCCGAGGATGCTTCTGCTGCACGAGATTCCCGGCGCGGCGCCGGGGCTCACTCTGGGCTTGGGCGATGACCCGGCGCACCAGCGGCAGCAACCGGTGAGGTTGGCACCCGCGCGCGGGCTCGCGGTGCTCGGGGGTCCGGCCGCGGGCAAGAGCGCGGTGATCCGCCTCCTCGCGTCGCAGGATCCCGGTGCCGTGGTGGTGCCCGCCGACCTGGAGGGAGCGTGGGATGCCGTCACCGAACTGTCCAGGGGTCGCCACGGGCTCGTCCTGTGCGATGATCTCGACCTGTTGCTCACCGGATTCCCACCGGAGTACGCGCAGGTGTTCACGTCACGATGGGAGGCGATCGCCCGCTCCGAGGGCGGGGCCGTGATCACCCTGTCCCGCGCGGCGGGCTCGCTCGGACGCTTGATCGACGCCCTCCCGCATCGGGCGTTGTTGCGGATGCCGAGCCGAATCGAGCACCTGGCCGCCGGCGGCGAGAGCTCTGACTACGAGCGCGACCGGCCGGCAGGACGAGCCCAGTTCGACGGCATGGAGATGCAGTTCTGTTGGACGGACGAGCCCGGCAGCGTCCGCCGGGCCTCGGCACCGCCGGTGTGGAGACCGCGCGCCGAGACCTCTGGTGTCATCACGCCCGCCGTCATCGACACGGTCGAACGGTTGCGTTCCACCCATCCTGAGCACAGGGTGGTCGAGATCGAGCAGGCGGCGGATGCCGCCGGACCGCGTATCATCGTGGCCGACCCTGAGCAGTGGCGATCCCAGTGGACGCTCACGCAGCTCGTGCGCACCTCCGGCGAAATGGTCGTCGCCGCCGAGTGCGCCGGCGAACTGCGTCAGCTCGCCGGCGTGCGTGATCTGCCGCCCTACGCCCACCAGCATGCCGGACGTGGCTGGGTAACCGCGCAGGGTGCTCCGCCTCGGCGCGTACTCATCGCCGACCAGGACATCGGCTGGTGAGGGGCCGGTGACGGGCGAACCGGTGACCGGTCAGAGGGTGGGGGACACGCGGATCGCGCCCACGGGCTCACCGCCACCGAGCACCGTGAGGTCCAGGGCACCGGCGAGATCGGCGACCTCGGCATCCGTCAGCGCACCGGCGCGCGCGAGCAGCGTAGCCGCGACCAGGGTGGCCGCACGACCGTTGCCGTCAAGTGTCTTCAGGGCGACTGTGGCGCCGTTCGGTGCGGTCATGACCATGATCCCCTCGGCGCCGTGCTTGGCGAACACTCCCAGTCGCTCGATCGCGATCGTGTCCGGCTCGCCGGGGCCGGCGATCGTCCAGGGGTTCTCCCGCACTGCGCGCACGAGAGCGCCTGCGACCCGGTGCAGAGCAAACGGAGACCGGTCAGACGCCGTGCCGATGCGGTGGATGGCACGGGCGAGCCCTGTCAGCGTGATGGCATGCACGGGCGCGCCGCATCCGTCGATGGCCGTCATGGCGACCTTCTCGCCCGTCAGACGCTCGACCACCTCGCGGATGTGCACCTGCAGCGGGTGGGACAGGTCGAGATACCCCTCGGTCGGCCAGCCGGTGGCGACACAGGCGCGCAGCATGAGCGCATGCTTGCCGGAGCAGTTCATGCGGATGCGTGCCTTATCGGCGTGGTCGCGGATCAGCTCATGGCGCGTACGGGTGTCACCGGGCCATGCGGGAGGGCAGGCGAGGTCGTCTTCGGTCAGGCCCCCGGCGGCGAGCATCTCGCGCACCACCTCGGCGTGACGGTCGGTGCCGGAGTGGCTCGCGGTGCCCAGCGCCAGCTGCTCACCCTCGAGTGCCGCACCCGCGGTGACGCAGGCGACGGCCTGCAGCGGCTTCATGCTCGAGCGGGAGAGGATCACCGCATCGGCGTTGCCGTAGGTCGCGACCACCTCGCCGTCGGGCGAGAGGACGACGGCGGCACCCGCATGGCGGGATTCGACGAAGCCGCTCCGCTCCACGACCGCGAGTTCAACAGCATCCGCAACAGTGAGAGTCTCCAGCACCCCACCAGCCTATCGTCGGCCTCGGTGACGACCGGGCGCGCCCCCGAAGGGCGGCGTGCCACACTGGATCCATGACCCAGGGGCGCCCGCTCGGAGAGCACCACTACGCACTCACCTCGACCTGGACGGGCAATCTCGGCACCGGCACCAGTGGCTATCGCGACTATCGGCGCGACGTGACGATCGAGGTCGACGGCAAGCCCGCGCTCGCGGCCTCGTCCGACAAGCCGTTCCGCGGCGACCCGGAACGCTGGAACCCGGAGGACCTGCTCGTCGCGGCGCTCTCCGAATGTCACCTGCTGTCCTACCTGCACGCATGTGTCACCGCAGGCGTCGTCGTCACCTCCTACCGCGACGAGGCCACCGGCATCATGCGTGAGGACGGCCGCGGGAGCGGATCCTTCGCCGAGGTGACCCTGCACCCTCAGGTCACCGTCGCCGACGCCTCGATGATCGAGGCGGCGCAGCAGGCCCATCACCAGGCGCACGAGTGGTGCTTCATCGCGAACTCGGTGAACTTCCCCGTGCTCCACGAGGCCACCGTCACGGTCGGTTGAGGCTCAGCGCCGCTCGTGCGGCAACACCTGCTTGATCTTCTCGATCGGCCCCGCCGCCGGCGGTTCGTTGTACACGCCGGCGAGCTCTTGACCGGAGAGCGCGTGAATGGCGGCCATGATCTCGTCGGTTGCCTGGCGCCGCGCCCGCCCGCTGCTCGCCGGGCCGTGCGCGCTGAGGTCCAGGGCGGCTCCGAAGCGCACAGTGACGCGCTCCTTGACCGACGGCATCTTCGCGCCGACCGGCATCACGCGGTCCGTGCCGATCAGGCCCACCGGCACCACGGGGGCTCCGGTCTGCAGCGCGAGGAATGCGACGCCGGTGCGGCCCTTGTACAGCCGACCGTCGGTGGAGCGTGTGCCCTCCGGGTACAGGGCGACGGCGAGCCCCTCCTCGAGCAGCTGGCGCTGCAGATCCAACGCGTCCAGCGCCGCCTGGCCGCCTCCACGCTGCACGGGGATCGCGCCGACGGAGGTGAAGAACACGCGTGAGGCGGCACCGGAGAGTCCCGTGCCCTCGAAGTAGCTCGACTTCGCCAGGAAGTGCACAGGGCGGGGAGCTGCGACCGGGATCGCCATCGAGTCGATGAACGACAGGTGGTTGCTCGCGAAGATCACCGCACCCGAGCGCGGAACGTTTTCGCGTCCTTCGATGTGCGGACGGTACACCATGCGAGCCAACGGGGTCGCGACGGCGCGACCGAGGGCGTAGCGGATGCCGGCGCGGCGGGGAGAGGCGGTTTCGGGAGCCTCGGGAGCGGACGGCGTCGACTGCTCAGAAGTCATCAGAAAAGAATATCGCCGCGTCCATGCCGCGCTCGGCATGAGGCGACCCAGGCATCAGAGGCGATTCATTCAGCCCGGACAAAGCCGGATGCGCCAGGATGGACGCGTCTGTGTCCACGAACCCGAGGTGTCTCCGTGCGTCTGCGTCCCATCGCCCTCCTTTCCACCGTCGCCGTCGCCGGCGTGCTGCTCACCGCCTGCTCGGGTGAGGCCACCCCGGAGCAGACCCCGACCCCTACCGCCGACTCCACGTGCGTGCTCGACAAGCAGGCCGGCGCCGGCTCGGACGCGGTCACGGTTGACGGCAGCGGACTGGATGCGAAGATCACCGTTCCCGAGGGCACGGAGTTCGCCGACGTCGAGCGCACGGTGGTCGTGGAGGGCGACGGCGAGGACGTCGTCCCCGGCGACCTCATCTCGGTGCGTTATCAGCTGGTCGACGCCACCACGGGCGAGGTCATGGGCACCTCGGAGCGCGGTGCCGACGGCGTGCTCCCCGTTCTGCTCAACCCCAACCAGCAGCCGCAGCTGAGCGACTTCACCCAGTCGTCGATCTTCCTGGTGGCGACGGAGTGCGAGCCGATCGGCTCGGAGATCGTCCTCACCCTGCCGGGCTCCACGCTCGGCGAAGGGGCGAACGACGTCGTGCTGTACGTGCAGACTCTCGAGGAACTGCCCACGGTCGCCACGGGCGAGGAGCAGCAGGCGGTTGACGGCGTGGCGACGGTCACGCTCGACGAGTCCGGGGCACCCACGATCACCATCCCCGAGGGGGACGCGCCGGCCGAGACCGTCGTCGAGACGCTCAAGAAGGGCGACGGTCCCGTCGTCGCCGAGGGCGACCTGGTCACCGTGCAGTACCGCGGCGTGAAGTGGAGCAACGGCGAAGAGTTCGACGCGACGTGGACGAACGCCGCGTTCCCGGCTCAGTTCCCCACCACCGGTGTCGTTACCGGCTTCAAGAAGGGTCTGGAGGGCCAGACCGTCGGGTCGCAGGTGCTCATCGAGATCCCTCCGGCCGACGGGTACGGTGCGAGCGAGGGCCACGAGCTGGCCGAGGAGACGCTCGTCTTCGTGGTCGATATCCTCGGCACCACTCCGGCCGAGCAGTGATGAGCGCTGCCGCCAGCGCATAGGCTGGCGGCATGCGTCGCATCATCGTTCTCGGCTCCACCGGCTCCATCGGCACCCAGGCGCTGGAGGTCATCAAGGCCAACCCGCGCCGATTCGAGCTCGTGGGGCTGGCCGCAGGCAGCAACGCGGAGATGCTCGCCGAGCAGGCCGCCGAGTTCCATGTCGAGGACACCGCCCTCGGTGCCGCCGAGGCGGAACAGCTGGTGCGCGACGTCGAGGCTGACGTCGTGCTCAATGCCATCACCGGCTCGATCGGACTCGGTTCGACCCTGGCCGCGCTCGATGCCGGGCGAACGCTGGCGCTCGCCAACAAGGAGTCGCTGATCGTCGGCGGTGAACTCGTGCTCGCGGCCGCCGCACCCGACCAGATCGTTCCGGTCGACTCCGAGCACTCCGCGATCGCCCAGGCGCTCCGCTCGGGCGGCCCCGGTGAGGTCCGACGCCTCGTCGTGACCGCATCCGGCGGACCCTTCCGCGGCCGCACCAGGGCAGAGCTCGCCGATGTGACCCCGGCTCAGGCGCTCGCGCATCCGACGTGGGACATGGGTCGCGTGGTGACGACGAACTCCGCGACGCTCGTGAACAAGGGGCTCGAAGTGATCGAAGCGCATCTGCTGTTCGGTGTCACGTACGACGACATCGAGGTGGTCGTGCACCCGCAGTCGATCGTGCACTCGATGGTGGAGTTCGTCGACGGGTCGACGATCGCGCAGGCCTCACCGCCGGACATGCGCCTGCCCATCTCGCTCGGCCTGGACTGGCCGAACCGGGTGGGTGGCGTGGGCCGTCCGCTGGACTGGCGCACGGCGTCGAGCTGGACGTTCGAACCGCTCGACGATGAGGCGTTCCCCGCCGTGACGTTGGCCAAGGCTGTCGGGCGCGCCGGGTCGACATTCCCCGCCGTGTACAACGCCGCCAACGAGCAGGCCGTCGACGCCTTCCATGAGGGACGGCTGCCGTTCCTGGGCATCGTCGACACGATTCAGGCCGTGATCGACGCGCACGAGCCGCCGGAGCAGCTGACCGTGGAATCGCTCGCCGAGGCCGAGCAGTGGGCTCGCAGGACCGCCGACGAGCGGATCGCCGCGTCGGCCTGATCCGGCCCTGCGCCTGATCCGGCGGGGTCAGTCCTCGTCGGGGTACGGCACCGGCCAGCGGGAGTCCGGTACCGGCCAGCCGGCGGCGCGCAGTGCGCGACGGGCGAGTTCGCGAGCCGAGTAGGGCGTGCGGACGCCGCGGATGTCGCGGTAGTCCTGGTGTCCGGGCCCTGCCCACAGGATCGCGTCGCCGTCGCCGACGAGTCCCACCGCGGCGACGATCGCCGCCTCCGGCGGGGAGTACTCGTGGATGTCGGCATCCGGCCGCACCTCACGCGCGGCGGCCACCAGCGTGGCGCGGATCGACGCCGGGTCCTCGAATCGGGGGTGGTGGTCGGTGACCACCAGCACGTCGCTGCCCTCGACGGCGGTGCGCGCCATGTCGTAGCGCTTGGTCGCGTCGCGGTCGCCATCGGCGCCGAACAGCATGAGCACGCGGCCGGGCGTGACCCGTCGCACGGCGGCGAGCGTCTTCTCGAACGCGTCGGGGGAGTGGCCGAAGTCGACGTAGACCGCGGGGCCCCGCTCACCCGAGATGAACTCGGTGCGCCCGGGAAGGTACGCGTGGATCTGGCCGTCGCGCTCGAGCACCGAGGTGATGCGCTCCCACGAGTAGCCGCCCTCGAGCATCATCACGATCGCCAGACCCGCGTTCGCGGCCATGTGCGGACCGATCACCGGGACCAGGGTGGTGAGCGTGCCGGCCGGCCCGCTGAGCGTGAACACCGTTCCCGCCGGGCGTTCCTCGTCGATCGTGACGATCCAGTCGGCGGCAGCCGCAGCATCCGGATCGGCGGCGATCGCCGGGGTGCCGACCGTGACTACGGGGATCTCGGCGGCAGCGACCACGCGAGCGCCGGAGGGGGAGTCGAGGTTCACCACGCCGCGACGGGCGCGGTCGGGGCGGAACAGCGGCAGCTTCGCCTCGAAGTACTCCTCCATGTCGGCGTAGTCATCGAGGTGATCGTGCGACAGGTTGGTGAAACCGGCGACGTCGAAGACGATGCCGTCGACGCGGTGGCGGGAGAGCGCCTGGGCGCTGACCTCCACGGCCACGGCCTCGACGTGACGCTCGCGCATGAGGGCGAGGAGGGCGTGCATCTCGGATGCCTCGGGCGTGGTCAGACGTGACACGATCACCTGGCCGGCGATGTGGCGTTCGGCCGTCGACGACAGGCCGGTGACCACACCGAGCTGGTCGAGGATGCCCTCCAGCAGGTGCGAGACGCTGGTCTTTCCGTTGGTGCCCGTTGTGCCGAACAGCAGCGGCAGCGGGTCGCCCGCTCCGGTGCCGTAGACCCAGGCGCTCAGGTCGCCGAGCACGGCGCGGGGGTTGGCGACGACGATGATCGGCAGCCCGGCGGATGCCGCGATCTCGGCGCCCGCAGCGTCGGTGATCACCGCCACGGCACCCTTCTCGGCCGCCGACTGGGCGAATTCCGCACCGTGGCGGTTCACACCCTGGATCGCGACGAAGGCCTCACCGGCGCGAAGGTCGGCGGTGGCGAGGGTGATGCCACTCAGCTGCACGTCGGCGGTGTCCCCGCGGACTTCGGTGGCGAAACGGGCGGCGAGCTCGGCCAGCGCGCGACGGGGTGGGTCGGCGGGGCGCAGCACGGGAGGAAGATGATCTGTCGTCATGGCTCAACCATGTTCTCACGCTGGCCGTGTACGCGACGGCAGGCCCAGGGCCCAACACGCGGGCGATTCACAAGGCCTGCCCAGTAGCGTTGACGGGTGGAAACCCTGCTCTACGTCCTCGGCATACTGATCATGCTCGTGGGACTCGGCCTGTCGATCGGCCTGCACGAGATCGGGCACCTGGTGCCGGCGAAACTGTTCGGCGTGCGTGTCGGTCAGTACATGATCGGTTTCGGGCCGCGCCTGTGGTCGAGGCGGTTCGGCGAGACCGAGTACGGGTTCAAGGCGCTGCCGCTGGGCGGCTTCATCTCGATGTCCGGCATGTACCCGCCCTCGAAGGAGACCGGAGCGGCCAAGGGGGTGTTCCGCACCCTCGTGCAGGACGCCCGATCGGCCAATGACGAGACGATCGCCGACGGTGAGGAGGCGCGCTCGTTCTACCGGCTCCCGGTGTGGAAGCGCGTGATCGTCATGCTTGGTGGCCCGGTGATGAACCTGCTGCTCGGCATCCTCATCTTCACGATCCTCGCGTCCGGGATCGGACTCTCGCAGGGCACCACGACGATCGCTTCGGTGAGCGAGTGCGTGTTGCCTGCCGGCTCCACGCAGACGGAGTGCACGGCAGATGACCCCGCGGCGCCCGCCGCCGAGGCCGGCATCCTGCCCGGCGACGTGCTGGTGAGCATCGATGGGGTGCCTATCGAGACGTTCGCGGACGCCTCGGCCATCATCCGCGACTCACCGGATGAGACGCTCTCGGTGGTCGTCGACCGAGACGGGGAGCAGCAGACGCTGCAGCTCACACCCGTCGCCGCCGAACGGCAAGTGGTCGATGCCGCGGGAGCCCCTCAGTTCGATGAGGACGGTGAGCCGATCACGCAGGAGGTCGGCTACGCCGGTTTCGGCGCGCAGGTCGCCTTTGTGCAGCAGCCGATCGGCACCGGCACGGAGATGGCCTTCCAGCAGGCGGGTGCGGTCGCCTCGATGATCGTCACACTGCCCGTGCGTCTGTGGGATGTCGGGGTGGCCCTGTTCACCGATGCGGAGCGCGATCCCAACGGCCCGCTCAGCGTCGTCGGGGTCGGGCGTCTTGCCGGCGAGGTTGCCGCGACGGATGCCCCTGTGCTCAACCGCATGGTGGTGCTGTTGAACCTGCTCGGCGCGCTCAACATCGCGCTGTTCGTGTTCAACATGATCCCGCTGCTGCCGCTGGACGGCGGACACATCGTCGTGGCGCTGTGGGACGGCGTCCGCCGCGCCTGGGCCAGACTGCGCGGCAAGCCCGCGCCCGCCCCGGTCGATGCCACCCGGCTCGTGCCGTTGACGGTGGTGGTCGCGGTGGTGCTCATTGCGATGGGCGCGCTGCTGCTCATCGCGGACCTCTTCGATCCCGTCTCGCTGTTCGGCTGAGCCCTCGGGGCGCGGCCGTGCGAGAGCGTGTCGTCAGGACAGTGCGTGGCCGGCCAGGCGCTCGAGCGTGCGGATGCCGTCGCGCGACAGGATCGACTCCAGGTGCCCCTGCACGCTCGCGAAGCGCTCGCCGCGGAGGGCGTACACGTCGCCGGTGTCCGGGTCGGCCGAGACCTCTGCCGGTCCGACGGTCGTCGTTCCCGGGGCGACGCGCGCGGTGAACGTGTTGTAGAACCCGACGGAGGCGTCCTCCTCGAAGACAGGCACGGTCTTCTGCACGCCCTGGTGCGGGGCATCCAGGGGCGCGAGCTCGATGCCCAGGCTGTCGGCGAGGATCTGATGGCTCAGGCACACGGCGAGCAGGGGAGCGTCGGCGTCGCGCCGGCGCGCGACGACCTCCCGCATGCGGGCGATGCGCGGCGACGCATCATCGCGCGGGTCGCCGGGGCCGGGACCGGCGACGACGAGGTCTGCCGCGTCGATGTCGGCATCCTGCACCTGTTCCCACGGCGCGATCGTGACCTGCAGCCCGAGATGGCCGAGCTGGTGGCCGAGCATGGTGGTGAAGCGGTCTTCGGCATCCACCACGAGGGCCGTGCGACCCGCGAACGGTCCGGAACGGTCCTCGCCCTGCGGGTTCATCCAGAACTCGGCCAGCCGTTCGTTGCGGGAGGCGAGCAGGGCGGCGACGTCGGCGTCGTCGGCTAGGGCTCGACGAGGCGCCGGAGCATCGTCATCGACCGCCTCGGCGGCATGGTCGCGCTCGATCGCGCCGATCGCCCCGAGCACACCGGCAGCTTTGCCATGTGTCTCGCTGACCTCGCCCTGCGGGTCGGAGTGCCGCACCAGCGTCGCGCCCACGGGCACACGCAGCCGGCCGCCGTCGAGGTACACGGTGCGGATGAGGATGGGGGCGTCGAGGTCGTGACCGCCCTGGTCATTCGGCGTGAACAGCGCAGCGACGCCCGAGTAGTAGCCGCGCGGGACGCGTTCGTGTCGGCGGATCACGGCGCACGCGTTCTGCATGGGTGAGCCGGTGACGGTGGGGGCGAACATGGTCTCGCGCAGGATGTCGCGCGGATCGAGCCGGCTGCTGCCGCGCAGCATGTACTCGGTGTGCGTCAGGCGCGACATCTCCTTCAGATGCGGGCCGGTGATCCGGCCGCCGTCCGAGCAGACCGCCGACATCATCTTGAGCTCTTCGTCGACCACCATGAACAGCTCCTCGGTTTCCTTGGTGGAGGAGAGGAACTCAGTCAGCGTCTCTTTCGTGGCGCCGCCGGCGGGGTGGCGGAACGTCCCAGAGATCGGGTTCATGGTGACGACGCCGTCCCGGGCGACGACATGCGCCTCGGGGCTGGCGCCGACGGCGATGTGGCCGGGGGTGATCACCGCGAACGTCCAGTACGCACCGCGCTCGTGCTCCAGCAGTGCGCGGAACCAGGTGAGTGCTGCCGTGCGGTCGTCGGCGTCGTACCCGGCGGTGTAGTCGCGGCGGATGACGAAGTTGGCGCCTTCGCCCTGACCGATTTCATCGGCGATGACGCGTTCGACGATCGCGGCGTACGCGTCGTCGGAGACGTCGAAGCCGCCGTCGCGCAGGGGGATGGGCGTGTTCGGCAGTTCGGCGATGAGGGCGGATGCCGGCAGGTGGTGGTGCTCGTCGACGAGCAGGCACCGCAGCGGTGTGTCGTCCTCACGCGCCTCGAAGCCCCGCTCGCGCACTTGGCGATAGGGGACGAGGGCGAAGATCTCGCGGGCATCCGCACCGGTGCCGAGCGGGATGTCGGCGAGCAGGTCGACGTCGATGACCTCGCCGGTCAGGAGCTCGACGGTGTCGGCGCCGTCGCGGGCGATCAACACGAAGGATGCTGACGGGTCGGCGGTCAGGTCGGCCAGCTGGGACATCGGTTCTCCTGTGCAGGGGCATCAGGGCGGCCAAACAGAAAGACCGCCCTGGGGGCGGTCTGGTTCTGTGTAATCGCGAACGCACCGCCTAGAAGGCGGGCCACCAGGTGCGGTTCACGAGCATGGGCTGAAACTACCACAGTGCGCGGGGGCGAACGGCGGCATGACGGCGCGGGACGGTGCCGCATCCAGCCGTCGTGCATTCCCGCGAAGTAGGCTGTGCGTGTGCCAGCAGTGAATCTTGGGATGCCGAAGATCCCCGAAGTCCTCGCCCCGCGTCGCAAGTCCCGTCAGATCAAGGTGGGCAAGGTGCTCGTCGGTGGTGACGCCCCCGTGAGCGTCCAGTCGATGACGACCACCAAGACCACCGACATCAACGGCACTCTCCAGCAGATCGCCGAGTTGACGGCATCCGGCTGTGAGATCGTGCGCGTCGCCGTGCCGTCGCAGGATGACGCCGACGTGCTGCACATCATCGCGGCGAAGAGCCAGATCCCGGTGATCGCCGACATCCACTTCCAGCCCAAGTACGTCTTCCAGGCGATCGACGCGGGCTGTGCCGCGGTGCGGGTCAACCCCGGCAACATCCGCAAGTTCGACGACCAGGTGGGCGCGATCGCCAAGGCCGCACAGGCCGCCGGCGTGTCGCTGCGGATCGGCGTCAACGCGGGATCGCTGGATCGTCGTCTGCTCGAGAAGTACGGCAAGGCCACCCCGGAGGCGCTCGTGGAGAGCGCGGTCTGGGAGGCGTCGCTGTTCGAGGAGCATGATTTCCATGACTTCAAGATCTCGGTCAAGCACAACGACCCGGTCGTGATGGTCAAGGCGTACCGCCAGCTGGCCGAGCGGGGCGACTGGCCGCTCCACCTCGGCGTGACCGAGGCAGGGCCCGCGTTCCAGGGCACCATCAAGAGCGCGACGGCGTTCGGCATCCTGCTCGGCGAAGGTATCGGCGACACGATCCGCGTTTCGCTGTCGGCTCCGCCGGCCGAAGAGGTGAAGGTGGGGCACCAGATCCTGCAGTCGCTGAACCTGCGTGAGCGCAAGCTGGAGATCGTCTCGTGCCCGTCATGCGGTCGCGCACAGGTCGACGTCTACACGCTCGCCGAGAACGTCACCGAAGGACTCAAGGACATGACCGTGCCGCTGCGCGTAGCGGTGATGGGCTGTGTCGTGAACGGTCCCGGTGAGGCGCGCGAGGCCGACCTGGGCGTCGCCTCCGGCAACGGCAAGGGACAGATCTTCGTCAAGGGCGAGGTGATCAAGACGGTGCCCGAGGCGGACATCGTCGCCACGCTCATCGAAGAGGCGAACCGCATCGCCGACGAGATGGGGCCCGACGCTCCGCTCGGCACGGCGCAGGTCGTCACGGCCTGAGCAGTTGTGGCGGGTTCGCCCCCGTCATCCGCTCGTCACGATCCGATCAAGGAGCCGACATGTCTGATGTTTCCCTGCCCACTCCCGTCCAGGCGATGGTCGATGCGATCAATGCCGCTGACACGGAGGCGTTCGTCGCGGCGTTCACGCCCGACGGTTTCGTCAGCGACTGGGGCAACGTCAAGGCTGGCCCTGCCGGGGTGCGGGCCTGGGCTGGCAGTGACGCGATCGGCGCCGGCGCAAGGATGACGGTGCTGTCTGCGGAGACGTCGGGCGACACGACGCGCATCCGTTTCGGCTGGAGCAGCCGCGTCTTCAACGGCGAGTCCGACGGCATCTTCGTCGTGCGCGACGGCAAGCTCGCCAGCTTCACGATTCCGCCGAGCCACTGAGCATCGGCCGTTCCACACGTCGGTTCGTTCTCTCTGCGGAGGTTGTCCGTGCTGCCCACCCTGGTGTCCTTCCCCGATGGTGCGTTGACCGGTCACGGGGAGGTGCTGATCGTCGACGCCGACACGTCGGTCGTGGTGGTCGATGCCACGCCGTTCCATCCGGTCGACCACACCTGGCCCGACCAGCCGGGCGACGCCGGCACGATCCGGGTGGGTGGGGTCACGCTCGACGTCGCCGAAGCAGTCATGGCCGCCGTCAGCGATGAGGGCGTGTTCGCCGTCGGCGCGGAGATTCCGGTGAAGCGTGGGGCCGAGGGGTGGACGTGGCTGGTCGGCCATCGGCTGGCATCAGAGCCGGGGGAGGAGGTGGCTGTGGGCGCCCTGGCGACGCTTGAGGTGGATACGGATCGTCGCGCTGGCCTCAGCCGTGGCCACACGGCCTGCCATCTGGCGTCCCTGGCGCTGGATCTGGCGGTGGCGGATCTGTGGCGGAAGGATCCCGGCACGGATGCGCTGGGCAACCCGGATTTCGAGGGTCGCGCGAACCAGACGAGTCGGATTCATGCGAATGGCAGCGTCGACGAGTACCGACTGGGCAAGAGCCTGCGTAAGGCCGGCTTCGACACCGAGGGGTTCGCGGCATCACTGTCGGAGCGGGAAGCGGCGGTCAATGCGACGCTGGCGCAGTGGGTCGCGGACGGCGCGGCGAGTCGTGTCATGGTCGAGGGGCCGTCGATCGTCGATCGTCGTCGCTGGGAGTGCGACCTGCCGGAAGGCACCGCGTCGATCCTCTGCGGCGGGACGCATGTGGCGTCGCTGGGGGAGTTCTCGTCGGTCTCGGTGTCGCTGGATCTGTCCGACCCGCAGCTGCTCGTGATGACGACCACTGCGGTGCCCGCGGCCTGACGCCGCCCACGCGGTGTCTGCGGCCTGACGCGCACGCGGTGCCTTCGGCCTGACCCCCGCGGTGGCGTCCGCGCCTTACGCCACCGGCCGGAAGCGTCTCGGCGTTCGTGCCTTACGCCACCGTGCGGAAGCGTTTCGGCCTTCGTGCCTTACGCCACCGTGCGGAAGCGTTTCGGTGGCGGCTCGACGCCCCAGAGATAACGACGTGCGAGCCGTTGCGGCAGCGGCACGGGATCTCGGCCACCCGGCGGATGAAGCAGGAACTCCTCCGCATCGCCGTCTGCCGTGGTGATGCGCCATCCGCCGTTGTGCAGGGTCATGTGGTGGTAGCGGCAGAGCAGCACACCGCGGTCGATGTCGGTGCGACCATGGTCCGCGACCCATTCGTCGATGTGGTGTGCCTCGCAGTACGACGCAGGGCGATCGCAGCCGCGCCAGACGCAGCCGCCGTCGCGGACCGCCAGCGCGACCCGCTGGCGCGGCGTGAAAAGCCGCTGCTCCCGGCCTACATCCAGTGGTCGCCCGCTCGCATCCACCGTCACCGGCACGCGTCCCGCGTCGCAGGAGTGGGTCGCGACAAGCCAACTGGGCATTGACGATCCGTCATCTTCGAGTATCGGCACGGGCGGCGCCGCCTCGCCGGTGCGTGGCGCGACGTGGACGATGCGGATCCCGGCCTGACGTGTGCCGAACACATCGGTGGCGTCGGCGAGGGCCCCGGCCCGCAACACGTCGAGCAGCAGGTCATATGCCAGCTGGTCGTTGCTCCGCGGATCAGCGGTCAGCTCGTCCGCACCCGCGCGTTCGTCGGCGTCGACGAAACGGGGGCCGCCGCGTCGCGGTCGAAGTGCGGCGTCGACGATCGCGCGCACCCAGGCGAAACCCTCGTCTTCGAAGGTGAAATGGCCGTGGTAGATGCCGTCTGCGTCGGTGTAGGTCCGGAATGACCGCCCGAGGTGACGTGCTTCGAAACGGGCGTGCGCTCCCTCTGGATCCAGCTGATCGCGCACTGTGCGTGCCGTGCGGATGAGTTCTTCGACCGTGCGCGCCGCCGCTTCGGAGATGAGCTGTTCGGCGGCGAGGGCCCATGCGGCGTGTGCGGCGGCGGTGGCATCCGCATTGTCGTCGCGCTCGGGTGGCGTGCCGAGTCCGCGCCGGATCGCGTCGTGCTGGGCAGACGTGAGCGCTCCGGTGAACACGGCGCGTGACAGGCAGGCGTGCCAGGGAGGTCGGGACGGGTCAGTTGTCGTCTGCTGGGAGCCAGGCGGTTCGTCGGATTCTGCCTGCGGCGCGGCGGCGGTCGCCTCATGCTCGAGAAGTGACTCACCGACGCGCACGTGCTTTGCGGCCTCGGCTCGGGTCGTTCCGGTGAGTTCCTGCACGAAAGACACGGCATTGCGGTGCCCGCGCGATTGCGCAACGCCGGTCACTCCAGCGCTGCGCTCCGATCGCCGTGCGATCACCGCCGCGCCGACTGCGCACAACTGGTCAGCAAAAGCGGCCAGTTCGCCGCTGAGGCTCATCAGTTCGACTGTCGACGCGTCGTCGAGCGCCTCGACGCTGTGTGGCAGTTCGGACGCACACGCGACGTCACCGACGAGGGCGCGCAGTGACGCGATCCTCGAGGTGATGTCGCTGAAGTAGTCCATACCTCGACACTGTCATTAACCTCCGACATTCGAAGATAAGGACGAATGACTATCGCACCATGCCGTCCTGCATCCGTCCGCCGCATGCATCGAGTTCGGCAGCCACGCGCTCGGCGAATCCGGCGTGGTCTCCTGCCAACAACGGCGCGCTCAGCGCCGCTGCGCGGGTGGCGTCGAAAGCCGCGAGCCGCCGCGGCAGCCACTTGCCTGAGCCGATCCACTCGCCGCCGCTGAGCAGGATCAGTTCGGCGATCCGCTCATACAGGAGCCCCTCGAGCACGCGTATCTCGATCGGCGATGTCGAGTCCTGCAGGTCATCCAGCAGGTCGGTGATGACGTATCGGCGGAACGCGAGCTCGGCGTCGTCGATGCGCGGGCCCAGATCGAGCGAGGTGCGCCACCGTGCCCGCAACGTCGCGAGGCTACCGTCGTCACGGATCGGGATGCCGTCGATCAGCATCCGCACGATCACCGGTCGGTGTCTCGCCAGATCCCGTTCCGCCCATTCCGCGAAGCCCGCGGGCGTGTACGCGAAGATCTCGAAGACCTCGCCGGCGTACGCACGCGTCGTCGCCATTGCCGTCCGTGACCTTTCCTGTTCGAACAGGTCCTCGCCGATCAGCAGCAGATCGATATCGCTGGTGGCGGTTCTCTCCCGGCGCGCGGTGCTCCCGGCCAGCACGGCGATCGCCGCCCTCGGAAACTGCGCTTCGATGAACTGCTCAGCGAAGGTCAGAAAGTTCACCAGACAACCGTAACCAGCGATTGACCACGTCACGCAGGAACGGAGAACTCCACCTCGCCCGTCGCGATCGTCGCCCCTACGACGGTCAGCCGCACGACATCACCCGGCGCGGACTCCGGCGGCACCGGCGCCGTCGCCGTCACCGCGGGGTCGGCGAGCTGCACCACGGCGCGGTCGTCGCGCAGCTCGATCACGGTGGCCTCCACCTGTGAGCCGACCCGCGGCACCAGCAGCGCTGCCTCCACGCGGTTGATCGTTGCGGCATCCAGTGCCGAGGCCCGCTGCGCGGATGCCTGCATCAGCCCGGGCAGTTCAGGCAGCGACTCACGTGCCCACCGGGGCACCTCCTCGCCCCGCGAGATCGCCAGGCAGATCACCAGTGCCCACCGGTCGACCAGGCGGCGCAGGGGAGCGGTCGCGTGCGCGTATGGAACGGCGATCGCTGCCTGCTCCGTCTCCGCAGGAACCTCACCGTCAAACACCGCGTACCCCGCACCACGGAACAGGGCGGACGCCGCCTCGAGCACAGGGAGCGTCATCGGATCATCACGATCCAGACCGCGCAGGTAGTCGCCGTAGCGTCCTATCGTCCACGGCCTGCCCAGCGCCTCCGTCTGACGCCGGAAAGCGGCGAACGCCTTCTCATCCGGCTGTGGCATGGTGCGGAGCACACCGACCTTCGCACCGAGCATCAGCTCGGCGGCGGCCATACCGGTCATCAACGACAGCTGTGCGTTCCAGTCTTCGACAGGCAACGGATGCCGCCGCTCGATGTCGTAGCTGCCATCCTCGCGCTGCACGACCTCCTCATCGGGCAGATTCAGGCTGGCACCCCCGCGCAACCGCTCCTGCTCGATGCGCAACCCTCCGATCACCGGCAGCAGTGAGAGTGCCCCCTCCTCGCCGCGATCGATCGCCGCCTGTGCTGTGGCGTAATCCAGCTGAGCCCTGGAGCGGACCAACGCCCGCTCCAGACGGAACGCCGTCACCGCGCCTGCGGCATCCAGCGCGAAGGTCCACACCAGCGCCGGCCGATCGACGTCGGGCAGCAGCGACGCGCGATCCTCGGACAGCACCCGCGGATGCAGCGGAATGTTCCCGTCCGCGAGGTAAAGCGTCTGCCCGCGCTCGCGCGCCTCGGTGTCCACCGCTCCGCCCGGCTTCACGAATGACGGCACGTCGGCGATCGCGTAGCGCACCTCGAAACCGGCACCG
This sequence comes from Microbacterium istanbulense, assembly GCF_037204145.1. NCBI lineage: Bacteria > Bacillati > Actinomycetota > Actinomycetes > Micrococcales > Microbacteriaceae > Microbacterium > Microbacterium istanbulense. The sequence continues at coordinate 63,185 of NZ_JBBDGN010000007.1, forward strand.
TTGCGCGCCAGGTACAGCGCCTGGTCGAGATCGCGGGATCCTTCCGGGTCGAGCGTCACGAACGGCACCTCGCGCAGATCGAGTTCAGGCACAGGTGCCACAGCCGCCTCCGCCTCGCTGAGCGTCGCGGGCGAGAACTCCGTGGGCGCCTCGATGTCCGCGCGGAGAGCGGCGAGGGCGGCGGCGAGCTCGCTCTGCGTGGCGGACGGGGCGACATGCGATCGACGCTGAGGCATGCCCCCACCCTAGGCGCGAGCCACGACAGTGTCGGTGAGCCGGGTTAGCGTGGAACCATGACGAACGCAGAAAAGGCACGCACCCTGGTCGGACTCTACGAGGCGCCGGAGATCCTCCGGGTCGTCAACATCTGGGACGTCGTCTCGGCCACCGCCGTCGCGGCTCTGCCCGAGACCACCGCCATCGCGACTGCCGGGCATTCGATCGCCGCGACCTTCGGATACCCCGACGGACAGATCCCGCGCGAGATCATGCTCGACATGGTCGGGCGTATCGCCGCCGCCGTCGACCTGCCGGTCTCGGCCGACCTCGACGACGGCTACGGCGACGCCGGCGAGACGACGCGTCTGGCGATCGGCGTCGGCGTGGTCGGCGCGAACATCGAAGACCGCCTGAAGCCCCTCGCCGACTCGGTCGCTCAGGTCGAGGCCATCGTGCGCGCAGGTCAGGCCGAAGGCGTCGACTTCGCCCTCAACGCCCGCACGGACGCCATCGTGCGCGGGGGAGACAAGCCGCTCGCCGACAAGCTCGCCGACGCGATCGAACGCGGCCGTGCCTATCTCGACGCTGGCGCCACCTGCGTGTTCGTCCCCGGCATCCTCGATGCCGACGCCACCCGCACCCTCGTCGACGGCATCGGGCGCGGCAAGGTCAGCGTGATCGGCCTGCCCGGCGCGCTCACCTCGACCGAATATCAGGAGCTCGGTGTCGCGCGCATCTCTTACGGCCCGGTGCCGCAGCGGGTGACATTGACCCGCCTGCAGGATCTCGCCTCCGACCTCTACGCCGGCGGCGTCATCCCTGAGGGCACCCGCGCGCTCAACTGACGCGCGCCCGCGAGAGAGTGGACGGGTGACCGCGGTGGTGGTCAGTAGACTGACCCCGTGGTCACTCGTCTCTCCAACTTCTTCCTCCGCACGCTCCGCGACGACCCGGCAGGCGCCGAGGTCGCGAGCCACAAACTGCTGATCCGCGCCGGATACATCCGCCCACTCGCGGCCGGCATCTTCGCCTGGCTGCCTCTTGGGCTGCGCGTGAAGGCCAAGATCGAGAACGTCATCCGCGAGGAGATGGCGGCCGCCGGTGCGCAGGAAGTGCACTTCCCGGCGCTCATGCCGCGGGAGGCATACGAGGCGACCGGTCGCTGGGACGAGTACGGCGACCTGCTGTTCCGTCTGCAGGACCGCAAGGGCGGCGACTACCTCCTCGCTCCCACGCACGAGGAGGCGTTCACCGCACTCGTCAAGGACCTCTACTCCTCCTACAAGGACCTGCCGCTGACGATCTACCAGATCCAGGACAAGTACCGCGACGAGGCGCGCCCGCGGGCCGGCCTGCTGCGCGGACGCGAGTTCACGATGAAGGACGCCTACTCCTTCGACGCCACGGATGCCGGTCTCGAGGCCAGCTACCAGGCGCAGCGTGACGCCTACGAGCGGATCTTCCAGCGGCTCGGCCTCGAGTACGCGATCGTGCAGGCGGATGCCGGCGCGATGGGCGGCTCGCGCAGCGAGGAGTTCCTGCACCCGACCCCGGTCGGTGAGGACACCTTCGTGCGCAGCGCGGGCGGATACGCCGCGAACGTCGAGGCCTTCACGACCGCCGTCGCCGACGCGGTACCTTTCGACGCGGATGCCGCGCCGGTCATCTTCGACTCGCCGGATACACCCACCATCGACACGCTCGTGGCGCACGCCAATGCCGTGCTGGATGGTGAATACACGGCCGCCGACACGCTGAAGAACGTCGTGCTCGCGCTGAAGCACCTCGACGGCACCCGTGAGCTCGTCATCGTCGGCATCCCCGGTGATCGCGAGGTCGACGAGAAGCGCGCGGAGGTCGCGTTCGCACCAGCCGAGGTCGAGACGGCCACCGCCGACGACTTCGAGAAGAATCCGTTGCTCGTGCGGGGCTACATCGGTCCGTGGTCGCCCACCGGCGCCGTGCTCGGTGAGGAGTCCGCGACCGGCATCCGCTACCTCGTCGACCCGCGCGTCGGTGAGGGCTCGTCCTGGATCACCGGCGCGAACATCGACGAAAAGCACGCTCACTCGGTCGTGGCGGGGCGCGACTTCGTCGCCGACGGCTTCGTCGAGATCGCGAGCGTGCGGGAAGGCGACCCGGCCCCCGATGGGTCCGGCCCTGTCGAACTCGCCCGTGGCATGGAGATCGGCCACGTCTTCCAGCTCGGACGCAAGTACGCCGAGGCTCTGGGGCTGAAGGTGCTCGACGAGAATGGCAAGCTCGTCACAGTCACCATGGGCTCGTACGGCATCGGCGTCACCCGCATCCTCGCGATCATCGCCGAACTGAACAACGACGATCGCGGTCTCATCTGGCCGGCCCCGGTCGCACCCTTCGACGTGCACGTGGTGGCCGCAGGCCGCGACCAGGCTGCCTTCGACCTCGCCGAGCAGCTCTCGGCCGAGCTCGAGGCCGCCGGCTTCGACGTGCTCTATGACGACCGCCCCAAGGTCTCGCCCGGTGTGAAGTTCGGCGACGCCGAACTGGTGGGCGTGCCGCGCGTGCTCGTGGCGGGCCGAGGCTCGGCCGAGGGCCAGGTCGAACTGTGGAACCGTGCGACGGGGGAGCGCGAGACGCTCGCCGCGGGCGACGCGATCGCCCAGCTCATCGCCCAGCGCTGACGTTCATCATCTGGTCACAGACCCTCCCGCCCGGCTCTGCCGTGGCTGGGAGGGTCTGTGACAGTCTGAAGGCATGGAAGACGCGCACGAGTCCGACGCCACCACCGACCGCATCCAACAGCTGCTGAGCGAGTCGGGCATCACCCGCAACCGTGCCCTGATCGCCAGGATGGTGCGTTCGGCCTTGGAGCTCGGCGAAGAACGCGCCGACCGTCTCGACCTGAAGATCGCCTCGGCCGCCCTCAGCGAGATGCACGATGCCTTTCGGCTGTTCCGTCCGTTCCATGACGTACCCAAGGTCACGATCTTCGGATCCGCCCGCACGCACCGCGACGACCCCGTCTACCTGCAGGCCCGTGACGTCGCGCACGCGCTGGCGGCCGACGGATGGATGGTGGTCACAGGGGCCGGCCCCGGCATCATGCAGGCGGCGGCCGAGGGGGCGGGGCCGCGCATGTCTCTCGGCGTCTCGATCCGCTTGCCCTTCGAGGAGAAGGCCAATGCCATCGTCGCCGACGAGGATCAGGTCGTCTCGATGAAGTACTTCTTCACGCGCAAGCTCATGCTGATGAAGGAGTCGCACGGTTTCATCTGCATGCCGGGTGGTTTCGGCACGCTGGATGAGATGTTCGAGCTGCTCACCCTGCAGCAGACAGGCAAGGCCGAGCCGGTGCCGATCGTGCTGCTCGACACCGGCTCCGGATTCTGGGGCGGGCTGCGACGCTTCGTCGAGGAGTACCTCGTTCCCACCGGTGTCGTCTCGCCCGACGACTTCGATCGCGTGCTGGTGACCGACTCGGTCGACGCGGCTGTCGCCGAGATCACCGGCTTCTGGCACAACTACCGGTCGCTGCGGTGGGTCGGCGACCTGCTGGTGCTCAGACTGCGACACGAGCCGACGGATGCCGATATGCGTGAGCTCAATCGGCAGTTCGGCGACATGTGTGCCGAGGGACGCATCGAGCGCATCGACGCCCTGCCCGAGGAACGCTCGGATGGTGACGATGTCGACGCCCCGCGCATCGCGCTGCACCTGCGTCAGCACGCGGTCGGTGATCTGTACAAGCTCATCCAGGCGGTCAATCACCTGCCGTCCGCCCGCTGAACCTCCGGCGTTCTCCCGTCGTTCACGCACTGGCCACCCGGTGCGGGAAGCGTTGCGTGCAGCATCCGACGAGGAGGACCAGATGACCCCGGCCGTAAACACCCGACGCCCGCTTCCGATGGCAGACCATGTGCGTGGCAAGCGCTCCGCGGTCACCTGTGAGCTCGAATGCGCGAACGCGTGCCTGGGGGCGGAATGCAACACCTCGGCGAACGAGGACTTCCGCTCCATCGCCTCGGCCGTCTTCTCGCGCCGGGCCCTGTTCGGCCTGGGCGCGGCGGCCGCCGTCGCGGTCGCCGTGGGCGTCGGACGCGGCGCACCTGTCTCTGCCCCGGGCGCGGCAGGTATCGGTGGCGCTGGCATCCCTTCGGGCCGGCCGGGTCGTGCCGGCCTGGCCTTCCGCCCGATCGCCCCCGTTCCCGCCGAGGTGGACGCGATGACGGTTCCCGACGGATACGCCTGGAAGCCGATCATCCGCTGGGGCGATCCGCTGTTCTCGCGCACGCCGGCCTTCGACCTCGCGGGCCAGACGCCGGAGGCGCAGGCCGAGCAGTTCGGCTACAACTGCGACTACCTCGACATCGTCGCCGACCCCAGCGGCAAGACCGGCGTACTCGTCAACAATCATGAGTACGTCAACCCTCAGCTCATGTTCCCGCCCACGCAGGATGCCTCAGAGCTGCGTCGCCGCGGCGATGTCTACAAGGCTGCGCAGGGGATGTCGGTCGTCGACATCCGCCGCCGCAAGGTGGGGGAGCCGTGGAGCTACGTGGTCGACGGCGGGCGCAACCGGCGCATCACGGTCGAGACGCGATTCGAGCTCACCGGACCTGCGGCTGGCTCCGACCTGCTCAAGACCTCGGCCGACCCCGAAGGCCGCTGGGTGCACGGCACGCTCGGCAACTGTGCCGGCGGTACGACGCCGTGGGGCACGATCCTCTCCGGCGAGGAGAACTTCAACGGCTACTTCGCCTGGGCTGCCGACACGCCGCAGCAGAAGCGCTACAGCGCGTCCAGCACCACCTCCACCTCGACCGGGTGGGAGAAGTACGACCCCCGCTTCGACGCCCACAATCCCGACTACGTCAACGAACCCAACCGGTTCGGGTACATCGTCGAGATCGACCCGCAGAACGCCTCGTCGACACCCCGCAAGCACACGGCCATGGGGCGTTTCAAGCACGAGGGCGCGAACATCCACGTTGCGTCGGACGGACGTGTCGTGGCCTACATGGGCGACGACGAGCGAGGTGACTACCTCTACAAGTTCGTCTCGAAGAACCGGATGTCCGGATCGCGCAAGAAGAACCTCACGCTGCTGAGCGAGGGTGACCTGTTCGTCGCGAAGTTCAGCGGCGACTCGCCGGCATCCGAGATCACCGGCACGGGCGCTCTGCCCTCGGACGGCGCCTTCGACGGCACCGGAGAGTGGATTCCGCTCACGCGTGGCGGCAAGAGCGCGGTCGCCGGATTCACCACCGAGGAGGTGCTCGTTTACACCCGCCTGGCCGCGGACGCCGTCGGCGCCACCAAGATGGACCGCCCCGAGGATGTCGAGCCGAACCCTGTCACGGGCAAGATCTACGTCGCGCTGACGAACAACTCTCGTCGAACCGTCGTCGACGAGGCCAACCCGGTCACCGGCAACCGTTACGGCCACGTGCTCGAGCTCACCGAGACCGCCGGACACAGCGGCACCACCTTCGGCTGGAGCGTGCTGCTGCTGTGCGGCGACCCCGCGACGTTCGAGAACGCGTACTTCGCCGGATTCCCGAAGGAGCTCGTCTCGCCGATCTCGTGCCCCGACAACGTCGCGTTCGACTCGGCCGGTGACCTCTGGATCTCCACCGACGGGGCACCCAGCACGATCGGATACGGCGACGGACTGTTCAAGGTTCCGCTCACCGGCGACGAGCGCGGCCACGTGCAGCAGTTCCTGTCCGTGCCGCGCGATGCTGAGACCTGCGGGCCGGTGATCCATGACACCGAAGGTCTGGTGTTCGTCGCCGTGCAGCATCCCGGTGAGGACGGCACGTTCGCCGCCCCGCGCTCGCTGTTCCCCGACTACGGCTCCACGGCGCCCGGTGATGTGGCCACCGCGCCGCGCCCGTCAGTCGTGCAGGTCTACCGCGGCTGAACCCGCGGCAGCGCCCCGACGACACCCGTCTCCGCGGGCATCCGGTATCCTGTACGGATGCTCGCGGTGCGATCTGCCGTGGGGAGAGCTGAATAGGGAGGCCTTCATGGACATCGAACTCGGACTGCTGCGCGGAATCGAGAAGGAGAAGGCGATTCCCTTCGATGAACTCGTCTCGATCATCGAACAGGCCATCCTCACCGCCTACGGCAAGCACGTCTCGGAAGACGGCGCCATCCCCGAGGGCGTCCGCGTCGAACTCGACCGGAAGAACGGCCACGTCGCCGTGCTGCAGCCGGTGCGCGACGATGACGGCGCGATCATCGGCGAAGAGGAGACCACCCCCGAGGACTTCGGCCGCATCGCGGCCTTCGCTGCGAAGCAGGTCATCAGCCAGCGACTGCGTGACATCGCCGACGACGCCGTGCTGGGAGAGTTCCGCGGCAAGGAGGGCGACATCGTCGCCGGTGTCATCCAGCAGGGACCCAACCCCCGCATGATCCACGTCGACCTCGGCAGCGTCGAGGCCATCCTCCCGCCCGAGGAGCAGGTTCCGGGTGAGGAATACACGCACGGATCCCGCCTGCGCGTCTACGTGACCAGTGTCGCCAAGGGCGCGAAGGGCCCTGCCATCACTGTCTCGCGCACGCACCCCGGCCTCGTGCGCAAGCTCTTCGCCCTCGAAGTGCCCGAGATCGCCGGCGGCCTCGTCGAGATCGTCTCGCTGGCACGCGAGGCCGGCCATCGCACCAAGATCGCGGTCAAGGCCAACGACCCCTCGGTCAACGCCAAGGGCGCCTGCATCGGTGAGATGGGCCGCCGCGTGCGCGCCGTCACTGAGGAGCTCGCCGGCGAGAAGGTCGACATCGTCGACTACAACGCCGACCTCGCCACCTTCGTCGCCAACGCCCTCTCGCCCGCGAAGGTGACTTCGGCATTCGTGCTCGACGCCGGCACCAAGGCTGTGCGTGCCCTCGTGCCCGACTACCAGCTCTCGCTCGCCATCGGCAAGGAGGGCCAGAATGCACGTCTGGCCGCCAAACTGACCGGCGCGAAGATCGATATCCAGCCCGACAGCGTCATGGAGTGACCGGCTCGGTGCGATCGAGTCGCAGCCGCGAGGTGTAAGATGGATCCTGTACGCACGTGTGTCGGTTGCCGCGCTCGTGCCTCTCGCTCCGCTCTGATCAGAGTGGTCGTCAACAACGGTGAACTCGTCTTCGACGAGAAAGCCGTGTTGCCGGGAAGAGGCGCATGGTTGCATCCGACGCCCGAATGCCTGCAGAACGCCCTCCGGCGCAAGGCATTCGCACGAGCACTCCGTGTGTCCACCGCCCTGGATCTCTCCGCGGCGGAGAACATGCAGACCATCGAGAAACGGCTGAACGGCTATGGAAACAAAGTGAACGGCTCGAAATGAGACCCGTCCGCGACTAGTGGTCTGCCCTGCCTGGGCGGACCGACCCAGACAGGAGAATTGTGGCTGCCAAACCACGTGTGCATGAGATCGCCGCTGAACTCGGCGTCGACAGCAAGTTCGCGCTCGCGAAGCTCAAGGAGCTCGGCGAGTTCGTGAAGAGCCCGTCCTCGACCATCGAACCGCCGGTGGCACGCAAGCTGCGTGCGGCGATCGAGGCCGACCCGGCAGGCAAGCCGGCCGCCAAGGCCGAGGCAAAGCCCGCCGCACCCAAGACCCAGGCTGCGCCGAAGTCCGGCGCGCCCACCCCCGGACCGAAGCCCGGACCCGCCAAGCCCGCGGCTCCTGCTCCGGCACCGGCCGCGCCGGCGACCCCGGCAGCAGAGGCACCCGCCCCCGCTGCGGAGAAGCCCGCCGCTCCGGCCCCCGGCCCCGCGAAGCCGGCCGGCCCCAAGCCCGGTGGATCCGCCGCGCCCAAGCCCGGTGGTAACGCCGCGCCCAAGCCGGGCGCACCCCGCCCGGGCAACAACCCCTTCTCCAGTGCGCAGGGCATGGGGCAGCGTCCCGCCGGCCCGCGTCCTGGCAACAACCCCTTCGCGAGCGCGCAGGGCATGGGCCAGCGCCCGACGCCGGGCAACATCCCGCGTCCGCAGGCTCCGCGTCCCGGTTCGCCCCGCATCGGCGCTCCGCGCCCCGGACGCCCCGGTGCCCCCGGTGGCGCACGCGGCGGTCAGGGCGGCCGTCCCGGTGCACCGTTCCAGCAGCGCACCGGCGGCCCCGGCCGTCCCGGTGCTGGCGGTCCCGGTGCCGGCGGTGCTGGCTTCCAGCGTCCCGGTGGCGGCTTCGCCGGTCGTCCTGGTGGCGGCGGTGGCCGTGGCCGTGGCCCCGGTGGTGGTACCGCTGGTGCCTTCGGTAAGGGCGGCGGCAAGAGCAAGCAGCGCAAGTCGCGTCGGGCGAAGCGTCAAGAGTTCGAAATGCGGGATGCCCCGGTCGTCGGTGGCGTCAACGTCACCCGCGGCAACGGGGAGATCATCCGCATGCGTCGCGGCGCGTCCATCGCGGACTTCGCCGACAAGATCGAGACGCTGACCGGCTACACCGTGCAGCCGGGCACCCTGGTGACGATCCTCTTCAACCTCGGCGAGATGGCCACGGCCACCGAGTCGCTGGACGAGGCGACCTTCGAGGTGCTGGGCGAGGAGCTCGGTTACAAGATCCAGATGGTTTCGCCTGAGGACGAGGACAAGGAGCTCCTCGAGGGCTTCGGTCTGAACCTCGAGGAAGAGCTCGAGAACGAGAGCGAGGACGACCTCGAGATCCGTCCGCCGGTCGTCACCGTCATGGGTCACGTCGACCACGGTAAGACGCGCCTTCTCGACGCGATCCGTCAGACCAACGTCATCGAGGGTGAAGCCGGTGGCATCACCCAGCACATCGGTGCGTACCAGGTCTGGACCGAGCACGAGGGCATCGAGCGCGCGATCACCTTCATCGACACCCCCGGTCACGAGGCGTTCACCGCCATGCGTGCCCGTGGTGCGCAGGTGACCGACCTCGCGATCCTCGTGGTCGCCGCCGACGACGGCATCATGCCGCAGACGGTGGAGGCACTCAACCACGCCCAGGCGGCGAACGTGCCGATCGTGGTCGCGGTGAACAAGGTCGACAAGCCCGAGGCCAACCCGGCCAAGGTGCGCCAGCAGCTCACCGAGTACGGCCTGGTCGCCGAGGAGTACGGCGGCGACGTCATGTTCGTCGACGTCTCCGCGCGTGCCGGCACCGGCATCCAGGATCTGCTGGACGCCGTGCTGCTCACGGCCGACGCCGGTCTTGACCTCACGGCCAACCCGAACAAGGCAGCCCGTGGTGTCGCGATCGAGGCCAAGCTCGACAAGGGCCGCGGTTCGGTTGCCACTGTGCTGATCCAGTCCGGAACGCTGCGCGTCGGTGACTCGATCGTCGCCGGCACCGCCTACGGCCGCGTCCGCGCGATGCTCGACGAGAACGGTGACGCCGTCGAGGCTGCCGCCCCGTCGCGCCCCGTGCAGGTGCAGGGTCTGAACTCGGTGCCCCGCGCCGGTGACGTGTTCATCGTCACCGACGAGGATCGCATGGCTCGCCAGATCGCCGAGAAGCGTGAGGCCGTCGAGCGCAACGCCCAGCTGGCCAAGGCCCGCAAGCGCATCTCGCTTGAGGACTTCACCCGTGCACTCGAAGAGGGCAAGGTCGAGACGCTCAACCTCATCATCAAGGGTGACGTCTCCGGTGCCGTCGAGGCGCTCGAGGAGTCGCTGCTCAAGATCGAGGTCGACGACTCGGTGCAGCTGCGCATCATCCACCGCGGTGTGGGTGCGATCACCGAGAGCGACGTGAACCTGGCGACCATCGATGACGCGATCATCGTCGGCTTCAACGTCCGTCCTGACACCAAGGCGCGTGAGGCCGCGTCGCGCGAAGGCGTGGACGTGCGCTTCTACTCGGTCATCTACAACGCGATCGACGAGATCGAGAACTCCCTCAAGGGCATGCTCAAGCCGGAGTTCGAAGAGGTCCAGTCGGGTGTCGCCGAGATCCGCGAGGTGTTCCGCTCCTCGAAGTTCGGCAACATCGCCGGTGTCATCGTCCGCTCCGGTACGATCACGCGCAACGCCAAGGCGCGCGTCATCCGCGACGGCGTCGTCATCGCCGATGGCCTGGCCATCGAGTCGCTGCGTCGCTTCAAGGATGATGTCACCGAGGTTCGTACGGACTTCGAGGCTGGTATTGGCCTCGGCAAGTACAACGACATCCAGGTCGGCGACGAGATCGAGACCACCGAGCTCGTCGAGAAGCCGCGCGGCTGATCACGATCGACATGGCGGGCGGGGATGCGAGAGGCATCCTCGCCCGTCGCGATCTCGATAGGAGAAGAAGATGGCTGGAGAACGACAGGCACGTCTCGCGGACCGCATCCGCGTGATTCTCGCCGAACGACTCGAGAAGGGCCTGCGTGATCCGCGGCTCGGATTCGTGACCATCACTGACGTGCGCGTCTCGGGCGACCTGCAGCACGCATCCGTGTTCTACACGGTGCTCGGCACTGATGAGGAGCGCACGGCCAGCGCCGCCGCTCTGGCATCGGCGACGGGGCTGCTTCGCAAGGAGGTCGGCAGCCAGCTCAACGTGCGTCTGGTGCCCACCCTCGAGTTCATCCCGGATGCCCTCCCGGAGACGGCCGGCCACATCGCCGACCTGCTGCGTGAGGCCCGTGAGCGAGACGCCGAGGTCGCGAAGCTCGCCTCATCCGCGAGCCACGCCGGCGACGCGGACCCGTACCGACACGACGACGAGACCGACTGAGCGCGCTCTGCTCCGTCTCTCGCGAAACCCTCGATGACCAGATCATCGGGGGTTTCGTCGCGCTGATAGGGTCGTGCGCATGGCTGTACGACCGGACAACAAGCGACTGCGACGGATCTTGCTGGGGGTGTTGGGCCTGGTGGTGGGCGCGGGGGCGTTCATCCTCATCTTCGTTCTCGCGCCCGCCTCGACCGACCCGGGGCGCGTGGGACAGATCCTCGGATCGGTGGGGGGAGCGGCGGGTGCGATCGGACTCGTGCTGCTCATCTGGGGCTTGTTCACGCGCCCCGTCACCCCGCGCGCGGATGACCCGCGCTGGGCGCAGCCGCCGCAGGGCTGAGCGCGTCGTCGGGCTGGTCAGCGAGGCAGCAGCAGTGCCTCACCGTCGGCCTCGATGAGACCGTCGCTCATGAGCGAGTCGATCGCGCGGTCGCGCTGGCCTCGATCGACCCAGTCGGCGGCGACCGCATCGGCGAGCATCCGATGCTCTGGGGCCTCGCGCAGTGCTCGCAGGACGATCCCGCGCACCTGACGATCGGACCCCTCATACTTCGCCTGCCTGCGGCGGTCGTCACCCGTGTCGGGCCGGCCGGCAGCAAGCCAGGCGCAGCGGTCGGCGATCGGACAGGCTTCGCACCGCGGGGCGCGAGCGGTGCAGACGGTCGCTCCGAGCTCCATCATGGCGGCATTGAAGACCGCGGCCCGGTGCTCATCGTCCGGCAGCAGCGCGGTCATCCGGTCGAGGTCGCGCTTGGCGGGCGGGCCCGGCTGCGAGCGTCCGTCGACGGCGCGGGCGATGACGCGCCGCGTGTTCGTGTCGACGACCGGATGCCGGTCACCGTAGTGGAACACGGCGACGGCCCTTGCCGTGTAGTCGCCGATGCCGGAGAGCGCCAGCAGTGCGTCCACATCGCGCGGCACTGTTCCACCGTGGCGTTCGGTGACCTCGATCGCGGCCCGGTGCAACCAGAGAGCGCGACGGGGGTAGCCGAGATTCGCCCATTGGTTCACCACGTCGGCCGGGCTCGCGATGGCGGCGCTCGGCGCGGAGGGCCAGCGTGTCAGCCAGGCGTCCAGATGCGGTATCACGCGCGCCACCGGCGTCTGCTGCAGCATGAACTCGCTGACAAGCGTGCCCCAGGCGCCGTACTGTTCATGGAACTCTGGGCGCCGCCAGGGGAGGTCGCGCGCGTGGGCGTCGTACCACCTTGTCAGAGTGGTGGTGAGATCGGTGGCGGGGGCAGACGGCATCGTCACCAGCCTAGGTCAGCGCTGTGCGGCTGTGCCGCGTAGGCTGAGCAGGTGGTACCGCCCGGCATCCTTCTCGTAGACAAACCCGGCGGCCTGACCAGTCACGATGTCGTCGCGCGCACCCGCCGCGCATTCGGCACGCGCAAGGTCGGGCACGCGGGAACCCTCGACCCCATGGCCACCGGCCTCCTGGTGATCGGCATCGAGGGGGCGACGCGCCTGCTGACCTACATCGTCGGTGCCGACAAGACCTACACCGCGACGATCCGTCTGGGCGAGCGCACCACGACCGACGACGCCGAGGGCGAGATCATCGCCCGCGCGGATGAGGCCGCATGGTCAGCCGTGACGGATGAGGCTATCGCCGCTGGCATCCGCGCGCTCACCGGTGCGATCTCGCAGGTGCCGAGTTCGGTCTCTGCGATCAAGGTCGACGGCCGGCGCGCGTACGACCGGGTACGCGCGGGGGAGGATGTCGTCCTCGCCGCGCGGGAGGTCGTGGTGTCACGTTTCGACGTCGTGGCTGACAGGGCGGGCGACGGCGTGCGCGACCTCGACGTCATCGTCGACTGTTCATCGGGCACCTACATCCGCGCGTTGGCCCGTGATCTCGGCGAGGCACTGGGCGTGGGCGGGCATCTGACCGCCCTCCGTCGCACGCGCGTGGGTGGGTTCGAGGTGACGGATGCCGCGAGCCTCGACACCCTGGCGGACGCCACCCTGCTCACCCCGGCGGACGCTGCCCGACGCGTCATGCCGATCCTGGAGGTGACGGCCGACGAAGCACGTGACCTGCGCCACGGCAAACGCCTGCACGGTCAGGCCGAGCGGCTGACAGCATCCGAAGTGGCAGCCGTGGACCCGGCCGGGGAGCTCGTCGGCATCCTCGAGCGCCGCGGAGCCGACATCAAGAGCGCCATGAACATGCCGGAGGTTCAGCAGTGATCGAGTGGTACACCACCCTGCAGATCGTCGTTACCTGCGCGGCGGGGCTCTTCTGCCTGATCGCCGGTTTCGCCGGACGCCGCCCGAGCGACCTCACCGTCGGCAGTCTCGCGCTGGTGGAGCTGCTGTTGCTGATCCAGGTCGTCATTGCGATCGTGGCCCCGCTGGCGGGCAACCCGCCGACGGGTGATCTGCTCGAGTACTGGGTGTACCTCATCGCAGCCGTCCTGCTGCCCATCGGCGGTGTGCTGTGGGCGCTGCTGGAGCGCAGCCGGTGGAGCACCGTGATCCTCGGCGTCGTCGGGCTGTCACTGGGAGTCATGCTCTGGCGGATGCAGATGATCTGGACAGTGCAGGTCGCCTGAGCGAGACCGGCCGCAGTCGCCGCGCCTAGGATGGAAACGCAATGTCCCACACAGTCTCCCGCGCCCGGATGACCGGCATCGGCCGCGTGCTCGTGATCGTCTACGCCGTCATGGCACTCGCCGCCACCGGCCGCAGCTTCGTACAGATCGTCCGCCGCTTCGACGAAGCACCCCTGGCGTACACGCTCTCCGCGATCGCCGCCGTCGTCTACATCCTCGCGACCCTCGCTCTGGTCTTCGCCCGTCGACCCGGCTGGTACACGGTCGCCTGGGTGGCGATCGTGTTCGAGCTGACCGGTGTGATCGTGGTCGGCATCCTGAGCTTGACCGTGCCGCAGCTGTTCGGCCACGACAGTGTCTGGTCGTACTTCGGTATGGGATACCTGTTCATCCCGCTCGTGCTGCCACTGTTCGGCATCTGGTGGCTGCGCACGCACCGCCCGAACGAGGTGACCGCATGATCGTCTTCCATGACCCGGGAGACATCCCCGACGATTTCGGCCCCACCGTCGTCGCGATCGGCAAGTTCGATGGCGTGCACATCGGCCATCGCGCCATCATCGCGCGGATGCAGGAGGATGCTGACGCCGCAGGCGCCAAGAGCGTCGCGGTGACGTTCGACCGCAATCCACTCGAGGTCCTGCGCCCGGAACTCTGCCCGGACAACGTCGTGGCGGTGCAGCGCAAGCTCGCGCTGCTCGGCGAGCTCGACATCGACGCGACGCTGCTGCTGACCTTCGACGCGCAGCTCGCAGCGCTGGAGGCCGAGGAGTTCGTCTCGACGATCCTGGTCGATGCGCTGCACGTGGTCACCGTGCTCGTCGGGCGTGACTTCCGCTTCGGTCGTGGCGGCGCCGGCACCCTCGACCTGCTGCGCGAGCTCGGCCCGCGCTACGGCTTCACGGTGGATGTGCTCGATGACGTCTACCCCGCTGGCACTGATCGCCGAGTGTCGTCGACCTGGATTCGTGAACTGCTCGCCACGGGCGACGTCGCCGGCGCTGCCCGTCTGCTCGGGCGCCCGGTTGATGTCACCGGAGAGGTCGTGCACGGGCTCAAGCGCGGACGTGAGCTCGGTTTCCCCACGGCGAACCTGTCCGAGCTGGTCGATTCCCTCGTGCCGGCCGACGGCGTCTACGCCGGGTGGCTCACCGACCACACCACCGGCGTACGGCATCCGGCCGCCATCTCCGTCGGCACCAACCCCACCTTCGACGACGTCCAGCGCCGCCAGGTCGAGGCACACGTGATCGACGCCACCGATCTCGACCTGTACGGCCATCAGGTCACCGTCGAGTTCACCGAGCACCTGCGAGGCATGGTCGCCTTCGACGGGATGGAGACGTTGATCGCGCAGATTGCCGCCGATGTGACTGCGGCTCGGACACGTCTGGCGCCAGAAGCGCGCTGATGCCGTAGAATCGCGGGGTGGAGCGCGGCGTCACGTGTCGTGATGTGCGCCTTCACGCCCCATCACCCGTGATGTTCCGGCTGCTGCCGCTCACGGAGGGGCCCGACTCGCCCGTGCCGGGCGAGTGACCCTCACGCTCAGGAGGAGCATGCCGACCACGGCAACCGCCGCCCCGCGGCGAAAGAAGACGTCCCGTCGCGACGAAGAAGCGCCGCTGATCCCGATCCTCGCGCGCAAGGTGCGCGAGATCGAGGCGAAGGCGCAGCGCGGCAAGCTCGGTCCCACCAACCGGGTGAAGTTCCAGGTGATCGCTTTCCTTGTGCGCGAGGAGCGCGCGCGAGTGAAGACTGATGCCGAACTGACCGACGCCGCCCGCGCCGAGCTGCTCAAGCGCCTGGACGGTGTCGCCACGATCCTGGCGAAGACCGCCGCACGTGACACGTCGCTGATCCAGCTGCTCGAGGCAGATCAGGCCACGAGCCCGGTCGCGAAGCGGATGCGCCGGGACTGGCTGCTCGAGTCCGGCGCCGAGCTCGCGCCTGAAGAACTCGTGATCACCGACATCGCCCCGGTGCAGACCACCGTCGTTCCGGCAGCGCTTGCTGAGCGTCAGGTGGTGCCACCGTCGGTCGAGTCCCGCCAGCTGGCCAATCCGTTCCTCGCGCCTGACCTCACCCCGCGCGCGACCACCCAGCCGCGCCGTCGGCTGGATGGCTGGGAGCTCATGGGCCCCCTGTACAAGTCGTTCGAGACCGGCGCCGGCGGGGGAGCGGCGACCATGGAGCTGCCGCCGACCCCCGAGTACGACCACATCTCGCCCAAGGGGCTCGAGGTCATGGCGCACCAGGCGCGGTTCGTCGAGGCCGTGCGCGCCGGACACCGCAGCTTCCTGCTCGCCGATGAGCCGGGCCTGGGCAAGACCGCGCAGTCGGCAATCGCGGCATCCGTCGCCGACGCCTACCCGCTGCTGGCCGTCGTGCCCAACGTCGTGAAGATGAACTGGGCGCGTGAGGTGCAGCGCTGGACGCCGCAGCGTCGCGCGACGGTGATCCAGGGTGACGGTGCCGACATCGACGCCTTCGCCGACGTCTTCATCGTCAACTACGAGATCCTCGACCGCCATCTGTCGTGGCTCAGCTCGATCGGGCTGAAGGGAATGGTCGTCGACGAGGCGCACTTCATCAAGAACCTCTCGTCGCAGCGCTCGCAGAACGTGCTGGCGCTGGCCTCCCGCATCCGGGAGCGCACGTCGAACCCGCTGATGATGGCCCTCACCGGCACGCCGCTGATCAACGACGTCGAGGATTTCGACGCGATCTGGCGGTTCCTCGGCTGGACCAACGGCGAGAAGCCGGGCCTGCAGCTGATGGACAAGCTCGACGCCACCGGCCTCACCCCGGCCGACAAGGGTTTCTACCCCGAGGCGCGCGACGCCGTGATCTCGATGGGCATCGTGCGGCGCAAGAAGAAGGATGTCGCCGCCGACCTGCCCGACAAGCTCGTGGCCGATCTGCCGGTGCAGCTCGACGACGAGTTCGGGCGCAGCATCCGTCAGGCCGAGCGTGAGCTGGGTGAGCGGATGGCGGCGAAGTACCGCCGCATCGTCGAGGCCCGCACGGGTGCCGCGGGAACCAGCCGCGTGCCCGCGGGGGAGATCGACGAAGACATCGTGCGTCTGGTCGCCCACAACGAGCTGGAGGAGTCGAAGGCTGCCGGCACCGGGGGAGACAACGTCTTCACCATGGTGCGCCGCATCGGTCAGGCCAAGGCGCAGCTCGCCGCTGACTATGCGGCACAGCTGCAGCGTTCGGTCGACAAGGTGGTCTTCTTCGCCAAGCACATCGATGTCATGGACCAGGCGGAGGCGCATTTCGCGGCATCCGGTATCAAGGCGGTATCGATCCGCGGTGACCAGTCCACACCTGCCCGCCAGCAGGCCATCGACGCGTTCAACACGGACCCCGAGGTTGGGATCGCGGTGTGCTCGCTGACCGCTGCCGGGGTCGGGGTCAACCTGCAGGCCGCCTCGAACGTCGTGCTCGCGGAGCTCAGCTGGACCGCCGCCGAGCAGACCCAGGCCATCGACCGTGTGCACCGCATCGGCCAGGACGAGCCGGTCACCGCGTGGCGCATCATCGCCGCCCACACAATCGACACGAAGATCGCTGAGCTCATCGACCGCAAGCAGGGGCTCGCCGGGCGCGCCCTGGATGGCGAGGCCATGGAGGACGGCAGCACCGAGTCGGTGCAGGAGGCCGCGCTCATGCACCTGCTGCGCGAGGCGCTGACGGGTGCAGCAGGCTCTTAAGAAGTTCGGTTCTTGAAGCCGATATGCTGGCCGATCGGCGTCAGAGGGTGAAAATTCTGCACCTCACGCACATTCGCGTGTAGGAATCGGCGTTTTCGAGTGTCACCGAATAGCGTCTGGTGTGGTCGCGGCACTATGGTCGAAGTCAGGCACCGTCGCCGCGTCCCCCCTCCCTCCGAACGTCTGAAGGCACAAGCATGAAGATCGGCATTCTCACGAGCGGTGGCGACTGCCCCGGCCTCAACGCAGTCATCCGCGCCATCGTCCTCAAGGGCACCAGTGCCTACGACATCGAGTTCGTCGGCATCCGTGACGGCTGGCGTGGCGTGGTCGAGGGTGACTTCTTCCCGTTGACCCGGCATGAGGTCAAGGGTCTCTCGAAGGTCGGCGGCACGATCCTCGGCACCAGCCGCACCAACCCGTATGAGGGTGACCGGGGTGGCGCCGAGAACATCGCCAAGACCCTGTACGGCCACCGCATCGACGGCATCGTCGCGATCGGTGGCGAGGGCACGCTTGCCGCGGCCGACCGTCTGTCGAAGGACGGCATCAAGGTCGTCGGCGTGCCCAAGACCATCGACAACGACCTGCGCGCGACCGACTACTCATTCGGTTTCGACACCGCTGTGAACATCGCGACCGACGCGATGGACCGTCTGCGCACCACCGGCGATTCGCACCAGCGCTGCATGGTCGCCGAGGTGATGGGGCGGCACGTCGGCTGGATCGCATTGCACTCCGGCATCGCGTCCGGCGCACACGTGATCTGCATCCCCGAGGTGCCGCTGTCGATCACCGAGATTGCCGCGCTGGTGACCAGCGCTCACGACCGTGGCCGCGCGCCGCTCGTGGTCGTCTCGGAGGGTTTCAAGCTCAAGGGCATGGAAGAGGCCTACAGCGACAAGGGGCTCGACGCCTTCAACCGCCCTCGCCTCGGCGGCATCGGCGACCTGCTCGCCCCGGAGATCGAGCGCATCACCGGCGTCGAGACGCGGGCCACGATCCTCGGCCACATCCAGCGCGGCGGTTCGCCCTCGGCATTCGACCGGGTGCTCGCCACGCGCCTGGGTCTGCACGCCGCCGACGCCCTCGTCTCTGAGGCCTGGGGGCACATGGTGGCCCTGCGCGGCACCGACATCGTGCGCGTGCCGTTCTCTGACGCCCTGGGCGAACTGAACACGGTGCCCCTCTACCGCTACGAGGAGGCGGCAGCCCTCTTCGGCTGAGTTGGGCGCTATCCCCGGGGCGCATGTCCCACTTTCCGCTGTGCGTGTCCCACTTTCTGCAGGGCATGTCCCAGAAACTGCGGTTATCCGGGCGGTTTGACAGCAGTTTTTGGGACATGGTCGTGCCGGATGCCGGCCCTTCGTCTCGCTGCGCTCGCTCAGGAACCGGGATGCCGGGTGCCGATCCTTCGTCTCGCTACGCTCGCTCAGGAGCCGGGGCGCCGGATGCTTCCGTGCAGAGTGGGTCAGCCCGGCAGACCCGGCCGCCATCCGGCGTCGATGAGAGCCCGGCGCACCATCGCTACGGCGCGGGTTCCATTTCCCTCGAGGTGATGGTTCAACACCCGCACGAGCGTCCAGCCCTCCTCGCGGATTGCATTCCAGCGGTCGGCGTCACGTTCGAACTGCGCGGCGCTCTCCGCATGTTGGCGTCCGTCGTACTCGGGCGCGATGCGCCATCTCCGATAGGCCAGATCCAGCCGGGCGACGAATCGATCCCTGCTGTCGGTGAGCGTCCACCCGGGCGTCGGCTCCGGCAGACCGGCGCGAACGAGAATCAGCCGAAGGCGCGTCTCCCGTGGCGATTCCACGCCGCCGCGCACGGAGTTCAACGCCGAACGAAGGACGCCGCCGCGCAGATCACCCATCGTTCGCACCTCGGCAACAAGATCGGCGAACTCGGCGAGCCCGGTGCGGGGATGGATCATGTGCTCCGCCGCCGCGACGAGATCTTCGTGCGACCAGGTCTGTCCGGCCTGACGCCACGCGCGCACCGGATGCTCGACAGGCAGTCCATCCTCTGTCACCTCCCACGCGGCCTCACGCAACTGCAACCGGTGTCCGACCGCCCCGCGCGTGCGGGGTTCGCGAGCGGGACGGTGCGCGGACACATGTACTCCCGGCTGGTAAGGCCACTCCGGCAGCGGCACGTTCAGCAGCGCCAGCGCGGTCTCATGGCTGAAGAACTGTCCGTCCCGCAGCCGCGGGGCATATTCCTGGCATCGCGCGCGCAGTTCGCTGGGGCTGACAAGGGATGCCGGTGCCCGCACCCCGTGAAAGGGCGACCGCAGGTCGCTGCTGCGCAGCCGGGCATCCGAGACGCCGAGCGCGGCGGCATGGTCGACGCTGAAGTACGGTCCGAGTCCGCGGGGGAGTTCCAGGTGGCGTCGCATCCGCCCAGTCTTGACGCCCGCTGCACCCAGCGGGCCGGAGACCCCGGCCAGTGTGGGGAACTCACGTTCTCGCCCCGTTGGTGATAACGAAGCGCAGTATCCTGTTCCCGCTCCTCCGCACAAACGGAGCGTGTCCCACTTTCTGCTGTCAAACGGCCGTCATGACAGCAGAAAGTGGGACAGGCTTTACGAAAAGTGGGACACGTACAGCAGAAAGTGGGACATGCGGGGAGGGGGGCCGGAGCCGGGCGATGCGTCAGGCGTCGGCGAGGCCCAGGACGTCGAGCATCCAGGCGAGCTCGAACGCGCGCTCGCGCCAGGCGTTGTAGCGGCCGCTCACGCCACCGTGACCGGCGGTCATCTCGCACTTGAGCAGCACATCCTCCGCGCCCGCCTCGCGCAGTCGCGCGACCCACTTCGCGGGCTCCACGTACAGCACACGCGTGTCGTTCAGCGAGGTCATGGCGAGGATGCGGGGATAGGCCACATCGTCGCGCACGTTCTCGTACGGCGTGTACGACTTCATGTAGGCGTACACCTCCGCATCCTCGAGGGGGTTGCCCCACTCATCCCATTCCACGACCGTGAGCGGCAACGAAGGGTCGAGGATCGAGGTGAGGGCGTCGACGAAGGGGACGACGGCGAGGATGCCGGCGAACTTCTCCGGCGCGAGGTTCGCCACCGCACCCATCAGCAGGCCACCGGCGCTGCCGCCCTCGGCGACGAGCTGGGCAGGCTCCGTGACACCCGTCTCGATCAGATGCTCGGCGACGGCGACGAAGTCGGTGAAGGTGTTCCGCTTGGTGAGCATCTTTCCGTCGTCGTACCAGTGCCGACCCATCTCGCCGCCGCCGCGCACGTGGGCGATCGCGAAGATCACGCCACGGTCGAGCATCGACAGACGCATCGGCGAGAAGCCGGGATCCATGGATGCCTCGTACGAGCCGTAGCCGTAAAGGTGCACCGGCCGCACCGTGTCGCCTGGCTCGCCGAACGAGCGCTTCCACACCAGTGAGATCGGCACCTGCACGCCGTCGGGCGCGGTCGCCCACGCACGGCGCTGACCATAGTCGGTCGGGTCGTAACCGCCGAGCACGGGCTGCTGCTTGCGCAGCACGAGCTCCTTGCTCGCGAGGTCGAGATCGAACACCGTGCCGGGGGTGACGAACGAGCCGTATCCGAGACGGAGGAACGGCGCGTGCCACTCCGGGTTGCCACCCACACCTGCCGAGTACAACGGCTCGTCGAAGGTGATCTCATCGACGGCATCCGTCGCGTAGTCGAGCAGACCCACCCGCTCCAGCCCCTCCAGCCGGTACTCCACCGTGGCGAAATCGCGGAACGCATCCACCTCGAGCAGGCGGCGGCCGGGAGTGTGGGGGAGGATCATCCGGCGTTCGCCCTGAGGATCGGATGCCGCGACCGACACCAGCTCGAAGTCGAGAGCGTCATCGTTGTGCAGGATCAGCAGACGATCTTCGCCGGCGACGACGGCATGATCGACCGAGTACTCGACGCCATCCCGGCGCGGCCAGACGACGGTCCCCGGCGCCGTGAGGTCGTGCAGATCGAACAGCACCTCCTCGCTGGTGATCTTCGACCCGACCCCGACCACCAGATACCGGCGGCTGCGGGTGATGCCCGCGCCGAGCCAGAAACGCTCGTCGGGCTCGTGGAACAGCTGCACATCGTCGGCCTGTGCGGTGCCGAGGCGATGCAGCCAGAGGGTGTCGGGGCGCCAGGCCTCATCGCGGGTCGTGTAGAGAACGGACTCGCCGTCGGGGGTGAAGAAGGCCTGCGCGGTGCCCACCAGCTCGTCGGCCCGCAGTTCTCCGCTGTCGATGTCGCGCACGTGCACCGTGTACACCTCGGAGCCATCGAAGTCGGTCGACCACAGCAGCGTCCGTCCGTCGTCCGAGACATCGAACGCACCGAGCGAGAAGAACTCGTGACCTTCGGCCTCGACATTGCCGTCGAGCAGCACGACCTCACCCGGCACAGGCACACCCGGCTCGAGCACCGGAGGCGTCCAGTCGCCGGGGCTTGCGGCGGTGCGGCACTGGATGCCGTACTGCGCACCTTCTTCGGTGCGGCCGTAGTACCACCAGTCGCCCTCGCGCGTCGGCACCGACAGGTCGGTCTCGAGTACGCGTCCCTTGACCTCGTGGAAAAGCGTCTCGCGCAGCGGCGCCAGGTGCGCCGTGCGCTCATCGGTGTACGCGTTCTCGGCCTCGAGGTGCGCGATGACCTCCGGATCATCCTTGGCGCGCAGCCACTCATACGGGTCTTCGAAGCGGTCACCGTGGTGCGTGCGGACGTGGGCGCGGCGCGCCGCAACGGGCGGCGTGGGTCGGGAGTCGGTCACCGTTCCACGCTACCCGAGGGCGAGTTGACCACGGCGGGGCAGGATGGGAGGATTTAGCGGGCCCGTAAACGGATATCAAACCCACGGTGAACTTTTCGTTCGTCACGCCGATCGCGTCGGCACCTTTCCTTGTCATCCGAACGAAAGCGAACGGTGGAAACCGCAGCCCTCATCGTCGTGCTGGTGATCCTGCTGGCACTCTTCTTCGACTTCACCAACGGGTTCCACGACACCGCCAACGCGATGGCCACGCCCATCGCGACCGGTGCTCTCAAGCCCAAGACCGCGGTGCTCCTGGCGGCGTTGCTGAACCTCGTCGGCGCCTTCCTGTCGACCGAGGTCGCCAAGACCATCTCGGGCGGCATGATCCGTGAAGACGAGATCAATCACTCGCTCATGCCGTCATTGATCTTCGCCGGGCTCATCGGCGCGATCACCTGGAACATGCTCACCTGGCTGCTGGGACTGCCCTCGAGCTCCTCGCATGCCCTGTTCGGCGGCCTCATCGGCGCGACCCTCGTCGGCGTCGGCGTGAGCGGCATCGACTTCGGCATCGTCATCTCGAAGGTCATCCTGCCGGCCTTCATCGCACCGCTCACAGCGGGCATCATCGCCTTCTCGGCCACAAAGATCGCCTACGCGGTCACGCGTCGCTATGACAACAAGCCCGACGGGCGCTCCGGATTCCGCTGGGGCCAGATCTTCACCTCGTCGCTGGTCGCGCTCGCACACGGCACCAACGACGCGCAGAAGACCATGGGTGTCATCACCCTCGCCCTCATCACGGTCGGCTGGCAGTCCGCCGCCCACCACGAGCCCCAGCTGTGGGTCATCATCG
Organism: Microbacterium istanbulense; assembly: GCF_037204145.1. Lineage (NCBI taxonomy): Bacteria > Bacillati > Actinomycetota > Actinomycetes > Micrococcales > Microbacteriaceae > Microbacterium > Microbacterium istanbulense. The sequence goes on from NZ_JBBDGN010000007.1 coordinate 85,946, forward strand.
CCTGTGCGTTCACCATCGCGCTGGGCACCTACCTCGGCGGGTGGCGCATCATCCGCACCCTCGGCAAGGGACTCACCGACGTCAAGCCGGCGCAGGGCTTCTCGGCGGAGAGTTCGACCGCCGCGACGATCCTCGCCTCCAGCGCCTTCGGCTTCGCCCTCTCGACCACGCAGGTCGCCTCCGGTTCGGTGATCGGCTCCGGCCTCGGCCGCCGCGGCTCCACGGTGCGCTGGCGCACGGCCGGCCGCATCGGCATCGGTTGGCTGCTCACGCTGCCCGCCGCCGGCGCTGTCGGCGCCCTGGCGGCCCTGCTGGTGGTCTGGCTCGGCAACCTGGGTGTCATCATCGGCGCGGTGTTCGCGCTCGTGATCATCCTGGGCCTGTTCCTCTACTCCAAGCGCGACGAAGTCACCCATGCCAACGCGATGAGTGACGTCGCCGAGTCCGGGCGCGCCATCGACCTGCCCGACAGCCCGCCGCCGACCCGACGCCAGGAGCGCGCCGCGCAGGCCAAGGCCAAGGCGAAGGCGAAGGCCGAAGCCCGTTCCGCGAAGAAGGAGGATGAGCGATGACCGTCTCGATCGACTGGACCGCCTTCCTGCTCGTCTTCGTCGCGTCGTTCATCGGCGCTGTCTCGATCGTCTTCTTCTACGCTGTCGGCCTGCGGCTGCTCGTGCGCAGTGGGCGTGTGCCCGTCGTGAGCCCGGCCGAGTTCACCGACGCGATCACGGTGGTCACCGAGAAGGATCTGCGCAAGGCCGAGAAGCAGGCCGCCAAGGCGGCGCGGAAGAATCCGCTCACGGAGGGGCAGAAGCAGCTCGCCTACGCGGGCGCGATCGGATGCTTCGCGCTGTGCGCGGCCGCGGTGATCGCGGGCATCCTCATCATCGTCGTCGGACACTGATCGCGGGATGCTCCCGGCGCGACGCCGGGGGCATCCGTAGTCTGGGGTGATGATCGATCTGCCTCCGTTCGGTCGGCATCAGCCGGCCACGCACACGGTGATCCACCTCAGCGACCCGCATCTGCTCGCCGGCGGCGCACGCCACCCCGGCGGTGCCGACGGCGATGCGAACCTCGGCCGCACCCTCGACGCGGTGCGGCAGGTGCATCCGCGCCCCTCCGCGATCGTGCTGACCGGCGATCTCACCGACCTCGGTGAGACCGATGCCTACCGCCGGCTCAAGGCCGCGGTCGAACCCGTTGCGGAAGAACTCGGATGCCCCGTGATCTGGGTTGCCGGCAACCATGACGAGCGCCCGCAGCTGCGGGCGGAGCTGTTGGGCGAGGCGGCCACCGAAGAGCCGGTGACGGGCGTGTGGGATCTGGACGGCCTGCGGGTGATCGCCCTCGATACGAGTGTGCCCGGCTGGCATCACGGTGACCTCGACGAGGGGCAGCTGGCATGGCTGGCCGAACAGCTCGCCACGCCGGCACCGCACGGCACGCTGCTCGCGATGCATCACCCGCCGCTGCCGACGCACGTGCCCTTGTTCGACATCCTCGAGCTGCAGCATCAGGACGAGCTGGCCGAGATCATCCGCGGCACCGACGTGCGCGGCATCCTCGCCGGGCATCTGCACTATTCATCGACCGGCACGTTCGCCGGCGTCCCGGTGAGTGTGGCCTCGTCGACCTGCTACGCGATGAACGTCGCCCGCCCCGCCGAGGATGTGAACGGGATGGATGCCGCGCAGGCGTTCCAACTGGTGCACGTGTACCCCGACACGATCACCCACACCGTCGTGCCTGTCGTCGATGCGCCCACGGGCACCTTCTTCTCTGCGGAGTGGCTGGAGCGGATGGCGGCACTGACACCAGAACAGCGCCTCGAGGTGTTCTCGCGAAAGCCTCCGCGCGACACCGCGTAGACTGGTGGCATCCCCCAACTCCCCACCCGCCACCACCCACAAGGATGTGACATGGCCGCCGATGCGCCTGCCCTGACCCGCACTGAGACCGATTCGCTTGGCAGCATGGAGATTCCTGCCGACGCGTATTGGGGGATCCACACCGCCCGTGCCGAGGCGAACTTCCCGATCACCAAGCGCCCGATCTCGGTGTATCCCGATCTCGTGATCGCTCTGGCGATGGTCAAGCAGGCCAGCGCTCGCGCGAACCGCGACATCGGTGTGCTCGACCCCGAGAAGGCCGACCTCATCGACCGTGCCGCACAGCGCGTGATCGACGGAGAGTTCCACGACCAGTTCACCGTCGGCGTCATTCAGGGCGGCGCCGGCACGTCGACCAACATGAACGCCAACGAGGTGATCACCAACATCGCCCTCGAGCTGGCCGGCCGTGAGAAGGGCGACTACGCGTTCCTGTCGCCGATCGACCACACCAACCGCAGCCAGTCGACCAACGATGTCTACCCCACCGCGGTGAAGATCGGGCTGTCGCTGAACCTGCGCGCCCTGCTCGATGAGCTCGACCTGCTGCGTCGTGCGTTCCTGAACAAGTCCCACGAGTTCCACGACGTGCTCAAGGTCGGCCGCACGCAGCTGCAGGATGCCGTGCCGATGACGCTCGGCCAGGAGTTCCACGGCTTCGCGACCACCCTCGGTGAGGACCACAGCCGCCTCACCGAGAACGCGTCGCTCATGTTCGAGGTCAACATGGGCGCCACCGCGATCGGCACCGGCATCACCGCCAACCCCAACTATGCGCCGACCGTGATCAAGCACCTGCGCGAGATCACCGGCCTGCCGCTGGAGACCGCGAGCGACCTGGTCGAGTCCACCAGCGACACCGGCGCGTTCATGTCGTTCTCTGCGTCGCTCAAGCGCAACGCCATCAAGCTCTCGAAGATCTGCAACGACCTGCGTCTGCTCTCCTCCGGCCCGCAGGCCGGTCTCGGCGAGATCAACCTGCCCGCCAAGCAGGCCGGCTCCAGCATCATGCCCGGCAAGGTGAACCCTGTCATCCCCGAGGTCGTCAACCAGGTGGCGTTCGCCGTCGCCGGCGCGGACGTGACGGTGACGATGGCGGTCGAGGGCGGCCAGCTGCAGCTGAACGCCTTCGAGCCGGTGATCGCCCACTCGATCTTCCAGTCGATCACCTGGATGCGTCAGGCGATGTGGACCCTTCGGGTGAACTGCGTCGACGGCATCACGGCGAACCGCGACCGCCTGGGAGCGATGGTCGGAGCATCGGTGGGTGTTGTCACCGCGCTGACCCCGTTCATCGGCTACGCGGCATCCGCGGCGCTTGCCAAGACGGCGCTGCTGACCAACCGCAACGTCGCCGACCTTGTCGTCGAGGCAGGGCTGATGACGCGCGATGAGGTCATGAAGCAGATCTCGCCGGCTCGCCTCTCGGGCTTGGAGACCGTGACCGCCGCGATCCCCGTGATCGCCGCGGAAGACCTCGAGAGCTGAGCTCTCGCACATTGACGGCGGCCCCGGTGGAGATCCACCGGGGCCGCCGTTCTGTGCGCGCGGTCGACTGTGGGTCAGTCGAGGATGCGGCAGTGCGTGGTGAGGGCGCCGATGCCGTCGATGCCCACCGTGACCGTGGAGCGGTCGCGCAGGAAGATCTGCGGGTCACGTGAGTACCCCGCGCCTCCCGGGCTGCCGGTCGAGATCAGGGTGCCGGGCTGCAGGGTGATCGAGGTCGACAGGTGCGCGATGAGCTTGGCCACCGAACGCACCATCTGCCCGGTCGAGGCGTCCTGCACGGTGTGGCCGTCGACGACGGTCCAGATGTGCAGGTCCTGCGGATCGGCGATCTCGTCTGCCGTCACGACGACCGGTCCCGTCGGGGTGAAGCCGTCGAACGACTTGCAGCGCGACCACTGGGCCTCGGCGAACTGGATATCTCGTGCCGTGATGTCATTGACGACCGTGTAACCCCAGACGACATCCAGAGCATCGGCCTCGGCGACGTCCTTCGCGGGGCGACCGATCAGCACGCCGAGCTCCGCCTCATAATCGACCGACTCGCTGAGTGTGCGTGGCCAGGAGGTCGTCTCGCCGTGCCCCGTGAGCGAATTCGGCCAGAGCGTGAATACGGTGGGAGCGCTGTCGGTCTTCAGCCCCAGCTCGGAGGAGTGGGCGGCGTAGTTCAGCCCCACGGCGAGCACGGCGGGGGGAGCGAGAACGGCCGACGCGAAGCCGAAGTCGCCGACCGGATGCCGCGTACCGCGGCCGGATGCGACGGCATCCCGGATCTCGGCGAGCGCGCCGTCTCCGGCGGCGATGAGGTCCTGCAACGTGTGGGGGGCGGCTTCGACGAGGTCGGAGACGAGGATCGCGTCCTCACCGTCGATGACGGCGAGGTGGATGTCGTGGGACTCGGGAGCACGCAGATGAGCGAACTGCATGCTTCTACGCTACCGGGCGCGATGGTGGGGGTGGGGGATGCCGACCTCTAGGCTTTCGGTATGAGTCTTGGAGGAGGGCAGCCGCAGTACTCGCCGCCGCCCGGTCAGCAGCATGCCTATGGCCAGCCGCCGCAGCCGGTGTACGCGCCCACTCGGTTCCCTTCGGCGCTCGCGAAGCCGGAGGCCTACGCGCCCCCGGCGCCCGCCGCACCAGCCCCTGCGCCGGCGATCCCCGCGTTGCCGGTGCCGGTGCGCAAGGGACGCAGCGCGAGCATCTGGCTGTTCGGCGTGCTCGGGTTCGTGCTCCTCCTGCTGGCGGCGTACTTCGGCTATGCGCTGGGCGCCGCGGCATCCGTCGTGGGCATGGTTCTCGCGCTCGTTCCGCTCACGATCGTGCTGCTCGGAGTACGCCTCATCGACAGGTGGGAACCCGAGCCGAAGAGCCTGGTCGTCTTCGCGATCGCCTGGGGCGGTATCGCGGCAATCGGGCTGACGCTGCTGGTCGACCTCGCGCTCACCCTTGCCGTGGGCATGCGGTCTGAGTTCTTCAGCGCGGTCATTCAGGCCCCGGTGGTCGAGGAGGTCACCAAGGGGCTCGGTGTCTTCCTCATCTTCGTCATGGCGCGCCGCGCCTTCGACGGGCCGGTCGACGGCGTCGTCTACGGCGCGCTGGTCGGGGCGGGATTCGCATTCACCGAGAACATTCAGTACTTCGCCATCAGCCTGATCGAGGGCGGGGCGGAACAGCTCACGTTCACGTTCGTGCTGCGTGGCCTGATGTCGCCGTTCGCCCACGCCATGTTCACGGCGCTGACCGGCTTCGCCATCGGCCTGGCGGCCCGCCGCGGGGCCGGGGCCGGGGGAGCGTTCGGCGCGGGTGTGCTCGGTGTCCTTGGTGCCATCGCGTTGCATGCGTTCTGGAACGGCTCATCGATGATCGGCGACTTCTTCGTGCTGTACATCACCGCCCAGATTCCCCTGTTCGTCGGATTCATCTTCGCCATCGTCGCGTTGCGCCGCGAAGAAGCGCGCCTGACGCAGCAGCGTCTGGGGGAGTACGCGACCGCAGGCTGGTTCACCCCTGAAGAGGTCACCATGCTCGCCACCCCTGCCGGACGCAAGGTGGGGATGCGGTGGGCGGCGGGGCTTCGCGGCGATCGCAGCGCGCTGATGAAGTCGTTCATCAAAGACGCGACCGATCTGGCCGCCGTGCGGCAGCGTGCCGTCAGCGGCGGAGACCCGCACGCGGCATCCGACGAGCAGGTGCTGTTGGTACGCACCCGAGCGACGCGCGCGGCCCTCCTGGCCTACTGAGGCAGCGGGCGCCGGGCGCTGGCCCTGGACAGACTCAACGCCCGGTGCTGCGGCGATGCCTGCATGACTCCCGGGCGTTGAGTTGGTACACCAATAGGGTGCACCCGCACCCGACGAGTGTCAAGGGTTCAGATCAGAGATCCTCGACGATGACATCCAGCGCAACGCCGTCGCAGGCGATACGGGGGAGAGCGGCGAGGCGACCCCCGCGCACTGAATCACCCGTGGCCGTGCGCGGGTCGGTCGAGACGACGACGCGCCCCACCCCGTTGACGAGCGTGACCTGCTGGCCGAGCTCGGCAAAACGAGGGGTGAGCTCTCGCTCGACCTCCGACACCAGCAGATCCAGGCCTGCCACACCGATCCTCGTGCCGTCGACCGTGGCAGGAACCGCAACGGTGATCGTGTACTCGTCGCTGCACAGGTAGTCGACGTACGGCCCCGCGACATGCGGGATGCCGGTGCTCATCGGCACGCGATACCACTCGAGTTCGCTGTAGTCGATGTGCTCCTTGTTCACCGACTGCGAGGCCAGCACGAGCTGACGGCGATCATCCCCCTGCCACCAGGCGAGGTGACTGTGCGCGTCAGCGAGCAGATCGATCGCCGCGATGAAGCCTGCACCGTAGACGGGCGCGTCCGGCAGGTCGAGCGTGCGCAGCGCGTGCGGCTCGACCAGGGCGTCGAGCCGGGCGCGGGTGAGGGCACCGGTCTGCTGCACCTCGGCGACCTGCGCCGCGAAGGGACCCACCCACTCCAGCAGCGTGCGGATGGGTGAGCCGAAGTAGTCGGTGACGATGCGCGCAGCGCTCGCCGGGGCGGTGGTTGTGGTGCTCATCGCGTCCTCCAGTGCACGTCGATGGGGGTGTCGGGTAAAGCGGGTGTCTAGGGTGAGCTAGCTGCAGAGGCCTGCAGGGCGATCAGCTCGTCGATGACCTGGGTGACCATCTGCTCGGTCAGGGTTGCCGCCGCATCCGCGTCGGCCGCGTCGACGGCATCGATGATCGCGCGCAGGTGCGCACACTGGGCGGTCTGCCCGTCAGCGCCGGGCGCCACCAGACGCAGATACGGTGAGAACTCCGCCTGAAGCTTCATCTGCTCGCGGGTGAGGCGCGCGGACTGGCTGAGGGCGACAAGCTCGACGAGGGCGTCGTCCAGCAGGCGGCGCTGAAGCTCGGGTTCGAGCGTCTCGAGACGTTCCAAGCGTCTGCGCACGATCTGCGTTTCGCTCTGGTCTGCTCTGCGCGCCGCCATGCGCAGGGCCGCAGCGGTGATCGCCGAGTAATGGGCGCCCAGATCACGCAATGCGAGACGGGAGGTGGCGCGTACTGCGGCCAGCGCATAGGCGAGAGGGTCGGCGTCGTCGATGACGAAGCTGCCGCCGTTGCGGCCACGGCGGGTGACGATCAGGCCCCGTCCGCGCAAGGCCAGCAGTGCCTCGCGCACGGTGACAGGAGCGACGCCGAAACTGCGCGCCAGGTCGGACTCGGAGGGGAGACGCTCACCGGCACGCAGATGTCCGCGATGGATGGCATCCACGAGCCTGCGCTCGACGAGCTCTGCTCGCCCCTCGTCGCCGATCGGCTGGAACAGGGCGCCTTCGAGGCGATGCGGCTGGCTGGGGCGCGCGTCGGACAGATGCGGCCGAGGCGCGCTCTGGGTCGTCAGCGGGTCCATTCCGTGATTCTTCCACTCCCTCGGCGAATCTTCGTGCGCCGCGCTTGAAATATGTCATCTGGTTTTATATGTTTAGCAAACCTTCCCTCGTTCGACGATGATCCAGAGGAGCACCCGATGCCTGCTGCCGCACCCGCCGCACCCGCCATGGAGTCTGCTGCCGCCCCCGGCAGCGTCTCCCTGCAAGGGCTGACGAAGTCCTTCGGGGAGTTCACCGCTGTGCGCGATCTCGACCTCGACGTCGCCCCGGGGGAGTTCGTGTCGATGCTCGGGCCATCAGGCTCGGGAAAGACCACCGTGCTTCGCGTCATCGCGGGCTTCGAAGAGGCCACCGCCGGAGTGGTTCGGCTCTCGGGCGTCGATGTCACTCGCACGCCACCACATGCGCGCCAGGTGAACACCGTCTTCCAGGACTACGCGCTGTTCCCGCACATGACCATCGCCGAGAACGTCGGTTACGGGCTCACGGTGAAGGGCACCAGCAAGGCGGAGCGGGTCGCCGCCGTCGAGGAGTCTCTGCGCCGCGTGCGCCTCGAGCACGTCGCCGATCGCCTGCCGCATCAGCTCTCCGGCGGTCAGCGCCAGCGCATCGCGCTCGCCCGCGCACTCATCCTCCGTCCGCAGGTGCTGCTGCTCGACGAGCCACTCGGAGCGCTCGACAAACAGCTGCGCGAGCACATGCAGATCGAGCTCAAGCAGATCCAGCGCGAGGTGGGCATCACCTTCATCTTCGTCACGCACGACCAGGAGGAGGCGCTCACTCTCAGTGACCGGGTCGCCGTCTTCAACAACGGTCGCATCGAGCAGGTCGGTGCGGCCCGTGAGGTCTATGAGAACCCGCAGACCGAGTTCGTGGCGCGTTTCCTGGGCCTGTCCAACCTCGTCGAGGGGTCGCTCGCCGAGGAGCTCACCGGCGATCGTCGCACCATGAGCATCCGCCCTGAGCGGGTACGGATGCAGCCGGCGGATGCGCCAGTGACCGACGGGGATGTCGCGCTCGCCGGAACGGTGAGCGAACTCGTCTACACCGGACCCACCACGCGCTACCTCGTGGCGACCGATGCCGGCCTCGACGTCCTCGCTGAGCAGCCCAACTCCCACCACGCGGCCTCAGCCGGCGCCTTCGCCCGTGGCGATCGCGTGCGCGTGGCGTGGGCGCCGTCCGAGGCTGCCCGCCTTCCCTGAACCACCCATCCGCATCACACCAGCAGCACAGATCACAAAGGAGCGATCCCATGCGTAAGAAGATCCTCGCCGTCACGGCGATGGCGGCTGTCGCCGTCCTCGGCCTCTCGGCCTGTTCCGGAACATCAGAAGACGCCACCGCTGAGGGCGACGGCCAACTGCAGATCGATGTGCCCGACATCCCCATGCTCGAAGAGCTCGGCGAGAACGAGGGAGAGGTGAACATCATCGCCTGGTCGGGCTTTGTCGAGCCCGCGTGGAGCGACGAGTTCACGAAGCTCACCGGCTGCACCGTGAACCGCCGTGTCGCCGGCACCAGCGACGAGATGGTGCAGCTCATGCGCACCGGCGACTACGACCTCGTCTCGGCGTCGGGCGATGCCAGCCTCCGCCTCATCGCCGGTGGTGACGTGCAGCCGCTGAACCTCGAGCTCATCCCCAACTTCGGCGACGACATCGTCGAGGGCATGAAGGGGCAGATCTACGACACGATCAACGGCAAGTCCTACGGCATCCCGATCGGCCGCGGCGCGAACATCCTGCAGTACGACAGCGAGGTCGTGACCGAAGAGCCCACCAGCTGGGACATCGCTTGGGAGGCGGACAGCCCGTACGCCGGCAAGATCACCGCCTACGACGCGCCGATCTACATCGCCGATGCCGCCGTCTACCTGATGGCGCACGAGCCCGACCTGGGCATTACCAACCCGTATGCGCTCGATGAGAAGCAGCTCGACGCGGCGATCGATCTGCTCAAGCAGCAGAACGAGATCGTCTCGGAGTACTGGTCCGACCCCGCCGCCCAGATCACCTCCTTCGCCGGTGGCACGACGGTCGCCGGCACGTCGTGGGAGGTGCTGCGCAAGCTCACCGGTGACGAGAAGTTCAAGAGCGTGCTGCCCGAAGAAGGCTCGACGGGATGGTCGGATGCCTGGATGCTGGCCGCCGAGGCCAAGAACCCCAACTGCGCCTACGCGTGGATGGACTACGCCTCCTCGCCCGAGGTCAACGGCGCGATCGCGATGAACTTCGGCATGGCCCCTGCCAACGCCGCATTCTGCGACACCAGCGACGAGGCCAAGGCGCACTGCGAGTACTACAACGCGACCAACGAGGAGTACTTCAAGAAGGTGTGGTTCTGGACCACCCCCATTGAGCAGTGCATCGACGGCCGTACGGATGTCACCTGCACGAACTTCCAGCAGTGGACCGACGCCTGGCTCACCGTCAAGGGCTGAGCCGCCGTACCCCGGGGCGGGGGAGTGATCTCCCGCCCCGCCCCCTCCTTTCAACGACGACAGGATCGACATGAAGCGCCGACTGCAGATCGCTGGCCTGCTGGCCCTGCCGATGACGTGGCTCGTCGGGATCTACATCTTCTCGCTGGTGATGCTGCTGATCACCGCGTTCTGGGTGACCGACCCATTCACCTCGAAGGTCAAGCCCGGCTTCACGCTGCGCAACTTCGAACAGCTCCTCATTAACCCCGCCTATGCCACGACGGCACTGCGCACACTCGGCATCGCCTTGGCGGTTACCGCGCTCGCCGTCCTCATCTCGGTGCCCCTGGGCATCTTCATGGCCAAAGTCGCCTCGCCCTGGCTGCGTGCCCTGCTTGCCGTCTCGATCACGCTGCCCCTGTGGGCCGGCTACCTGGTCAAGGTGCTGGCGATGCGCATCACCTTCACCGAGGAAGGCTTCTTCAACTGGGCGCTCGCGCCCTTCGGTATCAAGGGGCCCGGCTTCACCGTCGCGACGGTCGTGCTCACCCTGACCTACCTCTGGCTGCCGTACATGGCCGTTCCGGTCTACACCGCGATCCGCCAGCTGCCGCCGAACCTCTTCGATGCCTCCGCCGACCTCGGGGCCGGATCCTGGCGCACCATCCGCACGGTCGTGCTGCCGCTGATCAAGCCCGCCATCATCGCCGGTTCTGTCTTCACCTTCTCGCTGAGCCTGGGTGACTACCTCGTCGCCAAGTTCGTCGGCGGTGACACGCAGATGATCGGCAGCGTGATCGCCTCGAACATCAACCTCAACCCGCCGTTGGCCGCGGCCTTCTCGGTCGTGCCGATCGCGTTCGTCGTCATCTACCTGGTGAGCGTGCAGCGCACCGGCGCACTGGAAAGGATGTGACGGGCCATGCTGCGTCTCTCCCGTACCTCCAAGGTGATCCTCGGCATCCTCGTCGCCGTCATCCTCGCCTTCATGTACATCCCGCTCGCGCTCGTCGTGCTCAACTCCTTCAACGCCGCGCGGATCGTCAGCTGGCCGGTCGCCGAGTTCTCACTGGAATGGTGGGGCAAGGCGTTCACGAGTGAGCCCGTCCGTGCGGCGCTGCTGAACTCGATCCTCGTCGCCGCTGGCGCGACGGTGATCGCTGTCATCCTCGGCACGCTGGTGGCCTTCGCGTTGCAGCGGTTCCGCTTCTTCGGCCAGCGCACGGTGAACCTGCTGGTGGTGTTGCCGATCGCGTTGCCCGGCATCGTCACCGGTGTCGCGCTGAACAACACCTACAACCAGATCCTTGAGCCCATCGGCATCCAGGTCGGCTTCTACGGCATGATCATCGCGCACGGCACCTTCTGCATCGTCATGGTGTTCAACAATGTGCTGGCGCGCCTGCGCCGGATGAACCCCAGCATCGAAGAGGCCTCGAAGGATCTCGGTGCCACGCCCTGGCAGACCTTCCGCCTCGTCACCTTCCCGCAGTTCCGGAGCGCGCTCGTCGCCGGCGCGATCCTCGCGTTCGCGTTGAGCTTCGACGAGGTCTACGTGACGATCTTCACCGCGCCGCCTGGTGTCGACACTCTGCCGCTGTGGATCATGAACCAGATGGCGCGCCCGAACGAGGCGAACGTCGTTAACGTGGTCGCCACCGTCGTCATCCTCGCCTCGTTCATCCCGGTGTGGGTGTCGCAGCGTCTCTCGCGCGACGTCGCCGATCGCGGATGAGCGTGGCGGGTCGTGCCGTTCGCGGTCAGCGGAGAGGACGCGTTGACCGCGCCCCGCGCGCTCGGGTTGGATGGAGTCATGACTGATCGCACAAAGCCTGAGTTCGACGCGCCGACCGGCCCCGCCCCCACGGAGCTCGTCATCCGCGACATCATCGTGGGCGACGGCGCCGAGGCGAAGCCCGGCGACACCGTCACCGTCCACTACGCCGGCGTCGAGTTCGACTCCGGCGAGGAGTTCGACTCGTCGTGGGGTCGTGGTGAGACCATCGAGTTCCCGCTGCGCGGGCTCATCCAGGGGTGGCAGGACGGCATCCCGGGCATGAAGGTCGGCGGACGCCGTGAGCTGGTCATCCCGCCGCACCTCGCCTACGGTCCGGCCGGGGGTGGGCACTTCCTCTCTGGCAAGACCCTCATCTTCATCATCGACCTGGTCGCCGTCGGCTGACCTGAGCGTTCTGAAGACCCCCTTCCGCACAGCGCGGGAGGGGGTCTTCGACGTGTCGGGGAAGATTCTCGAAAAAAGTCCGCCGAATCCGGAATGCATTCAAGCGCATGTATGTTGTCAGAGGTGTCGCACACATCGCGGCCAGACTTTTGACTCGAGGAGAGACAGCAATGACCGAGATCCCCGGCTACCGTCCCGGCACCTGGGTGCTTGACCCCGCACACAGCGAGGTCACCTTCAGCGTGCGCCACATGATGATCTCCAAGGTGCGCGGCACCTTCGGCGTGAAGAGCGCCACCCTGATCGCCCCGGAGAACCCGCTCGAGGCCAAGGTCGAGGCCAGCGTCGACGTCACCTCGATCGACACCAAGGACGAGGGCCGCGACGGCCACCTCCGCTCGGCTGACTTCTTCGACACCGAGAACTTCCCCACGATGGAGTTCGTCTCCACGGGCACCCGCGTCGAGAAGGGTGACTTCTTCGTCGATGGCGACCTCACGATCCGTGGCATCACCAAGCCCGTGAGCTTCGAGTTCGACTTCGGCGGCTTCGGCACCGACCCGTACGGCAACTACAAGGCCGGCGCCTCGGCGACCACGACCATCAACCGTGAGGACTTCGGCCTCACGTGGAACGCCGCCCTCGAGACCGGTGGTGTGCTCGTCGGCAAGGACGTGACCATCAACCTCGACCTGCAGGGTTCGCTGCAGCAGGACTGATCACCGCATCCTCTGGACCCCGGGCCCGTCAGGGCTCGGGGTTCGTTGCGTCATAGGCGCGGAAGCGGGGGTGCGCCCGCACGAGCACGGCGACCAGTCCGATGATCACCAGGCCGCCGAGCAGCGGTGGGAACCACAGCGCGGTCAGCGTCGCGAGCCCGCCCGCGTAGAGCGCGCCGATGCGCGGTCCGCCGGCGACCACGATGATGAAGACGCCCTGCAGTCGCCCGCGCATGGCATCCGGCACGGCAGCCTGCATCATCGTGTTGCGGTAGATGGCGCTGACGTTGTCGGCGGCGCCGGATGCAGCCAGGGCGATGCACGCGGCGATGATGAGCGGCACGGCGGGGGCGCCTGTCTCGTCGGATGGCCAGAGCGTGGCGATGAGCAGCACGACCCCGAAGACCGCGATCGCGGCGCCGTACACCTGCACGGCCCTGGCGATCCCCCGACCATGCCAGCGGTAGTGCACCACGCGCCCCGAGAACAGGCTCGAGCAGAACGTGCCGACCGCGACGGCAGCGGTGAGGATGCCGGTGGTGATCGCTCCGCCGCCGAGCAGCACGGTGCCGATGGCGGGAAACAGCGCGAGCGGCTGCCCGAAGGTCATCGCGATGACATCCAGCAGGTACTGCATGCGGATGTTTCCTGCCCGCTTCAGGAAGTGCCAGCCGTCGACGAGCGACGCGAGTCCTGGGCGCACGGTGGCGCCCTCCGGATGCAGGGCGGGCAGGGTCCAGAGCCCCAGGAACAGGGCGAGCGTGAGCACCACGTCGATCGTGTACGTCCAGCCGTATCCCGTGAAGGCGACCAGGAGTCCGGCGACCGCGGGCCCGACCATGACGGTGACACCGAACGCCACCCCGTTGAGGGCGGATGCCGCGGCCAGCAAGTCCCGGTCGATGAGCCGCGGCACGATCGCCGTGCGGGTGGCCATGCCCACGGAGCCCGCGGCTGCGATGATCATGCTCAAGCCGTAGAGCCACCAGATCGTCTCGACTCCGAGCCAGGTCAGGGTTGCCAGCAGAAGCGTCGCGAGGAAGGTGACGGTCGCGGCGATCAGCGCCACGCGCCGCCGGTCGAACGCGTCCGCGAGCATCCCTCCGTAGAGCCCGGCGAGCACCATCGGCACCAGCCCGGCGACGGCGATCATCGACACGGCCAGGCTGCTGGCGGTCAAGGTGTACACGTGCAGCATGACGGTCACCACCGTCAGCTGACTGCCCACCCCGGCCAGGGTGGAACCTATCCACATCCGGGCGAAGGCGGGGGAGGCCTTCAGCGGGGTGAGATCGATGAGGAGACCGCGGGGGAACTGCACTCTGCGAGGCTATCCTGGCCGCGGTCATCGCTCGCCCTCGCGACTGGTAGACTATTGCGGTTGCCGTTCGATCGGCCGCGGATAAAGAGAGCTCACGCATTCAGCGTCGGGCACCGCGCAACAAGCAGAGAGGGGATCGAATCTATGGCACTGGAAGCAGACGTCAAGAAGGCGATCATCGAAGAGTACGCGACGCACCCCGGTGACACCGGATCCCCCGAGGTGCAGGTCGCAATGCTGACGCAGCGCATCAAGGACCTCACCGAGCACCTCAAGGAGCACAAGCACGACCACCACTCGCGTCGTGGCCTGTTCCTGCTCGTCGGTCAGCGCCGTCGTCTGCTCGGCTACCTCCAGGACATCGACATCGAGCGCTACCGTTCGCTGATCGAGCGTCTCGGGCTTCGCCGATAAGGCATTGCGCCCCTGCGTTCAATCGCGCAGAACATTCTTGAGAAGGCCGCCCCAGGTGTGGGGCGGCCTTCGTCATGTCTGGGGAGGACGGTCAGGCCGGCGCACCCACCAGATCGGCGTGATGAATCGCGGCGACGTCAGGATGCGCGCGCAGGCGCGACTTCAGCGCGTTCTCGCCATAGAGGGCGTGGATCGGGTTCGACGGATCGTCGCTCACGCCACGAGATCGTGCCGCGAGTTCGGCGGGAAGGTCGATCAGCGGCAGCCGCTTGTCCAGTGCCGGATTGAAGAAGAACGGGATCGAGATGCGCTCGTCGGGGGCCTTCGGTGAGACGACACGGTGGTTGGTCGCGCGCAGGTAGCCGCCCGTGGCGTACTCGAGCAGCTCGCCGATGTTCACCACGAACGCACCGGGCACCGGCGGTGCATCCACCCACTCGCCGTCTCGTTCCACCTGTAGTCCGCCCTTGCCGGGAGCGACCCACAGCAGCGTGAGAACCCCCGAGTCCTTGTGCGCGCCGACGCCCTGCTGTGGCTCGGGCTCGTGCGTGCCCGGGTAGCGGACGATCTTGATCAGCGTCGAGGGCTCGCCGAAGTGGTCGTCGAAGTACGTCGGCGATGCGCCCAGCGCCTCCGCCCAGGCGCGCAGCAGTCGCCGTGACACGTCCGACAGGGTGGCATGCCACTCGGCGACGACCTCGCGCAGCTCTGGCTGCGCGGCCGGCCACAGGTTCGGCCCGATCAGTCGGTTGAACGCGGGGCCGTCAGCCACTGGCGTGCGCTCGGGGCCGATGTCGATCTGCTCTCGCCAGTCGACCTTGCCCTGGGTGCGCTCCCCGCCGATGCGGGTGTAACCGCGGAAGTGCGGGCTGTTGACGTTCTCGATCGCGAGCTTCTCGGCCTCCGGCAGCGCGAAGAAGTCGAGGGCTGCCTGGTGCAGCCGTGCTTCGAGCTCGGGTGAGACACCGGTGCCGGTCAGATAGAAGAAGCCCACCTCGTGGGTGGCTTCGCGCAGTCGTGCGCGGAAGTCCTCGGCCGCTGCGGGGCCCTGGTCGAGCTGGGAGAGGTCGAGGATCGGAAGGTTCAGGTCTGCCATGTCTTGACGCTAGATCGGCTCGCGGGGGAGCAGGGCGAATATTGCACACCGTTACCGGCGTCAGGGCGACGACGGTCTGCGTACCGTGGTGCCATGCCTCGTCTCGTCCCTGCTCTGCGTCTGGTCGTGCCTGCCCTGTGGATCGGACTGATCGTCGGGCTGTCGTTCATCGAGACGCCGCTCAAGTTCCTGGCTCCCGGCATCACGATCCCCCTGGGCCTCGGAATCGGCCGCCTGGTGTTCACGGCGCTGTCGCTCGCCGGCTGGTTGCTGTGGGTGGTGCTGGTGGTGCTCGGCGCGTTCCGCCCGCGTCTCTCGCGGGGCGGATGGATGCTGATCGGCGCCGCCGGCGCTGTCGCAGCCGTGCAGTCCCTGGTCATCCGCCCGGCGCTCGCCGCACGCAGTGACGTGATCATCGCCGGGGGTGACCCCGGCGAATCGTGGCTGCACTATGGCTACATTGCGGCCGAGCTGGCGCTCGTTGCCGTCCTCGTCGGCTATCTCGCGCTGATGATCCGTCACGATGACCCCGGCAACAGGGGAGAGGGCTCTGCCTGAGGTACAGTGAGTGAGGTAAGGCACTCCTTACCTCACTTCCCGAGTGGAGCCCCGCCCCGTGTTCGCCACCCTTCTCATCGGCCTGCGTGAAGGTCTCGAGGCCGCGCTCGTCGTCGGCATCCTCATCGCCTACCTCCGCCGCCTGGGACGCTCGGATGTGCTCCCGCGGCTGTGGGCGGGTATCGCTCTCGCGGTCCTGCTCGCCCTGGGGGTCGGTGCGATCCTCACCTTCGGTGCGTACACGCTCACCACGCAGGCGCAGGAGCTGCTGGGCGGCGGCCTGTCGCTGTTGGCCGTCGCGATGGTCACCTGGATGATCTTCTGGATGCAGAAGGCCGGTCGCACGATGAAGGCCAGCCTCGAAGGCGGCATCGATCGCGCGCTCGCGACCGGTGGGCTGTGGGCGCTCGTGTTCGTCGGTTTCGTCTCGGTCGCCCGGGAAGGCGTCGAGACCACGCTGTTGCTCTGGTCGATGGTGCAGTCCTTCGGCGAGGTCCCCGCAGCGCTGCTCGGAGCCCTGCTGGGACTCGTGATCGCCGTCGTCATCGGTTGGCTGCTCGCCCGTGGCGCCGTGCGCCTCGACCTGCGACGCTTCTTCGCGTGGACCGGCGGATTCCTCGTGATCGTCGCGGCCGGTGTGCTCGCCTACGCCGTGATGGACCTGCAGGAAGCGGCAGCGCTCCCAGGCCCCTTCACCACCCATGCTCCGGTCGACGCGACCGGAGCCGTGCTCACGGGGCTCGCCGGCTTCCCCTTCGGCTGGGCGTTCGACCTCCGCGAGGCCATCGCGCCCGGAGGCCCGCTGGCGGTCATCCTGCAAGCGACGATCGGATTCATGCCGCAGATGACGTGGCTGCAGGTGATCGCCTGGGTGCTGTACGTCGTCATCGTCGGCGGGTTCTTCCTGCGCGGGTTGCGTCGTCGCCCCGCCCCTCGCGCGGCCGCGCCCGCTGCGACTGCCGTCGACACGTCCGACACGTCCGACACTTCCGACACCCCGAACGCCGCCCGCACGGCCGCACCGACCCCCTCCCGATCCACCACAGGAGCAGCATGATCACCGCTTCCCGCGCCGTCGGCGCACTCGCCGCGACCGGAGCCGCCGCGCTCCTCCTCTCGGGCTGCGTCGCCAAGGCCGATCTCGCCGAGGCATCCTTCACCGTCTCCTCGACGGCCGACGCGTGCACGGTGTCGTCGACGAACGCACAGAGTGGCACCCTCACCTTCGACGTGCAGAACGAGGGGGAGCAGGTCACCGAGTTCTACCTGCTCGCCGACGACGGCCTGCGCATCGTCGGCGAGGTCGAGAACATCGCCCCCGGGGCATCCCGTACCCTCACCGTCACGGCCCAGCCGGGCGACTATTTCACGGTCTGCAAGCCGGGCATGCTCGGTGACGGCGTCGGTCGCGCCGGCTTCACCGTGAGCGGTGACCGGGTCGAGGTGGCCGGGGCGGATTCCGAGCAGAAGGCCGAGGCCGTCAGCCTGTACGGGGCGTTCGTGAAGGACCAGGTCGGCCAGCTCGTGCCGTCGGTCGAGGCCTTCGTCGCGGCGTATGTCGCGGGCGATGACGAGACCGCCCGCGAGATGTTCCCGCAGACGCGGGCGTTCTACGAGCGCATCGAGCCCGTGGCCGAGGCGCTGGGTGACCTGGATCCGCGCATTGACTACCGAGAGGTGGATGCCGTCGCCGAAGGCCTGGACTGGACAGGCTTCCACCGCATCGAGAAGGATCTGTGGGTGCCGGCGAAGGACGCCCTCAACGCCGACGGCGAGACGCCGGCCTGGCAGGACTGGGCACCGTCGACCACCGAGGAGCGGGCCGAGTTCGGCGACCTGCTCATCGCCGACGTGCAGGAGCTGTACGACTACGTGCACTCCGACGACTTCCAGGCCGCGCTCGACGACCAGGGGATCGCCGGGATCTCGAACGGCGCCATCGCCCTGCTCGACGAGGTCGCCACCGGCAAGATCACCGGCGAGGAGGACTGGTGGTCGCACACCGACCTCTACGACTTCGCCGCCAACGTCGAAGGGTCGAAGATGGCGTTCTCGCTCGTGCGCGACCTTGCTGCGGCCAAGGGCGACGACGGGGCTGCCCTCGTCGAGCAGATCGACGCGGGGTACGCCGCGCTCGAGGAGGCTCTCGCTCAGCACGGCTCGCTGTCTGATGGCTTCGTGCCGTTCACCGACCTGTCCGACGAGCAGCGTCGCGAGCTGAGTGATCTCATCAACGCCCTCGCTGAGCCGCTCTCGCAGCTCACGACCACGGTGCTCTCCTGAGATGACCGACGACATCACCCCGACCGCCGATGGCGCGGAGGTCTCGCCCGACGAGGCCGCAGGTCGCGCGCGCCTGAGCCGCCGCGGCCTGCTCGGGCTCGCTATCGGTGGCGGGGTGGCCGGTCTCGCCCTCGGGGGCGTCGGCGGCTACGCCCTCGGCGCCGCGCGGGTCGGCGAACACGACGCCGGCACACCCTACGCCTTCTTCGGGGCGCACCAGGCGGGCATCACCACGCCCGTGCAGGAGCACCTGCACTTCGCCGCGTTCGACATGATGCCGCGCAGTGATCGCGATGACCTGATCGAACTGCTCCAGGACTGGACCTACGCATCCGCGCGGATGACGCAGGGTCTGGAGGTCAGCGCCACCGGCGCGGTTGGCGGCCCCGCCGAGCAGCCGCCGGATGACACCGGTGAGGCGCTCGGGCTGCCGGCATCGCACCTGACCGTCACGATCGGTTTCGGTCCGACCCTCTTCGAGAACGAAGACGGCGACCGCTACGGCATCCGGGATCGACGTCCCCCGCTGCTGCAGAAGCTGCCGCCGTTCCTCGGTGACGACCTCGACCCCGCATCCTCCGGGGGAGACCTGTGCATTCAGGTGTGCGCGGACGACCCGCAGGTCGCCGTGCACGCGATCCGCAACCTCAGCCGCATCGCCTTCGGGCGCGCCAAGCTGCGTTGGTCGCAGCTCGGCTTCGGCAAGACCTCACGCACCACGGCCCAGCAGCAGACGCCGCGCAACCTCTTCGGCTTCAAGGACGGCACGGCGAACATCCTCGCCGACGACACCGCGGGGCTTGCCACGCATGTCTGGGTCGCCTCCGGCGACGGTGCCGACTGGATGGCGGGCGGCTCGTATCTTGTCGCCCGCAAGATCGCGATGCTCATCGAGACCTGGGATCGGGTGCAGTTGGGTGAGCAGGAGCGCATCATCGGCCGCGACAAGGGTCAGGGCGCCCCCCTCTCGGGAGGGGAGGAGGCAACGGCGCCGGACTTCTCGTCGGCGGCGATCGACACCGCCAGCCACGTGCGTCTGGCCCATGCCGCGCAGAACGACGGGGTGCGTATCCTGCGTCGCGGTTTCAACTACGTCGACGGCAACAACACGCTGGGCCGGCTCGACGCCGGTCTGTTCTTCCTGTCCTACCAGCGCTCGCCGGAGCAGTTCATCGCGCTGCAACGCACCTTGTCGACCGACCTGCTGAACGAGTACATCCGCCACGTCGGTTCGGGGCTGTGGGCGGTGCCGCCGGGCGCTGCTGAGGGTTCGTACGTCGGCGCCCCGTTGTTCGCCTGACGCGACCTCAGCTGCGGCGCGAACCGGTCGGGTCGTTGCGGTGGCCCTCGGCGGTGATCAGCTCCGGCTCGCGGAACAGCCACGCCGGTCGCGGCTCGACCAGGGGGCGGAAGACGGTGCGCACCGGCTTGCTCGAGAGCAGGAAGGCGATCGCCACCGAGACCACGGTGATCACCGGCAGCCAGAGCCAGGTCGGGTCGAGGCTGCGCAGCACGCCCGACTCGCGGAACGGGTAGAGCACGAACGAGTGCAGCAGGTACACGTACATCGTGTACTGCCCCAGGTGCGTCCACCAGGTGTTGCGGCGCGGCAGCAGCACGAAGAATGCGGCGCTGAGGAGGAGCGCGAGCCCCATCAGCACAATGCGGAATCCGCCTGCCCACCACTGCTCACCGCCGAGATCGGCGTAGGAGTCCTCGTAGAAGAACCAGTGGCGCAGATCGATGGTCTTCCACACATCCAGCCAGAACCAGCAGGCGAAGGCCCAGAAGGCCAGCACGGCGAGAGCTGTCACGCGCAGCCACCAGGGGCGGTAGTCGATCAGCTGGAATCGCCGCACGATGTCGTGCTCGCGCAGCCACCAGCCGAGGGTGAAGAAGAACAACAGACCCAGTGTCCGCGAGAGCGAGAAGGTGCTGTCCACGTTGGCGATGTAGCCGACGCCGACCGAGATCGCCATCGCCCACAACAGCGGCCAGCGCAACAGCGCGAGGTACGGGAGCACGAGACGGAAGATGCCGAGGGCGAGCAGGAACCACAGGGTCCACGACGGTTGCGTGATGTTGGGACTGCCCTGCCCTTCCACCAGCCACTTGGTCACCGACCAGAGAAGTTCGAAGATGAGATACGGCAGCAGGATGTCGGTCAGCACCCGCACCATCTGCTTCTTGGTGGGGGGAGAAGCCTTCGAGAAGTAGCCCGAGATGATCGCGAACGCGGGCATGTGGAAGGCATAGAACGACAGGTAGAACGCGTAGGAGATATCGGAGTCGTATATGAGTCGCTGGATGCCGTGGCCGAGCACGACCAGCACGATGCACGCGAAGCGGGCATTGTCCCAGAACGGCACGCGCCGGCGGGCGCGCGGAATCGAGCCCGTCGTGGTCGGGGGTGCCGGCTCCTGCGCGCTGCTCATCCCCCGAGGCTACCTGGCGCATGCGGGCGGGAATAAGTTTGTGCGCCCTGCGTTGTACGAGATACATTCATTTGAATAGAGCGGATGCCTCCGGCATCCCGACTGGAGAGAAAAGTGAACGAGCACAGCGCTATGCAGTTCGGCATCATGTCCGTCAGCGACATCACGCAGGACCCCACGACCGGCCACACCCCGAGCGAGCGCGAGCGCATCAAGGCGACCGCGACGATCGCCAAGCACGCCGAAGAGGTGGGACTCGACGTCTTCGCCATCGGTGAGCACCACAACCCGCCGTTCTGGTCGTCCAGCCCGACGACCTTCCTCGCCCATGTCGCCGCACAGACCGAGCGTCTGATCGTCTCGACGTCGACGACTCTGATCACCACGAACGACCCCGTGCGCATCGCGGAGGAGTACGCGATGCTGCAGCACGTCTCCGACGGCCGCATGGACCTCATGCTCGGCCGCGGCAACACCGGCCCCGTCTACCCGTGGTTCGGTCAGGACATCCGCCAGGGCCTGCCGCTGGCGATCGAGAACTACGCGCTGCTGCGCAAGCTGTGGACGGATGACGTCGTCGACTGGGACGGCAAGTTCCGGACCCCGCTGCAGGGCTTCACCTCGACGCCGCGCCCCCTCGACGGCGTCGCGCCGTTCGTCTGGCACGGTTCCATCCGCACGCCGGAGATCGCCGAGCAGGCCGCGTACTACGGTGACGGCTTCTTCGCCAACAACATCTTCTGGCCCAAGGAGCACTACCAGCGCCTCATCGAGCTGTACCGCCAGCGCTTCGCGCACTACGGCCACGGCACCCCCGAGCAGGCGATCGTCGGACTCGGCGGCCAGGTATTCATGCGCACCAACTCGCAGGACGCGAAGAACGACTTCCGTCCCTACTTCGACAACGCCCCCGTCTACGGCCACGGACCGAGCATGGAGGACTTCACCGAGATGACCCCGCTGACGGTCGGTTCGCCGCAGCAGGTCATCGACCGCTATGCCGCGATGCGTGACACCTTCGGCGACTACCAGCGCCAGCTGTTCCTCATCGACCACGCGGGTCTGCCGCTGAAGACCGTGCTCGAGCAGCTCGACCTGCTCGGTGGCGAGGTCGTGCCGGTGCTGCGCAAGGAGCTGGCGGCCGGGCGCCCCGAGACCGTGCCGGATGCACCCACCCACGCAGCCCGCGTCAAGGCGATCTACGGTGACGGCCCCGCGCGCGAAGCGCGCCCGGGCGCCAACCGCGGCGACAACCTCACCGCCGGCTCGCCCTACCAGGACGGCCCGGCGCTCGCCGGCTCGTCGTTCGGTGCCGCTGCGACCCGGAAGGGGGCCTGACATGAGCGAGCGTCGCATCGCCGTGATCTCAGCAGGGTTGTCCAATCCGTCATCCACGCGGATGCTGGCGGACCGGCTGCTCGCCGAGACCGCGAAGTCGCTGCGCGAGCGCGACATCGAGGTGAAGGCTGACGTGATCGAACTGCGTGACCTCGCGCATGACATCACCAACAACCTGCTCACCGGGTTCGCCCCCGCCGCGCTCGAGGAGGCCATCAACCGGGTGGTCTCGGCAGACGGGATCATCGCGGTCACGCCGATTTTCTCGACGAGCTACGCCGGGCTGTTCAAGTCGTTCATCGATGTGCTCGCCCCGGACGCGCTCACCGGCAAGCCGGTGCTGATCGGCGCCAACGCCGGGACCGCGCGTCACTCGTTGGCGATCGACTACGCGATCCGTCCGCTGTTCACGTATCTGCACGCCGAACCGGTCTCGACCGGGGTCTTCGCGGCCTCGAGCGACTGGGGTTCGAACGCCGACGACGTGGCGCCGCTCAGCGCGCGCGTGGAGCGCGGAGCACGCGAGCTCGCGGACGCGATCGCACGACGCGAGTCGGCGGGAGATGCTGATCCGTTCGACCCCGACACCTACCTCGGCAAGGGGCGTTCCTTCGGGCACCTGCTCGGAGGGCTCGCGGGGGAGTGACCCACGCAGACGATGGCCGCGCCGGTACTATCCGCCGCGGCCATCGTGGCGTTAACGTGAGCACATGGACATCTCCGTCGCTGGGGCGACCGGAACACTGGGGGCCGAGATCGTACGCGTGGCTGCGGCGCGGGGCCACGGCGTGCGTTCGCTGTCGCGCGCGACCGGGGTCGACGTGCGTGACGGACGCGGCCTCGAGAACGCCGTGCGTGGCAGCGACGCGGTCATCGACGCGTTGAGCCTCCCGTCCCAGAGCGAGGCGAAGGCGGTCGCCTTCTTCGAGCAGACCTCGGAGCGACTGCTCGAAGCCGAGCGTCGAGCCGGCGTCGGGCATCACCTGGTGATCTCGATCGTCGGCATCGACCGCGCCCCCTACGGCTACTACGCGGGAAAGGTCGCGCAGGAGTTGGCGGTGGAAGCAGGCGGCGTGCCCTGGACGATCCAACGAGCCACGCAGTTTCACGACTTCGCGCGGCAGATGTTCCAGGGCTTCGCCATGGGCCCTGTGCATCCGGTCATCACGGCACCGGTGCAGCCGGTGGCGATCAGCGAACTCGCCTCCCGGGTGGTCGACCTTGTCGAGCGGGGGCCGAGCGGGCGGGCGACCGACTTCGCCGGTCCGCGCGAGGAGGAACTCGGGGCCATGATGCGCGCGTGGGCGCAGCACATCGGTGCGCGGGTATGGATGCCGCGTGTCCTGCTGCCCGGGTCGTACGGCGCCGCGCTACGCGACGGTTCCGCGCTCCCCGACACCTCGGCGGAGCTGGGCCGCATCACCTTCGAGGACTGGCTGTCGCAGCAACCTCCCGGTTAAGGGGGGGGCAGGCTGGCGCCCGCCCCTCACCGGTGGATCAGCCGCTCTTGCGACGGAACTCCCGCTTCATCTGCGGCGCGGCCGTGGCGTGCACGGCGGAATCTCCGTCGAGGTGCGCCTCGCCTCCGTGTCGCTGCGCGTTCTTCTTGTCGAGCGCCTCTTTGAACTTGCGCTTCATCTCCTCGGAGGAGTTCGCCTTGTCTTCGCTCATGCGCGCCAGCCTAGCCCGGCGTGCCCACGGTCACACCAGCGTGATGTCGTCCGGTGTGTCAAGCGCAACCCAGCGCGGTCGACGCGCTGCCGGCACCGACAACACGTCGGCGCGCACGAGCGGCCCGAGATCCAGACCTGTGAGGGCGGCGACATCCGCGGCCGGCACCTGGAAGGTCAGGAATGGGGGCAGCGGGGCGATCGACACACGAGCGCGGTCTGCCGTGAGCAGGGAGGATCCATCGAGCAGATCCGACTGATCGAGCAGAAAGGCTGCGCTGCGCAGGGCGCCAGGTGCGTCGACCCAGGCCGCGACCTTCCAGAACCGCCGCGGGATGCGGATGCCTCGGTAGGGCGGGTCATCGGCGCCGAGCACCGGGGCCGTGAACACGCTCACGCGGTGGTCGTGCGCGTCGGCATAGGTCAGCACGTGATCCTCCAGTCCGAGCCAGAGCTGCGGTGACTGGTTGAAGTCCGCGACCTGCGGGGCGGCATTCGGGTAGGCGAAGGTCGCCTCGGTCGCGGCCACGGCATCCGTGCCCCACCCCGGATCGCGGCGGCGCACGAGGTGACCGCGGTCGAGATCGTTGCGGCGGTACACCTCTGCGCCCGCCTGCAGCGCGGCGGGAACCCGTGGATCCAGATGCCATTCTCCCGAGCGGGGAACCTCGACGAGCGCCGCACCGTCGATGTTGACCGCCGTGGATCCGGCCAGACGCCGCTCATGCATGAGGAGCACCGAGAAGTGCGGGTAGTCCAGTCGGGTCGCGTGCGCGGGGGAGAGCGGCACCGGCAGCGGCACGGTCGTGCCGAGGAAATCGTCGTCGTAGCCCGCGAACGTCGCCATGCCGACAGTCTGGCGCACCCGTCAGGGTGAAAGGCCTGCTGATAAGCTGGTTCGGGTTGCCCTTCGGCATCCTGTCCAATTTCATATCGACTCATGGAGCGATCGGCGGAGAGCTGGTCCCCTGTGGTGGGTTCCTCGGCGGCGAGCGTCGGGTGGCATTCCACTGGTGGCCAGCGCAGGCGCGTTCTCGCGGGAATGCCCGCGCGCCCATATCCGCACGCATGTGCTCCGTTTGCATGCTCGTGGTTCACACGGAATCGCGAGCCTAAACAAAGAAGGAGAGACCTCTTGGAAGGTCCTGAAATCACTGCCACCGAGGCCGTTCTTGACAACGGTCGCTTCGGCACCCGCACCATTCGCTTCGAGACCGGTCGTCTCGCCCAGCAGGCGCAGGGCGCCGTCGCGGCGTACCTCGACGAGGAGACCATGCTGCTGTCGGCCACGAGCGCGGGCAAGCACCCGCGTGAGGGCTTCGACTTCTTCCCGCTGACCGTTGACGTCGAGGAGCGTTCCTACGCTGCCGGCAAGATCCCCGGTTCGTTCTTCCGTCGTGAGGGTCGCCCCTCGACCGAGGCGATCCTGGTCTGCCGTCTGATCGACCGCCCGCTGCGCCCGTCGTTCGTCGACGGCCTGCGCAACGAGGTGCAGATCGTCATCACCGTGCTGTCGATCGCCCCGGGCGAGTACTACGACGCGCTGGCGATCAACGCTGCATCGGCATCGACCCAGATCTCGGGTCTGCCCTTCTCCGGCCCCGTCGCCGGTGTGCGCCTGGCCTTCATTCCTGGCCACGGCGAGCACGCCGACCAGTGGGTCGCGTTCCCGAACGCCGAGCAGGTCGGCGAGGCCGTGTTCGACCTCATCGTCGCCGGTCGCGTCGTGACCAAGGCTGACGGCACCGAAGACGTCGCGATCATGATGGTCGAGGCCGAGGCGACCGAGGGCAGCTGGAACCTCATCAAGGCCGGCGCCACCAAGCCGAGCGAAGAGGTCGTGGCCCAGGGCCTCGAGGCCTCGAAGCCGTTCATCGCGCAGCTGGTGAAGGCCCAGGCCGAGCTTGCCGCGACCGCCGCCAAGGAGCCGGGTGTTTACCCGGTCTTCCCCGCGTACAGCGACGAGGTCTACAACTTCGTCTCCGAGCGCGCCTTCGCGGAGCTCAGCGATGTCTACCAGATCGCCGACAAGGTCGAGCGTCAGAACGCCGACGACGCGATCAAGGACCGCGTCCGCGCCGAGCTGATCGAGGCCGTCGAGGCCGGTGAGCTGCCGGCCGGTGCACCGCTCGAGTTCGCCGCCGCGTACAAGTCGGTCACCAAGAAGATCGTTCGCGGCCGCATCCTCACCGAGAACGTCCGCATCGACGGCCGTGGCCTGGCAGACATCCGTCCGCTGGACGCGGAGGTTCAGGTCATCCCGCGCGTGCACGGCTCGGCCGTGTTCCAGCGCGGTGAGACCCAGATCCTGGGCGTGACCACGCTGAACATGCTCAAGATGGAGCAGCAGATCGACTCGCTGTCGCCCACCACGAGCAAGCGCTACATGCACCACTACAACTTCCCGCCCTACTCGACCGGTGAGACCGGTCGTGTCGGGTCGCCGAAGCGTCGCGAGATCGGGCACGGCTTCCTCGCCGAGCGCGCGCTCGTGCCGGTGCTGCCCAGCCGCGAGGAGTTCCCCTACGCGATCCGTCAGGTCTCTGAGGCGCTGAGCTCGAACGGCTCGACGTCGATGGGTTCCGTCTGCGCCTCGACCCTGTCGCTGCTGAACGCTGGTGTGCCGCTGCGCGCACCCGTCGCCGGCATCGCCATGGGCCTGGTCTCGGACGAGGTCGACGGTCAGACCCGCTACGCGGCGCTGACCGACATCCTCGGCGCTGAGGACGCCCTCGGTGACATGGACTTCAAGGTCGCCGGTACCAGCGACTTCGTCACCGCGATCCAGCTGGACACCAAGCTCGACGGCATCCCCTCCGAGGTGCTCGCCGGCGCGCTGACCCAGGCCAAGGATGCGCGTCTCACGATCCTCAACGTGCTGAACGCCGCGATCGACGCTCCTGACGAGATGGCGCCCACCGCGCCGCGCGTCATCAGCGTGCAGATCCCGGTCGACAAGATCGGTGAGCTGATCGGCCCGAAGGGCAAGACGATCAACGCCATCCAGGACGAGACCGGCGCCCAGATCTCCATCGAGGAGGACGGCACCGTCTACATCGGCGCTGTCGACGGTCCCTCGGCCGAGGCGGCCCGTGCCCAGGTGAACGCGATCGCCAACCCCACCAACCCGGAGGTCGGCGAGCAGTTCCTCGGCACCGTCGTGAAGATCGCCACCTTCGGCGCCTTCATCTCGCTGCTGCCCGGCAAGGACGGCCTGCTGCACGTCACCGAGGTGCGCAAGCTCGCCGGTGGCAAGCGTGTCGAGAACGTCGAGGACGTGCTCTCGGTCGGTCAGAAGATCCTCGTGCGCATCACGAAGATCGACGACCGCGGCAAGCTGTCGCTCGAGCCCGTGCTCGACGACGCTCCTGCCGAGGGCGAGACGACCGAGGCTCCTGCCGAGGCCTGATCCTGCTCCGGATGCGAGATCTCTGGCATCCGGTTCCACCTCAGAAGACCCGGGGTCGCGCGAAATGCGCGGCTCCGGGTCTTCTGCGTCTGGTGTGACCAAAACGTTATAGCTGACACGCTCTGCGGGGCGTCGCACGGCCCGGAGTACCCGGTGCTGTCGCTTACTCTCTAAGTACGCACCGGGGGGTGCAGCGGACCGTGGGACGGGACCCACAGACGCGGGGGTGGTGAGATTGCGGTTCTTCGGGGTTAGCACCGGCACCGACGTCTCCCGCGCGCAGCCCGTGATCGATGTACACCCGTCCGCACCGATCCCCGTAGTCGGTCCGGGGGTCGGCGCGAACCTGAGAGTGCCCATCGGGGAGACCGTGCACAGCGCCTTTCCCCTGATGCTCGGCGCCGCCGAGTTCGGCTGGAATGTCGATCTCGAGTCCAGCCACGACATTCTCGACCGGTATGCGGAGTTCGGCGGCAACGCGATCCACACCGCCGACGGTTACTCGGGTGGGCGTAGCGAACACATCATCGGCCAGTGGTTGCGCAGCAGGGGCTTGCGGGATCGGATGCTGCTCAGCGTGCGCATCGGAACGCACGCCGATCACCCTGGCCTGGGGGCGGTGAACCTCGTGCGCGCGGTGGAAGGATCGCTCACGCGACTGGGTGTCGAGCAGATCGACATCATGTACCTCGACGCCACCCTCGACCAGGCGACGAATCTCGAAGACACCCTCGCCACGGTCGACTGGCTGCGCGAGAGCGGCAAGATCGCCACGGTGGGTGCCTTCGGGCTCGCGCCCGAGCAGCTCGTCGAAGCCCGTATCCTCGCCTCCGCCGGCTACCCGCGGATCGAGGTTCTCGACGAGCCGTACAACCTCGTCCGACGTCAGCAGTACGAGGGAGACCTGCGGCTGGTCGCCGGGGCGCAGAACCTCGCGTTGACTCCGTCGCATGCGCTCGAGCACGGCTTCCTCTCGGGTCTCTACCGTAACAAGCAGGCGTCCGCCGGTGTGCGGGGCGAGCAGCTACGGGCACTCGTGAACCGACGCGGGATCAAGATCCTGAAGGCCCTCGACACGGTCGCCGCCGAGCTCGACGCGCCGATCGCCGCCGTCTCCGTGGCCTGGCTGCTCGCGCAGCGCACGGTGGTCGCGCCGATCGTGAACGCCTTCGCGATCGCGCACGTCGATGAGCTCATGCAGGCGGCGGGGATCTCTCTCTCGCGGACCCAGCTGACCGACCTCGCCCGCGCCAGCGACTGACGCCTCGCTTTCTACCCGGGTAGGCTGATGGTGTCCCTCGGGACAGCGACGAAGCGAGCAGGGTTGTGACGCACTACATATATCTGGTCAGACACGGTGAACATCAGGACGCCGAGCACGGCGTCGACGACGGACCCCTGTCGCCGAGGGGGCAGCGCCAGGCCGAGCTCATCGCCGACCGGCTCTCCGGCCTTCCACTGGACGGTGTCTGGCATTCGCCCTTGCTGCGGGCCACCGAGACGGCCAAAGCCGTCGCGGCCCGGCTTCCTTCTGTGGTGCCCGAGCCCTCCGCACTCCTGTTCGACTGCGTGCCGACAGGGCCGACCGACGACACCCCTGCCGCCTACGAGCCGTTCTTCGGATCTGTCACAGAGGCCGAGATCGAGGCGGGTCGGGCGCAGATGGAAGACGCGGTGGGGGAGTTCCTCATGCGTAAGACCGGTGATGTGCACGACGTGCTCATCACCCACAACTTCGTCATCGCCTGGTTCGTGCGTGAGGTGCTGGGGGCGCCGGAGTGGCGCTGGATGACCCTCAACCAGGCGCACTGTGGCCTCACCGTCATCATGCAGCGCCAGGGGCGGCCCTGGACGCTGCTCGCGCACAACGATCTCGGCCACTTGCCGATGGAGCTGCGCACCGGTCTTCCCGACATCATCCCGGTCTGAGTGCGTCGCTGACTCAGTGCCCGAGTGGCCGGCGAGCCGAACCTAGACTGGATACATGACCACACAGGTTGCCCTCGTCGGCGGCACCGGCAAGCTCGGCACGATCATCCGCTCCGTCATCGACTCCCTCGACGGCTACGACGTCGTGCGGGTGCTGACCTCATCCAGCGACCTCAGCGAACTGCGCGGCGCCGATCTTGTCATCGATGCGTCTGTGCCGGCCGTGAGTATCGAGGTCGTCCGCGCCGCGACCGAACAGGGCATCAACGTGCTCGTGGGCACGTCCGGCTGGTCGCAGCAGCGGATCGCAGCCATCCGGCCCCTGGTCGATGCCGCCGGCACCGGCGCGGTCTTCATCCCGAATTTCTCGCTCGGCTCCGTGCTGGGCTCGGCGCTGGCTGCCGCCGCGGCCCCCTTCTTCCCGTCCGCCGAGATCATCGAGGCGCACCGCGAGACCAAGATCGACTCGCCCAGCGGCACGGCGGTGCGCACAGCCGAGCTCATCGCCGCAGCGCGTGAGTCCGTGGGACCGGTGTTGGCCCCGCACGTGGATCAGCGCGCGCGAGGCCAGCAGGTCGCTGCCGTGCCGGTGCATTCCCTGCGGCGGCCCGGCGTGGTCGCCAAGCAGGAGGTCATTCTGTCCGGGCCGGGTGAATCGCTCACGTTCGTGCATGACACCGTCGAACCCGCGCTCGCTTACGCACCGGGCATTCGGCTGGCTGTGCCGTTCGCCGCCGGCGCGCGCGGCATCACCGTGGGCCTGGAGAACATCATCGACCTCGGCCTCGGAGCACGCCGATGAGCTCACGCATCGGTGTGGTCGTGATGGCTGCGGCCCTGGTGCTGTATCTCGCGGTCGCCGGTTGGGGAGCGCTACTGATGCTGCGCACCGGGGAACCTGTGGGGATCGCCATGGGCGTGGCGCTGCTCGTGCTGCCGCTGATCGGCGCGTGGGCGCTCATCCGCGAGGTGCAGTTCGGTCTTGCCGCCTCCCGGCTGGGGCGAACCCTCGATGCAGAGGGCGGCATGCCAGACGCGCCGGAGCAGTTGACGCCGAGCGGCCGGCTGCTCGAGGCAGATATTGAGCCGATGATCACCCAGTACACCGCAGAGGCCGACGCGGCACCGGGTGACTGGCGTGCACGGTACCGGCTCGGAGTGGTGCAGGATGCCGCGGGGCGCCGTAAGGACGCCAGGGCGAGCATCCGCGAGTCGATTCGCCTGTCCCGCGCGGGCTGACGGCCCGGCTGCGCACAGCGTGAGCGGTCCGCAGCCGGACCGGCGCTCAGGCCAGCGAGGCCTCGAGCGTGATCTCGATGCCGGCCAGGGCCTGCGACACGGGGCATCCGACCTTCGCGCCCTGCGCGATCTCCGCGAAGCGCTCGGGCGTGATACCCGGCACGACAGCGTTGACGTTGAGGTGGCTGCCGGTGATGCCGGTGCCGGGCTTGAAAGTGACCGAGGCGCTCGTGTTGACGCGCTCGGGTGGAGTGCCGTTCTCGCTCAGCGCGTGCGAGAGCGCCATGCTGAAGCACGAGGCGTGCGCGGCCGCGATGAGCTCTTCCGGGGTCGTGGTCGTATCTGAGCCCTCGCTGCGCGCCTTCCAGTCGATGGGGAAGGTGCCCAGGTGCGAGGTCGAGAATGCGACCGTGCCGGAGCCCTCCATCAGGGAACCGGTCCAGGTGGTGTTGGCTTCGCTCGTGACGGACATGGTTCCTCCAAGAAGTCGGGGGCGCTGATTCCCGCCCGTGTCGCAAGCCTATCCAGGCGGTGTCACAGACGGAACCGCGCTCACAGCGCCGGGCCCTCGCGCCCGACGAGGCCCGCGCGCTGCAGCAGCAGGTACAGCTGGCACCCGAGGCACAGACCGAAGGCGGCGTTGAGGAACGCGGCGAGGAACGCCGCCGCCGTCGCGATCGGCAGGGCGTAGGGAACGCCGATGAGGTGCAGCAGCAGTCCGACTCCCACGACCAGCAGGCCCACGCCCTGCGCGAAGCGCGGCGGGCGCGGGTCTTCGAGCTCGGTCGGGGGCGCGAGGCGAGGACGGACGACACGGCGGAACAGCACCGCCCACGGGTGAGTCCGCGGCGACAGGATGCCCCAGAGGAACAGCCCCGCGATCGCGAGCGCGAGCACGAACGCCGGCTCGGTGACCTGTCGGAGCAGGAAAGCGGCCCCCGGATTCGCCGGCCAGCCGAAAGTGGCGACGGTGTGATCGACACCAGCGGTTGTGAGACCGAGCAGCGTGGCGAGCAGCAGCAAGGCCGAGGTGATCCAGGCGGCGAAGCGAGGGCCGCGCGGGTCGATGGCTGCGGGAGGGGTCATCGGGACTCCAAGACGGGTGTGGTGGAGGGAAGTGCGTCTTCGATGTCGGCGCGGCGCGGCACGCCAGCGAAGCGAGCGAGCACGGCACCATCGGGGCCGACGATGAAGGTCGTCGGCGTCTGCAGGATGCCGTGCCTCGAGGCCAGATCGACCCGGTGCGTGAGGTCGACGTCGACCTGCTGAACGCCGTCGGCCGCATCGGCGACCTGCCTCAGCATCCGGCGCACCTGGGGGCACCGCGCGCAGGTCTCGGTGCTGAACAGCACGAGGGTCGCAGCCGGGGCGAACGCCGAGACACCCAGGTCTGCGAGCGCGATCCGCCGGCCCTTGCCGCCGCGGCGGCGGCCGTCGAGGACACGCCACAGGATGCCTGCACCGATAGCGACGGCGAGCAGCACGCCGACGGCGATCAGGGCGGTGGACAGTGGCATTCTTAGAGGGTACGCGCGCGCGGAGCACCCGGGGCTGATATGACGCCGAATGACCGCCCGTGACCGCACACGCGGCAGGTATCGTGGCATGCATGAGCGCCGCCGTCCCCACGCCCTACGAAGATCTGCTCCGCGACGTGCTCGCACACGGTACGCACAAGGATGACCGCACCGGCACCGGAACGACCAGCGTCTTCGGCCGTCAGATCCGCTTTGACCTGTGCCAGGGGTTCCCGCTGATCACCACGAAGCGTGTGCACTTCAAGTCGATTGCCTACGAGCTGCTGTGGTTCCTCCGCGGTGAATCGAACGTGGCGTGGCTGCAGGAGAACGGCGTCACGATCTGGGATGAGTGGGCCGATGCCGATGGTGACCTCGGCCCGGTCTACGGCGTTCAGTGGCGCAGCTGGCCGACACCCGACGGTGGCAGCATCGACCAGCTCGCACAGGTGATCCAGCAGATTCGCGACACCCCCGACTCGCGGCGCCTCATCGTCTCCGCATGGAACCCGGCAGACATCCCTGACATGGCGCTCGCGCCGTGCCACGCCATGTTCCAGTTCTACGTCGCGGACGGCAAGTTGTCGTGCCAGCTGTACC
The DNA here is from genome assembly GCF_037204145.1 of Microbacterium istanbulense. Classification (NCBI taxonomy): domain Bacteria; kingdom Bacillati; phylum Actinomycetota; class Actinomycetes; order Micrococcales; family Microbacteriaceae; genus Microbacterium; species Microbacterium istanbulense. The sequence goes on from NZ_JBBDGN010000007.1 coordinate 118,376, forward strand.
AGCGCAGCGCCGACCTTTTCCTCGGCGTGCCGTTCAATATCGCCTCCTACGCGCTGCTGACGATGATGATCGCCCAGCAGACCGGTCTTGAGCCCGGCGACTTCGTGTGGACCGGTGGTGACTGCCACATCTACGACAACCACATCGAGCAGGTGCGCGAACAGCTCAGCCGTGATCCCTATCCGTACCCCACGCTGCGCTTGGCGCGCACGCCGGACTCGATCTTCGACTACCGCTACGACGACTTCATCGTCGAGGACTATCAGCATCACCCGGCCATCCGCGCGGCGGTGGCGGTATGACCTGGGTGGGCCTCATCTGGGCCGAGGCGCGCGGTGGTGTCATCGGGGCCAAGGGCGGACTGCCCTGGCATGTGCCCGAGGATCTCGCGCACTTCAAAGAGGTGACCATGAACTCCGCCGTGGTGATGGGCCGCAAGACCTGGGACTCGTTGCCGGAGCGGTTCCGGCCGTTGCCCGGCCGCGAGAACATCGTCATCACCCACCAGCAGGACTGGACGGCGGACGGCGCCCGCCGCGCGGCCGACGTGCACAGCGCGATGCGCGGGCTCGAGACGGCGTGGGTGATCGGCGGTGCGGAGATCTTCCGCCAGTTGATCCCGGATGCCGATCGCCTCGAAGTCACCGAACTTGACCTCGACGTGCAGGGCGATGCGTTCGCTCCGCCCCTCGACGGCTGGCGTCTTGTCGACGAGACGGCGTGGGAGACCTCGCGCACCGGCGTCCGCTACCGCTTCAAGAGATACGAGCGCTGATGCCCACCGCACTGATCACCGGCGCGACCGCAGGACTCGGCGCCGAATTCGCCAGGCAGCTGGCCCGACGGCGAGCCGACCTCGTGCTGGTCGCACGCACCGAACCCGCACTGGAGGCGTTCGCCACTGAGCTGCGTGAGCGGTACGGCGTCGCGGTCGAGGTCCTTGCGGCTGACCTGTCCGTCGCGGGCGACGTGGATCGCGTCGCGGCGCGCTTCGCTGACGTGGCGAACCCCATCGACTTGCTGGTCAACAACGCCGGCTTCGGCCTGCCGCTGAGCTTCGCGGACAATGACGTCGACGATGAGGTGCGCCACCTGCGCGTGCATGTCGAGGCGACGATGCGCCTCATGCACGCGGCGATCCGCGCGATGCGCGGTCGCGGCGGCCGAATCATCAACGTCGCCTCCGTCGCCGGGTTCATCTCCCGGTCGACCTATTCGGCGTGCAAATCGTGGGTGATCGGGTTCAGCCGCTGGGCCAACGTCGAGTACGCGCCCGATCGCATCAGCGTCACCGCACTCTGTCCCGGCTTCACGCACACGAGCTTCCACGAGCGCATGGGACTCGCCCCCGGTGAGGAGGGCGTTCCGGACTGGATGTGGCTGGATGCCGCCGACGTGGTGGGCGAGGCGCTGCGAGACGCGGCGCTCGGCAAGGCGGTCTCGGTGCCGTCGTGGCGGTACAAGGCGATCGTCGCGCTGAGCCGAGTGCTGCCGCCCTCACTCACCGCTGGCGTCGCCCGTCGCGGACGCGTCTGAGCGCCACGCCGTCGCACCGGCGGTGCCGCGGACGATACGCTGAGAGCATGACGCACTCGGGCAACCCCTTCGGACAGGTCCTCGTCGCGCTCGTCACTCCGATGACGGCCGACGGTGAAGTGGATTGGCCCGCGGTCGAGAAGCACATGGATCGCGTCATCGCCGACGGGGCCGACGGCATCGTCGTGACCGGCACGACCGGAGAGACCTCGACGCTGACGGATGCCGAGAAGCTGCGCCTGGTCGAGGTCGGCAAGGACGTCTCGGCCGGCCGGGCCAAGATCATCACCGGCGGCGGCTCCAACGAGACCGCGCACGCGATCGAGCTGTACAAGGCCAGCGAGAAGGCCGGCGCAGACGGCATCATGATCGTGACGCCCTACTACAACAAGCCAACGCAGGCCGGCATCCTCACGCACTTCCGCCTCGTCGCCGATGCGACCGACCTGCCGGTCATCCTCTACGACATTCCGGGACGCACCGGTGTGCCGATCAAGTACGAGACCATCCTGCGCCTGGCCAAGCATCCCAACATCCTCGCCGTGAAGGATGCCAAGGGCGACTTCTCCGAGGTCAGCCGCGTGCTCAACCAGACCGATCTGCACTACTTCTCCGGCGACGACGCGAACGTGCTCCCGCACCTGTCGATCGGCGCCACCGGCCTGATCAGCGTCACCGCCAACATCACCTCGGCGCCGTACCGGACGATCGTCGACGCGGTCAACCGAGGCGACCTGAAGACGGCCACCGCCGAGCACATGCGCCTCGAGCCGCTGGTGCGCGCGACCATGACCCACGTGCCGGGCACTGTCGCAGCCAAGTACATCCTGCACGGCCTCGGCCGCATCGGCAGCCCCCGCGTCCGCCTGCCCCTGGTGGGGCCGGAGGAGTGGGAGGCAGCGATCATCGAGGACGAACTCGCCCTCGTGCAGGGCGTGCCCGGTGCCGACTTCTCTGACTTCCGCCCCGATCGCAACGCAGCGGCGGGTGGAGCCCTGCCGAAGGTGCACGGCACCACACGATGAGCGCTCCGCGCTGACAGACACGAACGGGCACAGCAGGTGTCCGACTGAGGAGACATCAATGTCCACCCCCATCGCCGACCCTGAACCGCTCGCCCCCGGAACTCTGCGCATCATCCCGCTCGGCGGGCTCGGTGAGGTCGGTCGCAACATGACCACCTTCGAGTACGACGGCAAGATCCTCATCGTCGACTGCGGTGTGCTCTTCCCCGAAGAGCACCAGCCGGGCGTCGACCTCATCCTGCCCGACTTCGAGCCGATCAAGAGCCGACTCGACGACATCGTCGGCATCGTGCTCACCCACGGTCACGAGGACCACATCGGTGCCGTGCCCTACCTGCTGCGCCTGAAGGGCGACATCCCGCTGATCGGCTCCGCGCTCACGCTCGCGCTCGTCGAGGCCAAGCTTAAGGAGCACCGCATCCGTCCCTTCACGCTCACCGTGAAGGAGGGCGACACCGAGAAGGTGGGCCCCTTCGATCTGGAGTTCGTCGCGGTCAACCACTCGATCCCTGACGCCTTGGCCGTCGCGATCCGCACGCCGGCCGGGCTCGTGCTGGCCACCGGCGACTTCAAGATGGACCAGCTGCCGCTGGACGGTCGTCTGACGGACCTGCGTGCGTTCTCGCGTCTGGGCGAGGAAGGCGTCGACCTCTTCCTCGTCGACTCCACCAACGCAGACGTGCCCGGCTTCACCCCGCTGGAGCGTTCGATCGGTCCGGTGCTCGATCAGGTGATCGCCAAGGCACCGCGCCGGGTGATCGTCGCCAGCTTCTCCAGTCATGTGCACCGCGTGCAGCAGGTCATCGACGCCGCGGCCGCGCACGGGCGCCGCGTCGCCTTCCTCGGACGTTCCATGGTGCGCAACATGACCATCGCCGAGGAACTCGGATACCTCAAGGTGCCCGACGGGGTGCTCATCGACTACAAGAAGGCACGCGACCTGCCGGACGACAAGATCGTCTACATGTCCACCGGGTCGCAGGGCGAGCCGATGGCCGTGCTCAGCCGCATGGTGAACCTCGACCACGCCATCGAGCCAGGGCCCGGAGACACGGTGATCCTGGCCTCGAGCCTGATCCCCGGCAACGAGAACGCCGTGTACCGCGTGATCGACGGGCTGACCAAGCTCGGCGCCAACGTCGTGCACAAGGCGAACGCGCGCGTGCATGTCTCGGGCCACGCCGCGGCGGGCGAACTGCTCTACTGCTACAACATCCTCAAGCCCAAGAACGTGCTCCCCGTACACGGCGAGTACCGCCACCTCATCGCGAACGCGAAGCTCGCACAGGACACCGGGATCCCGGTCGAGAACACGATCATCGCCTCGAACGGCACCGTGATCGACCTGAAGGACCACGTCGCCCGGGTCGTCGGACAGCTCGACCTCGGGTTCGTCTACGTCGACGGCTCCACGGTCGGTGAGATCACGGATGCCGATCTGAAGGATCGCCGCATCCTGGGCGAAGAGGGCTTCGTGTCGGTGATCGTGGTCGTCGACTCCGCCACGGGCAACATCATCTCCGGGCCGGAGATCCACGCCAGGGGTGTTGCGGAGGACGACAGCGTCTTCGACGACGTCGCCCCGAAGATCGTCGCCGCGCTCAAGGAGGCGGCGGGCAACGGCGTGCACGGAAGTCACGCGCTCTCGCAGGTCGTCCGCCGCACGATCGGCCGCTGGGTCAATCAGAAGCTGCGTCGTCGCCCGATGATCGTGCCGCTCGTCATCGAGGCCTAAGAGCCCCCCGGTTCCCTGAGCCTGTACCTCCTGGGTCCCTGAGCTGTACCGTCTGGGTCCCTGAGCCCCGTCGAAGGGCCCGGGTCCCCGAGCCTGTACCTCCTGGGTCCCTGAGCCCCGTCGAAGGGCCGGCGATCACAGGCTGATCGCCCAGAAAGCCGCGTCATTACGGCGCTCTGTCGGTGCCCGCGCGTACCGTAGGACCATGGCCAGGAGTACCGCGAAGACCGAGCGCGCCGTCGAGAGCGCGCCGTCGCGCCCGAAGCGGCAGACGACATCCAGGGCCTCCTCGAAGGCGGCCCCGGCGCCGAAGAAGTACATCGACGAAGACGAGAAGGCTCCCGTGCTCGTGCGCATGTGGCTCGGCCTCGCGCACGGTGTCGGTGGCATGTTCCGCGCTTTCGGTCCCGAGAACCTCGAGAAGGATCAGCGCCGAGACGGTCTGCCCTTCCTGCTGGTGCTGCTCGCATGCGTCGGCGCTGTCGTCGAATGGTTCTTCATCGGCAATGAGGTGGCGCAGACCATCAGTGCCTATTCCTGGGGCGGCATGGTCGGGCGCACCGCCTTCATCCTGCCGGTCCTGCTTCTGTTCCTCGCCGGCTGGCTGTTCCGGCATCCGTCCTCGGTGCACGACAACGGTCGCATCGGCATCGGTTTTGGCCTGTTCGTCCTGTCCCTGGCTGGCATCTGTCACGTCGCCTCGGGCACCGTCAACAAGCTCGGCGAGCTCGTGCGCCCTCAGCCGCAGGAGGGCATGCCGGCGCTGAGCGCGGCCGGCGGCCTGTTCGGATGGATGGTGGGGGAGCCTCTCGCGTACCTGACGCCGGTGGTGGCCTATCTGGTGCTCGGACTGCTCGCCGCTCTCAGCATCCTCATCCTCACCAAGACCCCGCCGAACCGCATCGGTTCGCGCCTGGGCGACCTGTACGCGTGGATGTTCGGCGCCGAGCGCCCGGAGCGCGACGACTCGTCGAAGAAGACGCCCGAGATCGCTGAGGCCGACAAGGTCGACGACCCGGATGCGCTGCCCTGGTGGCGTCGTAACAAGACGGGCCGTGAAGAAGACCCCGATGACACCGTCGACTCACAGGCGTTGACCAAGCTCCTCGAGGGCGCCGACACCGCTCCCACGGCCTATGACCAGGCCGTGACGGTCGATGACGCGCCGTATGACGACACCTACGACGCGGCGACCGAGGTCCTCACCGACGTCAGCGCGATCGCCGGCCTGACCGATGAGCCGGGCGCCACAGGGCTTCTCGACGACTCGGGATCGACCGGCGAGCTTCCCGGCCTTGACGGATTCGGCACGGCCGGACCGGGGGAGCGGGGCCCGCAGCCTCCCGCCGCCCCGTACGTGCTGCCCTCGCCCGCGGTGCTCAGCGCCGGCCCGCCCTCGGTCGCACGTTCTGAGGCGAACGACCGCATCGTGCAGCAGATCACCAACGTGCTCACGCAGTTCAAGGTGGACGCCAAGGTCACCGGCTTCTCGCGCGGTCCGACCGTCACGCAGTACGAGGTCGAGGTCGGGCACGGCGTCAAGGTCGAGAAGATCCTGCAGCTGAGCAACAACTTCGCCTATGCGGTGGCCTCCAACGACGTGCGCATCCTCTCGCCCATTCCGGGCAAGAGCGCGATCGGCATCGAGATCCCCAACACCGACCGCGAGACGGTGTCACTCGGCGATGTGCTGCGTTCGCCGGCTGCACACAAGAGCACCCACCCGCTGACGATCGGCGTCGGCAAGGACGTCGGCGGCAACTTCGTCACCGCGAACCTCGCCAAGATGCCCCACCTGCTCGTGGCCGGTTCGACCGGTTCGGGTAAATCGAGCTTCGTGAACTCCATGATCACGAGCCTCCTCATGCGTGCCCGTCCGGCCGACGTGCGCATGGTCCTGATCGACCCCAAGCGGGTCGAGCTCACTAGCTACGCCGGTGTGCCGCACCTGATCACGCCGATCATCACGAACCCCAAGAAGGCCGCCGAGGCGCTGCAATGGGTCGTGAAAGAGATGGACATGCGGTACGACGACCTGGCGTCGTTCGGTTTCCGCCACATCGATGACTTCAACCGTGCCGTTCGCGCCGGTGAGGTCGAGGTCCCGATCGGCAGCGAGCGGGTGCTTAAGCCGTATCCCTACCTGCTGGTCGTCGTCGACGAGCTCGCCGACCTCATGATGGTCGCCCCGCGCGATGTCGAAGACTCGATCGTTCGGATCACCCAGCTCGCCCGCGCCTCCGGCATCCACCTCGTGCTCGCCACCCAGCGGCCCAGCGTCGACGTCGTCACAGGTCTGATCAAGGCCAACGTGCCCTCGCGTCTGGCGTTCGCGGTGACCAGCGTCACCGACAGCCGGGTCATCCTCGACGCCCCCGGCGCCGACAAGCTCATCGGACAGGGCGACGCCCTGTTCTCGCCGATGGGCTCCTCCAAGCCGTTCCGTTTGCAGGGCGCGTGGGTCGAGGAAAGCGAGATCGACGCCGTCGTCAAACATGTCACTCAGCAGGCGCGGCCCGAGTACCGGCCTGACGTGCAGGAGGCCATCGAGACGAAGAAGAAGGAAGTCGACGAAGACATCGGCGACGACCTCGAGGTGCTGCTCGCGGCAGCCGAGCTCGTCGTGGGCACCCAGTTCGGCTCCACCTCGATGCTGCAACGCAAGCTGCGCGTCGGCTTCGCCAAGGCCGGCCGCCTGATGGACCTGCTGGAGTCCCGCGAGATCGTCGGCCCCTCTGAGGGGTCCAAGGCGCGCGACGTGCTCGTCACCGCCGAACAGCTCCCCGGTGTGCTCGCCCGCCTGCGCGGGGATGACGGGCCTGCGGCCCCGGCGGCTCCGCCAGCCCCGGCGGCGGCTCCCGCCGCCCACGCCTATGAAGAGGATCCGATCGAAGCCCAGTACCGCGACCTGCCCGTGGTCGAGGATGAGGGCGACGAGGATGCCTGGGGATTGACAGGAAGAGACTGATGGCCATTCCGCGGCAGTTGCCGAACGCGATCACGGTTGCCCGTATCCCGCTCGCGCTCATCTTCTTCGTGCTGCTGCTCCTCGGCGGCACGTACGGACTCGACGATCTCACTGTCCGGTGGATCGCCGGCATCCTTTTCGTCGTCGCCATCTCGACCGACTGGGTCGACGGATATCTGGCCCGCAAGTACGACATCGTCAGCGATTTCGGCAAGCTGTGGGATCCGATCGCCGACAAGCTCCTCACCGGGGCCGGCTTCGTGGGCCTCGCCATTCTCGGCGAGTGGCCGTGGTGGATCGTGATCGTCATCCTCATACGTGAGTGGGGCATCACGGCGCACCGGTTCATGGTCGCCAAGCAGCACATCGTCGCCGCTGCGTGGATGGGCAAGCTCAAGACGGTCGTGCAGGGCGTCGCGCTGTCGTGGTGGCTGCTGCCGTTGCACCAATTCATCGGCGAACCGGCTTGGCTCGCCGTCGGTGTCGTGCTCATGTGGGCCGCGCTCATCCTCACGGTGGCGAGCGGCATCGACTATGTCGTCGCCCAGGTGCGCGGAGCCAAGGCAGCCTGATGAGCGACGCGGCCGCTCTGCTGGCAGCACTGCAGCAGAAGGGGTGGACGCTGGGCATCGCGGAGTCGCTCACGGGCGGCGCGCTCAGCAGTGCGCTGGTCGCGGTGCCGGGGGCATCCGCGACTCTGCTCGGAGCGGTGGTCGCCTACGCCACGCCCGTCAAGCATTCCCTGCTGGGTGTGGATGCCGCGCTGCTGGCCGCGCACGGTCCCGTGCATCCGCTCGTCGCCGAGCAGATGGCAGACGGTGTACGGCGGGCCGTCGCAGTGGAGGGGCGCGCCGCCGACGTCGGTGTCTCGACCACGGGTGTCGCAGGGCCGGACTCGCCGGACGGCCAACCCGTCGGTACGGTGCACGTCGGGGTGGTCACGCCGTCCGCGCGCACGAGCTTCTCGTTCGTGTTCGATGGAGACCGGGCGGGGATCCGTCGGCAGTCGGTCGAGGCGGCGCTGGTCGCGACTTTGCGGCTGGTCGCGGAATAGGTCGGCCTTGAGTCGGGTTGACTCAGATGTGCCCACCAGAAGTCACGTGCTCACAACCAAACCACAGCGAGAAACAGTAGATTCAGTGTCATCCAGTCGCGTTAGACTGGCGATCCCCTCGGGGAACACCCCGAGAGGCACCATGGAGAGGAGGTTCCGATGATCCTTGTACGACAGGAGATCGGCGATGTGCTGAGGGACTTCCGTCTGCAGAAGGGCCGCACCCTTCGCCAGGTGGCCAGCAAGGCATCCGTCGCTCTCGGATATCTCAGCGAGGTTGAGCGCGGCCAGAAGGAGGCGTCGAGTGAGATCCTCGCCTCGGTAGCCGAAGCTCTGGACGTTCCCATCTCGACGATCATGCGCGAGGTCGGCGACCGTATCTCGGTGCTCGAAGGTCTGCACGGTTTCCCGGACGTCGTTCCGGACGAGCTGGTGGCCTCGGTCGAGCCCGAGCTCTCGCTGCACTGAGCCGCATCGCGGATGCGACGAAGCGAGTTCCTTCGCGCGGTCGACGATGAGTTCGGATCGCGCGCTGCTGCACTGACCCACGACCTGGTGCTCGGCGATTTCGGGCGCACCGCGCTCGAGGCGCTCGATGCGGGAATCCCGCCTCGGGAGATCTGGCTTGCGCTGTGCGCGGAGACCGACGTGCCCGCCGAGCGCCGCTACGGCGTCGGCCGGTTGGAGCCACGCAAGCACTGACTCCCTCTGCGATGCCGACGGCGTGTCGTCGAACGTCTGTTCGAAATGCGGGTATCGTTCTGCACAGATGGTTTCGAGGCGATTTCTTTCCACAAGAAGGGGCCCCACCGGCCTGATGTCGGTGGCCCCTCCTACGGTGAAGACATGGCACCGAGCCATACGCCTTGTCGGAGAGTCCGCCCATCAGGGAGGGCCGCGACAGCCTACAGGCGGCAGCATCGAGACACGAAGGAGCACGTCATGCCCTCACCCGCAGACCGCGAGAAGGCCCTGGAATCCGCCCTCTCCCAGATCGACCGCCAGTTCGGAAAGGGCTCGGTCATGCGACTGGGCAGCGATGAGCGCGCGCCGGTCGAGATCATCCCCACCGGCTCGATCGCTCTCGACGTCGCCCTCGGCGTCGGCGGCCTCCCGCGTGGCCGCATCATCGAGATCTACGGCCCGGAGTCGTCGGGTAAGACGACCCTGACTCTGCACGCCATCGCGAACGTGCAGCGCGCCGGCGGCATCGCCGCCTTCATCGATGCAGAGCACGCCCTCGACCCTGAGTACGCGAAGAAGCTCGGCGTCGACATCGACCAGCTCCTCGTCTCGCAGCCCGACACCGGTGAGCAGGCGCTCGAGATCGCCGACATGCTGATCCGTTCGGGCGCGATCGACCTCGTCGTCATCGACTCCGTCGCGGCCCTTGTGCCGCGCGCCGAGATCGAGGGTGAGATGGGTGACTCGCACGTCGGTCTGCAGGCTCGACTCATGTCGCAGGCCCTGCGAAAGCTCACCGGTGGCCTGAACCAGACCAAGACCACGGCCATCTTCATCAACCAGCTGCGCGAGAAGATCGGTGTCTTCTTCGGATCGCCCGAGACCACTGCCGGTGGTAAGGCCCTGAAGTTCTACGCGTCGGTGCGTCTCGACATCCGCCGTATCGAAACCCTCAAGGACGGCACGGAGGCCGTGGGTAACCGCACCCGTGTCAAGGTCGTGAAGAACAAGATGGCCCCGCCCTTCAAGCAGGCCGAGTTCGACATTCTCTACGGTGTCGGTATCTCGCGTGAGGGCAGCCTGATCGACTTCGGTGTCGACCACGGCATCGTGAAGAAGTCGGGCTCCTGGTACACCTACGACGGTGACCAGCTCGGGCAGGGCAAGGAGAATGCCCGCAACTTCCTCATCAAGAACCCCGACGTCGCTCTGGCCATTGAGACTCAGATCAAGCAGAAGCTGGGCATCGGCGTCAAGGCGACCGACGAAGCGCCGGTCGATGAGCTGACCGCGCGCCGTCCGGCCTGATCATGATCGGAAGCGACGGGGGCGAGGACGATCGCCTCGCCCCCGTGACTCCGCTGTTCGGGGCGCGTCCGTCCCGCGCGCCGGGGGAGCCCTCTCCGGTGGCTGCGGGAGAAGAGCCCATGCCCGGCGACCGCGGTGTGGATTCGTCGCCGAGCCCACGGCATCCGGCTTTCGCGCAGACGAGACCGATGCTGCGGGCGGTGCGCCCCGCGGCCGAGGTGGCGGATGATGACGCGTCCGATCTCGTCCCTGACCCTCAGGCTGTCCGGGAGCGGGCGTCGGAAGCGCTGGTGCGCAAGCTGCGCGCGCGCCCGCTGTCGGTCTCTGAAGCACGTCAGCTGCTGCGGGGGCACGATCTGCCGTCGAGTGACATCGATGATGTGATCGACGAGTTCCTGCACCGTGGCTACCTCGATGACCGCACGTTGGCCGATGCGCTGGTGACCGCGGGTGTCGAGCGCAAAGGCCAGGGGAGGGTTGCGCTCTCCCGAGCACTGTCTCAGCGTGGCCTCCCGCGAGAGGTCATCGATGAGGCACTGGCGTCACTACCCGACGACGACGCGGAGCGTGCCCTGGAGTTCGCCCGCACGAAGGCGCGCAGCATGACGCGCCTCGATCCCGACACGGCGCTGCGACGACTCATGGGCCAGCTCGCCCGCCGCGGCTACGGGGGTTCGGTGGCATCCCAGGCGGCGCGGACCGCGCTGCGGGAAGCGGCAAGCGGCGGCGCCACGAGCGGTGTGCGCTTCGTCGAATCCGAGTGAGGGCGTCGATTCCCGGCGTGCACGCGGTAGCGCCGCGATGACGCGCGGTAGCGCCGCGCTTCAGTGCGCGAGCGCCTGACCGAACCTGCGGGTCGCTGTCGATCTCATCCGTCGTTGACGGTGGTCGTCTGACCTTAGTTCTCTTGTGGTGCAAGTCTTGCTTGACAAGGCTTGTATAGCAAGGTTACGGTGACACCATGAACGACGCAGCTGAGCGCATCGCCACCAACATCCGCAAAGGGGTGCTGGAGTTCTGCGTTCTCGCGGTTCTCGACGGGCAGGACATGTACGGGCTCGAGCTCGCGGACCAGCTCGGCAAGAAGCACCTGACAGCGAGCGAGGGCAGTCTGTATCCGCTGCTGGCGCGCATGCGCGACGCCGGCAGTGTCGACACCCGCTGGGAGGCGCCGGACGGCGGCCGTCCTCGCCGCTATTACGCGATCACCGACCTCGGTCGCGCACAGCTGGAGATGTTCGCCAGCGTCTGGTGGGAGATTGGCCCGGAGGTCGACGAACTCATGAAGGAGCGTGGAAAATGATCGACATGAGCACCACCTCGGTGGAGCACTACCTCACCGCCGTGAGCCTCGAGCTCGCGGGGGCGCCATCGACAGCGCGGGCTGCCGTGCTCGATGACCTGCGCGCCCACATCGAGGATGCGCTCGAAGCCGGGCGTCCGCTCGATGCCGTCCTCGCCGGCCTCGGCGATCCGCACACGGTGGCCGCCGACTATCTGAAGCAGGCCGGCCTCGTCCCGACCGCATCGCGTCTGTCATGGTGGTACGACCTCATCACATTGCTCGTCGCGATTCTGGCTATGGTCATCGGCGTGGTCGAGGCAGCGCGCGACACCATGCCCGGAGTCGATCCCGACACCGGCCTCCCGATGGAGGAGAGCATGCTCGGCGCGTACAACGGCCTCGGGGTGCTCGTTCTCACGCTCGTTCCCGTGCTGGCTATCGCGGCGCTGCTGTTCGTGCCGCTCGCACGCCGCAATCTGCTCCGAATGATCCTGGCGGGCGTCTTCACGGTCGGCTTGCTCTACCGGAGCCTCGTCTGGAGCGCGAACGATGTATTCTATGCCGTCATCAGCTCGCTCACGGTCGACCCGGCCGTCGTGTTCGCCCTGTGGGGCGGCGTCTTCCTGGCCATCTGGCTGCGCAGCAGCCGCCCCCGTGCAGTTGCCCTGACTCTGCGCCTGATTGCCGCTGCCGTCCTTATCTATGTCGGCGCTCTCGGGCTCGGCGCTGCGGGCGGATTCACGGCAGATGCCATCCCCTCTTTGATTCTCTCGGGCGTGTGGATCGTCGTCGGTGTGCTGTTCGCCTTCGGCATCCGCTGGGGATATCTGCTCGGTGCCGTGCTCGCCGCGGTCGTGATGATCATGGCGCTGATCTCCACAAGCCCCTATGCCATGCTCAATTGGGTGGCGGCCTCCGTCGCTCTCGTCATGAGCCTGACGGCCTGGTTCGGGACTGCACCCCGGCTGCGCGCAACGAGCAAGGCCCTCGTCCACGACTGACGGGGCGTGCGACGTGCGGTGACAGCAGCGGTCGAGGGGCTTGGCGGGGGAACCCACCAGGCCCCTCGACCGTAGAATGGGCAGATCATGTCTTCTGTTTCCTCCGAACCGACCGTCATTGCGCCCTCCGCCGCTGCCGTCGAAGCCGACGGACGCCACCGTTCCTACGAGGTGCGCACCTTCGGCTGCCAGATGAACGTGCACGACTCCGAGCGCCTGTCCGGCTCGCTGGAGAGCGCGGGCTATGTCAAGGCAGCGGACGGCGAGGACGCTGACGTCGTGATCATCAACACCTGCGCGGTGCGCGACAACGCCGCAGGCAAGCTGTACGGCACGCTCGGCCACCTGAAGTCCCGCAAGGACAAGCACGAGGGCATGCAGATCGCCGTCGGCGGGTGCCTGGCGCAGATGGACAAGGATGCCGTGTTGGACAAGGCGCCGTGGGTCGACGTCGTCTTCGGCACGCACAACATGGGTTCCCTGCCCGGCATGCTCGAGCGGGCCCGACACAACGGCGAGGCCGAGCTCGAGATTCTCGAAGCGCTGGAGACTTTCCCGTCGACGCTGCCCACCAAGCGCGACTCCGCGCACAGCGGCTGGGTGTCGATCTCGGTCGGCTGCAACAACACGTGCACGTTCTGCATCGTGCCGAGCCTGCGCGGCAAGGAGAAGGACCGCCGCCCCGGTGACATCCTGGGCGAGATCCGCCTGCTCGCCGACGACGGCGCGATCGAGGTGACGCTGCTCGGGCAGAACGTCAACTCCTACGGTGTGGAGTTCGGCGACCGACAGGCGTTCAGCAAGCTGCTGCGCGCCGCCGGCGAGATCGAGGGCATCGAACGCATTCGCTTCACGAGTCCGCACCCGGCCGCTTTCACCGACGACGTGATCGACGCGATGGCGGAGACGCCGGCCGTCATGCCGCAGCTGCACATGCCGTTGCAGTCGGGCAGCGACCGCATCCTCAAGGCAATGCGCCGCTCGTACCGCAGCTCGAAGTTCCTCGGCATCCTCGACCGCGTTCGTGAGCGCATTCCGCACGCGGCGATCACCACCGACATCATCGTGGGCTTTCCCGGCGAGACCGACGAGGACTTCGAAGAGACCATGCGGGTCGTCGAGGCGTCGCGGTTCTCGGGCGCCTTCACTTTCCAGTACTCCATCCGTGAGGGCACGCCGGCCGCCACCATGGAAGACCAGGTGCCCAAGGAGGTCGTGCAGGAGCGCTACAACCGCCTGATCGCCCTGCAGGAGCGCATCTCGCTGGAAGAGAACCAGAAGCAGGTCGGCCGCGAGGTCGAGGTGCTCGTCTCCGTCGGCGAGGGCAAGAAGGATGCCGAGACGCACCGCCTCACCGGTCGTGCGGAGGACAACCGTCTGGTGCACTTCGAGGTCACGCCCGGTTCGGAGCTGCCGCGCCCCGGTGATGTCGTGACGGTCACGATCACCCACGGCGCACCGTTCCACCTGTTGGCCGACGACCCCACCGGGGCACCGCTGCGCATTCGCCGCACGCGTGGTGGCGACGCCTGGGATCGTGCCCAGGCCGAGTCGTGCGCGGTTCCTGCGCCGGCCGGTGAGCCCGGTGCGCCCCGCGCGGTCTCGCTGGGCCTGCCCACGCTGCGCGTCGGTGTCTGACAGCACGCCGCCCACGAGCCCGCGGCTGTGGGCGGTGGTCGGTGCGACCGGCACCGGCAAGAGCGACCTCGCGCTCGACCTCGCCGAGGCGCTGCGCGCGCAGGGAAATCCGGCGGAGATCGTCAACGCCGACGCCATGCAGCTGTACCGCGGAATGGATATCGGCACCGCGAAGCTGCCGGTGCGCGAGCGTCGCGGCATCCCGCATCATCTCTTCGATGTGCGCGAGGTCACCGACGAAGCGGCGGTCGCGTGGTATCAGCCGCTTGCGCGCCGCGCGGTGGCGGACATTCACGGTCGCGGTGGCGACGCGATCCTCGTCGGCGGGTCGGGGCTGTATGTCTCGAGTGTCATCTTCGACTTCCGCTTCCCGCCCAGGGATGCCGCGGCGCGCGCGCGCCTGGAGGCGGAACTCGACGAACACGGCGCCGGCGCGCTGTTCGAGCGACTGCGCGCTGCTGACCCGGCGACGGCGGAACGGATCGATCCCAAGAACGGCCGCCGGATCGTGCGCGCGCTCGAGGTGTTGGAACAGGGGAGTGCCACCCATGGTGCCGCGCTGCCGGAGAAGCCCGAACTGTGGCACGGGGCCACCCGCATCGTCGGACTGCAGGCGCCTCGCGACGTGCTCGTCGAGCGCCTCGACCGTCGAGTCGAGCGCATGTGGGCCGATGGCATGCTCGCCGAGGTGGCGGGCCTGCGAGAGGCGGGGATCGAGCGCGGCACGACCGCTGCCCGCGCGATCGGCTATGCCCAGGCGCTGCGTCAGCTGAGCGGCGAGCTGACGGAGGCGGAAGCGATCGCCGAGACCCAGGCGCTCACCCGTCGCTACGCACGCCGGCAGGTGTCGTGGTTCAAGCGCTACCCGGAGTTGGAATGGGTCGACTCGGGGGCGACCGACGCCGCTTCGCTGATCAACTGAGCACTCGCGTGTGTCGGTGGTCCGCGCCACCATGGATTTATGGCCACGCACTACTTCACCGCCACGAGCCTGGATGGCTTCATCGCGACGCCCGAGCATTCGCTGGACTGGCTGCTGCGGCAGGACTTCGACGAGAGGGGGGCGATGGCCTATCCCGCCTTCATCGAACGCATCGGGGCGCTGGCGATGGGCTCGTCCACCTACGAGTGGGTCATGCGTCACGAGAACGGCGCGTGGGGATACACGCAGCCCACATGGGTGTTCACCCACCGTGACCTGGCTCTTCCCGCGACGGGCGATGTGCGCCTCACTCAGGCCGGCGTGCGCGAGGTGCACGCGCAGATGGTGGAGGCCGCGGCGGGCAGAGACCTGTGGATCGTCGGCGGGGGAGACCTGGCCGGTCAGTTCGCCGATGCGGGCCTGCTCGACGAGGTGTGGCTGCAGTACGCCCCGGTGACGCTCGGCGCCGGCTCGCCGGTGCTGCCCCGCGTTCTCGATCTCGAACTGATCGAGGTCGCCCGCAATCGCGCCTTCCTCTGCGGGCGCTACCGGGTGCTCCGCGCTGAATAGACTGATGCACATGGTCGCATTCACCAAGGGGCACGGCACGGGCAACGACTTCGTCATCATCGAAGACCCGGACGGTGAACTCGATCTGCGCTCGGAGCAGGTGGCCGCCCTGTGCGACCGCAACTTCGGCATCGGGGCCGATGGCGTGCTGCGCGTCGTGCGTTCCGCGGCGCTCCCTGAGGGCGCGGCCGCGCTGGCCGAAGAACCCGATGCCGAGTGGTTCATGGACTACCGCAACGCCGACGGGTCCGTGGCCGAGATGTGCGGCAACGGCATCCGCGTGTTCGCGCACTACCTCGTGCGCTCAGGGCTGGCCGACCTCGAGCCCGGTTCCACGCTGCCCATCGGCACCCGCGCCGGTGTGCGCGATGTCATGCGCTCCGAAACGGGCTACCAAGTCGATCTCGGCCAGTGGAGGCTCGCCGGGGGAGAACCGCTGGCACGCGCCGCCGGGCTTGACGTCGCACGCCCCGGCCTCGGCATCGACGTCGGCAACCCGCACGTGGTCGTGGCGCTGGCCTCGGAAGAAGAGCTCGCAGAACTCGACCTCGGTCCGACACCGATCCTTGATCCTGCCCCGGCCGGCGGCGCGAACGTCGAGTTCGTCGTTCCCGGTGAACCGCTCGTGCGCGACGGTATCGGGCACGTGCGGATGCGCGTGCACGAGCGTGGCGTGGGCGAGACCCTCAGCTGCGGCACCGGCGTTGCCGCATCCGCCCTCGCCGTCCGCTACTGGGCAGGAGATCGCGCGCCCAGCCAGTGGCGCGTCGATGTGCCGGGTGGCACGCTCGGCGTGCGGATGTTCCCGGCGGAGGACGGCGAGCATGTCGCCCTGTCCGGCCCCGCACAGCTCGTCTACCGCGGCGAGATCGATCTCGTCTGACGCAGCAGCTCGTCGCTACGCGATCGAGATCGGTGCGGTCGGCGGGTTTCCGTGCTTGCGCACCTTGAGCACGCGGTAGCCCTTGCCTGTCGCGGCGCGGTGGACGCTGAAGCCCGGAGTGAAGGTCGCCGCCATCCAGCGCTGCAGCGAATCGGAGCCGAGGTTGCGCTGCACGACCATCCAGGCGTCGCTGCGCTCATCGAGGCGAGGGATCCACTTCTCCAGCATGTCGTGCAGCACATCCTTGCCGACGCGGATGGGCGGGTTCGAGCGGATCGTGCGGAACACGACCTCGTCGGGAACATCCTCGGGGCGTACGGCGTTCACATTGGTGAGGCCCAGGGACTGAGCGTTGCGCCGCGTCAGGTCAAGGGCTCGCTCGTTGACGTCCACGGCCCAGATCGTCGCGTGTGGCGCGGACAGCGCCATCGTGAGAGAGATGGGTCCCCATCCGCATCCGAGGTCGAGAAAATCGCCGCTCGGAGGGAGCGGAGGCATGTTCGCGAACAGCACGGCGGTTCCGGCATCCAGGCGGTCGGGACTGAACACACCACCCGCGGTGGTGAGTTCCAGATCTCTACCTGCCAGGGTGACGCGAATGGTCCGCAGGTTCTCCGCACTTGCCGGGGCCGCACTGAAGTAGTGGTCTGACCCCATACCGGGAGCGTACCGGAGAGCCGGGCTAGAGTTAAGGCGCCGAACCAATCAGGCAGACAGTTAAGGATTTGATGACGAAACCCACCGACAACGACAGCGCCCAGGACGCCCTCGACCGTGTGCTCGCGAACGCTGAGCCGCGCGTGGAACCGCGGGTGTTCGGCAGCGCACAGGCGCTGCAGGATGCTGCGACGGCTGCGCACACCGATGCCGATGGCGCGCAGTGGGATCTGGAGGATCGGCATGCGCTGCGGCGCGTGGTCGGCCTGTCGACCGAGCTCGAAGACGTCACCGAGGTCGAGTACCGCCAGCTGCGGCTCGAGAACGTCGTGCTCGTCGGCGTCTACCCGCAGGGCGCTCAGGAGGATGCCGAGAACTCGCTCCGCGAACTGGCTGCCCTTGCCGAGACCGCCGGTGCCGTCGTGCTCGATGGTCTGCTGCAGCGTCGACCGCACCCCGACCCCGCCACCTATCTCGGGCGCGGTAAGGCACAGGAGCTGCGTGACATCGTCGCGGCCGTCGGCGCTGACACCGTGATCGCGGACACCGAACTTGCGGCCAGCCAGCGGCGCGCACTGGAAGACGTGGTCAAGGTCAAGGTCATCGACCGCACCACCGTCATCCTCGACATCTTCAGCCAGCACGCCAAGAGCCGCGAGGGCAAGGCGCAGGTCGAGCTCGCGCAGCTCGAGTACCTGCTCCCGCGTCTGCGCGGGTGGGGTGACTCGATGAGCCGTCAGGCCGGTGGACAGGTCGGCGCCGGCGGCGCCGGTATGGGCTCACGTGGCCCCGGTGAGACGAAGATCGAGCTCGACCGTCGGCGCATCCGCACGCGCATGGCGCAGCTGCGCCGGCAGATCCGCGACTTCGCGCCCGCCCGTGACGCGAAGCGCGCCGAGCGCAAGCGCAACACGATTCCGTCTGTCGCGATCGCCGGGTACACCAACGCCGGCAAGTCGAGCCTGTTGAACGCGCTCACCAGCGCCGGGGTGCTCGTCGAGAACGCGCTGTTCGCGACGCTGGATGCCACGGTGCGCCGCACGGAGACCGCTGACGGTCGCGTGTTCACCCTTGCCGACACGGTCGGTTTCGTGCGCAATCTGCCGCATCAGCTGGTGGAAGCCTTCCGCTCGACGCTGGAGGAGGTCGCCGACGCCGATCTCATCGTGCACGTGGTGGACGGGTCGCACCCCGACCCCTCGGCGCAGCTGCAGACCGTCCGCGATGTGATGGGCGATGTGGGGGCGCGGAGCATCCCCGAGATCGTCGTCTTCAACAAGGCCGACCTCGTCTCGCCTGATGAGCGACTGGTGCTGCAGGGACTCGCGCCCGGCGCTTACTTCGTATCGTCGCGCACCGGCGAGGGCATCGAGGAGCTGCGCGCCGCCGTCGAGGCGGGGCTGCCGATGCCGGCGGTCGAGGTGCGGGCGCTCGTGCCCTACGACCGGGGCGACCTGGTCTCGGCCGTGCACGACAGCGGTGTGCTCATCTCGTCGACGCATGAAGAGGGCGGCACCGCCATCCACGCCCACGTGTCGGAGCGACTGGCTGCCGAGCTCGCCCCCTTCGGCGTCTGAGGCGGGTCGGGTCGGGTCCGCTCAGTTTGCAGCGAACCGTGCCTCGACCGTCGCTGCGACACTGATCTCCTCACCCTGGAACTCCATGGGCGGGGCGGATGCCATGTCGAAGGCCGCGCCCCGCATGGCCTTCGCCTGCATCATCGCCGGCGCCGCCGCCTCGGAGATCAGGCCGCGATCGGCGATCTCGAGCGCGGTGACGTTCTCCAGGCCCAGTGCCTGCGCGTAGGCGCGAGCACGCGTGACAGCGACACCGACGGCCTGCGTCGCCACCTCGCGTTCCACCTCGGCTTCGGTCTCGGGGGTGAGGTGCCAGTCGACGTGCGTGATGGTCACGCCATCCCACCCGGAGATCTCGGTGGTCCACACCGACATCTCGGACAGGTCGGCAAAGGTGGCGGTGAAGTCCACGGATGCCCGGTAGACGGGGGCGAGTCGCTTGCCCTCGTTGTTCCACGGACGATCAGCATGGATGCCCAACCGCTGGCTCGTCCATGCGGTGACAGCGCCGGTCTGCTCGCGCGCGACCACGCCCTCGCGCACGGGGGCGGCAAGGGTGAGGGACCGGTCGACGACGGCCTGACGGTCGGGTCCCTCCTGAGAGACGGAGAGGTGCACGGTGGCGCGTTCGGGGGCGACGCGCAGCTCGTGCTCGCCTCGGACGGTGATGATGACATCGCTCATGGCGCTGACTCTACGACATGCCGGTGGCAGTCAGCCGCGTGGGCGGGAATGGCGCGGGGTCGGCATCCGTTGTAACCTGTAACGCTGGATGCTTCGGCATCCGGATTGATAATTCCACAGTGCGACAGCGGCTCCTTCGCGAGAAGGACCCACGGGGCTGATCGGTTTCGACAGCGCCTGTGAATCCACGAGAAGCGGGCCGAGGATGCAGAGTTATCTCGTAAACGCTCTCTGCAAAACAATAGTTGCCGAATCCAAGCGCAACGACTTCGCCCTCGCTGCCTAAGCGAGCCCGATAGTCCGTCAGACCGTATGTGATTCCGATACGGATCCTGGCGTCATCTAGGAATCTTGCTGTGTGCCGGCGTCTGGACGTCACACGGGACTCTTCCCAGGCTGGGCTTGTCGACTTAGTTGTCTGTGACAAATGTCGGAGCCGAGTAGAACGCCTCCACAGACTGCGCCCGGAGAAGGCGTGGAGACTCAGCGTTGGACGGGGGTTCGATTCCCCCCAGCTCCACAGGTCGCTGTCGCAAGACGAGGCCCCCTGGTTCCGTGACAAAGTCCGGGCTCAGGGGGCTTTGTCGTCGGTCGCGCCGGTCAGAGATGCGGCTCGCACGTGTCGATCAGGCGGAGCGACGCCTCCTGCAGCTCGCCGGTGTCGACGGTCGTCGTGGCACCGTCGCGGAGCGCCGCCTCGAACTCCTCCAGCGGCGGGAGCAACGCCTCGACATCGGCCTTCAGGTCGGGGTGCGCCATCGTGGCGATCGACGTCAGCGAGGTGATCGCAGCCGACACCTCACCGACCTCGATGCCCGAGAGGTCTGCGCTCTGATCGGCGCGCGCGATGATGTCGATGGTGTCGGCGATGGGGCCTTCGATGTCGGGTCCGAACAGCCGTTTGCAGGTGGCCTCCACGGTGATGGTGCCCTCAGACTCCGGCGCATCAATGGACAGGTGCGCGCTGCACCCGGTGAGCACGAGAAGGACCGTCGCGAGGAGAGCGACCGGCCGGGCGCCTCTGATCATCGGGTCTGCAATCCGTCGAGGGCTACGGCGAGCACTTCCTCGGCCAGCAGGTCGGGATCGATGCGGCCGCCGGGGCGGTACCACTCGACGAGCGAGTTGATCATGCCGAACACCAGGCGGGTCGCGGTGCCGGCATCCAGGTCATCGCGCACAAGCCCTTCCGCCTGCGCCTGACGGACGAGTTCGGTGACGCGGTGGTCGAACGCGCGACGACGCTCGAGCGCCGCCGTCTCGATCGGGCTGTTCCCGCGCAGGCGCAGCAGCAGCGTGACCTGAGGCTGCTTGGCCGTGAGCACCTGCACGGCGCCGCGGATCACGTCGGTCAGGCGTTCGGATGCCGTCGGGCGCTCCAGTGCCGCATCCAACGCCGCCTCCAGGCCACCGAGCGCCTCATCCAGCGCGCCCTCGAGGATCTGCTCTTTCGAGTCGATGTGGTGGTACAGCGCGGACTTCGTCACGCCCAAGCGCTGGGCGAGATCCGCGACCGACGTCGCCTCGTAGCCCTGCTCGTTGAACAGCGCGACAGCAGTGCGCAGCACGTGCTCGCGGTCATGCCCGGGCCTGCCGCGTCGCGCGCCCTTCGCCTCGGTGGTGCTCATCCCGTCAAACCTACGGCACTTCCCGTTATACCTGCGGCACAGCGGCTGGCGCGCACAGCGCTAAGCTGGAGAGGCAATTCACAGCCTGGGAGGGTTCGACGTGGTCGATTTCATCGTGTTCATCATCCTGTTCGTCGGCGGGATCGTCCTCCTCGGCATCTCGTGGGAGCTGCCGACCGCCCAGGGCGTCGTGTTCTCGGCCGGCATCCTCGCCATCAGCCTCGCGCTGGCGTACGTGATGCGCCAGGCCGGTTCGGCCACGCGCCGCAGCAACAACTGGGGCACGAAGGGGGAGTGACCTCCCTCCGGCGGCGTCCTTTCGGTGGCGCCGGCGCCGGCGGAGCGGTCGCGGCTCAGCCTCCGTTGATGAGCAGCAGACCCTGCTTGGTGTCGGCGAACTTCACCCATCCGTCGCCGAACTGGTAGGTGAGGCCGTAGCCGTCGTCGTCCTTCGCGATCGCGTACTGCGGGTCTTCGGTGTAGTAGACGCTGTCGGCATCGCTGCTGCGGATCCAGCCCTCGCTCTCCAGGCGGTCCTGGGCCTTCTCCGAGGTTGCCTCGTCGATCGGCGAGAAGCCGTACGTTTGGCCGTGGTCGGATGCCGTGGAGAAGTCCGCCCACATGCACAGCAGGCCGTCGGTGAGCTGGATGTCGGCGATCCAGAACTCCTTCTCCTGCGTCGTCCAGCCCTCGGCCGTGAGCGCCTCGGCCGTCGCCTGGCTGATCAGCGTCGCGCAGGAGAGCTCTTCGGGCGCCTCGGGCGTCGTACTGGGTTCGGGGGCCGTCGTCTCCACGGGCGTGACCTCGGAGTCGCCCGTCGGCGCGGGCGTGGGGCCGGCATCGGCCGCGGGGGCAGAGCAGGCAGCAAGCCCGGCGGCGAGCACCAGCACTCCGAGGGCGAGGGGGATGCGGGGGTTCATGGCGTCCAGACGGTGGGGAGCGGAGCTCACGTGCGGTCGGCATCGCCGAGCAGGGCGATGAAGTCGTCGTGCAGGATGCCGTTGGTGGCAAGTGTCGACAGATCGGAGATCGTCTCAGCGCCGTCGAAGGCGGTCATCCGACCGCCGGCCTCGCGCACGATCGCGACGGCGGCGGCGATGTCGTACTCCTTGACGTCGAACTCGGCGACCATGTCGATGCGGCCCTCGGCGAGCAGCATGTAGCTGTACACGTCGCCGTAGGCGCGGTCGCGCCAGACGCGTGCCGCGAGGGCGAGCAGCGCCTCGGTCTTTCCCGCGTCCGCCCACTGCGCGATGCTCTGAAAGCTCACGCTGGCGTCATCGAGGGAGTCGACGGTGGAGACGTGGATGCCGGTCGGCGCGGCCGGGTCGCCGGTCCAGGCGCCGAGGCCGTCTGCGGCCCACCAGCGGCGTCCGAGGGCGGGCATGCTCACGACCCCCAGGCGGGGGACGCCGTCGATCGCCAGCGCGATCATCGTGCCCCACAGCGGAACACCGCGCAGGAAGTTCGCGGTGCCGTCGATCGGGTCGATGATCCACTGGCGGTGCGTGTCGCCCTCGACGCCGTACTCCTCGCCGAACAGGCCGTCCTCGGGACGTTCGGTGGCGAGGATCTCGCGGATCGCACGCTCGGTCGCCAGGTCGGCATCGGTAACGTGCGAGCGGTCGGCCTTGGTCGAGATCTGCAGGTCGGCGGCGTCGAAACGCGGCAGCGACTGGGCGTCGGCGGCGTCGGCCAGGCGCAGGGCCAGGGCGAGGTCATCGGCGAGCGAGGCGGCTGCGGGGGAGACGGTCACAGGTTCAGAATACCGGCGGGCGCTGTGCAGCATCCGAGTGGACGCGCCCGGGAGTAGCTGGATTTGGTGCGACCCCACCGCGCTGGTAATGTAATTCCTCGGCGCCGCAAGGTTCCGAAACGCACCTCTAGCTCAATCGGCAGAGCAACTGACTCTTAATCAGTGGGTTCAGGGTTCAAGTCCCTGGGGGTGCACGGATCAGCCCCGCAGACTCTCGCCAGTCTGCGGGGCTTTTTCGCGTCTGTCGTCAGGCCTCAGGCGGGGCGGCCCGCGATCGGGCCAGCGGCTGTCGCGACGTTCGCGCCGGAGACGTGGAACTCCGCGGCATCGCTGCTGACTGATCCGTCGACGGGCACGAGGGTCAGCGTGGGCAGCAGCGTCTTCGACGTCGGGCCGGTCGGTGCCGAGACGGTGATCTCGACCTTCGAGCCGCTCACCTGTGCGCTCTCGAACACCGGCGGAGCGGTGGGGTCACCATAGCTCTCCAAGACGAGCATCCCTGGCATCCCGCTTACCCAGCCGGCGCTTGGGGTACCCGGTGTGTGACCGGCCGCATCGGCGGGGAACGGCTGCCCCGGCAGTGTGGTCGATCCCTGCACATCGCCGGTCACCGTGACCGTGAGATCGGCCATCGTCGAGACCCCCTCCGGCACGGGAATGTAGGTGGCATGCGGCGCCAGATCAGCCGTGCATGGTCCGGAGTCGTCGACCTCGGCCACGACGGTCAGGGTGTCACCCGCGAAGCTCACGTCACCGAGTGTGGGCACGCAACTGGAGCTGCCCTCGACGACAATGGCGAGCGCCTCGCCTCCCTCCAGCCAGGCGGCCCCGACAGTGGGGGGGTGCTGGCTCGGCGGCTGTGTCATCGGAGGGGCTCGCGGAGGCCGTCATCGACTGGCATCCCGCCAACACGGTCAGGCTCAGCAGGGCGGTCGACGCGCACCCCTTCCCTCCGCCGATGCGCGGTGGGATCATGGCGTCAAGCGAGGAGGCACCATGATCGAGCTCGATGACATCGACACCGACGAGGACGGCGCGCTGACCGCGACGGTCGAACTGCCGGGCGGTCGCCGGGTGACCGTCGAATACGCGGTCGACGACGACAGCGACTTCGACGAGGACGACGACGGTGACGAGGATGACCTCGACGACGTCGAGCCCGAGGACATGCCCGACATGGATGTCATGCAGGCGACTGTGCAGCACGCGCTCGCGCGCCTGACCACGGAGGTGCTCGACGCACGCGAGCACGAAGTGGCAGAGGAGCTCACCGAGGCCGCCTTCGAAGATGAGGACGACGCCGAGCTCGAGGCGCCACTCGCGGCTCTCCGAGACGACATCAGCCTCGACGGCGTTGTCGTGTTCGGCGACGGAGGGATGACTCTGCTCTACGTCGCCCCCGAGGAGTATCCGGATCTGACGATCTACTGCCTGCTCGACGACGACCTCGAGATCGACGACCTCATGGTGGAGTGACGCCGCTAGGCGACCCGCACGATCGCGCCCGCCGTCAGTTTCTCGAGTTGCGCGAAGGTGAGCGGCATCACCGAATGCGGAGTGCCCGCGGCCGCCCAGATCTGTTCGTAGTTCTGGAGATCCTGATCCAGATAGGTGGGCAGGGGAGCGGGATGCCCCACCGGCGCCACGCCGCCGATCGCCTGCCCGGTCACCTCGCGCACGAGCGCGGCCGGAGCCATGGCCACGGCCGCCGCGCCGAGGGATTCCGCCAGGACGGCGAAATCGACTCGGTGGGCGCCGCTGGTCATCACGAGTACCGGGGCGTCATCGGCGGTGAGCACGAGGCTGTTCGCGATGGCGCCGACGTCGCAGCCGACCGCTGCCGCCGCCTCGACCGCCGTGCGCGCCGAGTCCGGCAACACCACCACCTGCGTCTCCACGCCGGCGGCGACGAGGTGGTCGTGCACGATGCGGCTACGAGCGGGCAGCGATTCGGGGGCAGTCATCGGAGCGGCTCCTCACGTCCTCAGTGTCGGATGCTGATCAGGCGGCGTCACCGACGAGGATAGCCTCGGCGTCTTCCGCCGCGCCCTCGCTCGGGTCGTCGATGTGCGAGAGCACCTTGCGGCCCAGCAGCACCGTCAGCGTCGCGAGAAGCACGGATGCCGCCGCGAACAGGTACGGGACGGTGTCGCCGAACGCGTGAGCGAGGCCGGCGGCGGCGGGCGGAGCCACAGCACCACCCAGGAAGCGCACCGCGGAGTACGACGACGAAGCCACCGAGCGCGGCAGGTCGGTCGCCTCCATGACGGCCTCGGTGAGCACGGTGTTCATCACACCGAGCAGCAGGCCGCCGATGATGATGCAGATCACCAGCGACGCGGGGTCGCTGACGAGCAGGCCAGCGGCGATGAGGTCGACGGCGAGCAGGGGCAGGGTGACGAGGATGATCGCCGTGCGCGGCATCCGTCGCATCAGCGCAGGCGCTACCCACACGCTGGTGATCGCCAGCGCGACGCCCCATCCGAAGAACGTCAGGCCGATCCCCATCGCGCCAAAGCCCAGCGGGAACGGCGAGAACGCGAGCAGCACGAAGAAGCCGATGTTGTAGAACAGGGCGGTCACCGCGAGGATCGCCAGGGCGGGCCGGCCGAGCGCTCGGAACGGGGCGGAGAAGGGCACCGGCTCGCGCTTCTCGAACGGGCCGCGCAGCAGGGCAGACACGGCGATGAAGGCGATGGCCATCAATGCGACGACGCCGAAGAACGGGGCACGCCACGACATCTCACCGAGCAGGCCGCCCAGCAGCGGTCCGATCGCGATGCCCAGGCCCAGCGCGGCCTCGTAGAGCACGATCGCCGCGCCGCTGCCGCCGGAGGCGGCGCCGACGATGGTCGCCAGCGCCGTCGAGATGAACAGGGCGTTGCCCAGGCCCCAGCCGGCGCGGAAGCCGATAACCGCATCCACGCTGCCGCTGAGGGCGCAGAGCAGGGCGAAGACGACGATCAGGGCGAGACCCACGAGCAGCGTTGCCTTCGCGCCGATCCGGCTGGAGATCCAGCTCGTGACGAGCATCGCGAGTCCCGTCACCAGCAGATAGCTCGTGAACAGCAGCTCCGTCTCGACCGGGGTCGCCTGCAGCGAGTCGGCGATCGCGGGGAGGATCGGATCGACGAGGCCGATGCCCATGAAGGCGACGACACACGCGAAGGCAACCGCCCACACCTGCGCCGGCTGTTTCCAGACTGATCCCTGCGGCGTGCCGCTCATTCGCTATCTCCTGTCGTCGGTCGTTCCGTGCTGTGGGTGCGCAGCAGGTCTGCCGCGCGCTCCAGGGCGAGCCAGTCGTCGTCGCTCACGTCCGCGAAACGCGGCGCGAGAGTGGTGCGCAACTCGACGCGCCAGTCCTCCAGCGCCTGCCGGCCCTGTGCCGTGATCGTGACGAGGGTCGCGCGCGAGTCCTGCGGGTCGGATGCCCGCACCACCAGTCCCGTGCGTTCGAGCTCGCCGACCAGGCGGGTCGTGCCGGGCTGTGTCGTCCGTGCGGCGCGGGCGAGGTCGCCGATGCGCACGGGAGCGGAGTTCTCGAGGATGCTCAACACGCGCCACTGCGCGGATGGTGCCTCGTTTCCGGCATCCTGCGCCGCGATGCGCGCGAGCGCGTGCGCCGAGAGGATCAGGGAGGCGACGACCTCAGCTCTTTCCATGCCAAGAAGTATATACCTGCTGGTATGTAATGAGGCGCGCTTGACGAAACGCCTCTCCGATGCCTAGCCTGCTACTACCTGAATCAGCTTTCAGGTTTGTGTCCTTCCAACGCTGAAAGGCATCCGTATGCGGGTTACGAAGAAGTTGCTCCTCGGGTCGGTGCTCGCCACCGCCGCCCTCGTCATGGCCGCGTGCGCGCCACAGGCCGCAGAGACGGGTGGAGGTGAGAGCGGGGACGGCCCGGCCGAGATCCGCGCGGGTGTCATCACCAGCGAGACCGGTCCGCTCGCCGGCTACGGCGAGCAGTACCTGCAGGCCTTCAAGGCAGGCCTGGACTACGCCACGGACGGCACGGGTGAGGTCGACGGCACGAAGATCGTCATCGAATACCGCGACGACGCCGGCGACCCCGACACGGCGGTGACAGCGGCCAAGGAGCTCATGGGTGACGGTGTGAACATCCTGCTCGGCAGCGCGTCGTCCGGTGTCGCGCTCGCCGTGGCCGAACAGGCCGCCCAGAACAAGGTGCTCTTCATCTCCGGGCCCGCCGCCGCCGATGCCATCACCGGCATCAACGAGTACACCTTCCGCTCCGGCCGCCAGTCGGCGCAGGATGTGGCCACCGCGGGAAGCTTCCTCGACGACCTCGACGGCAAGAAGATCGTCGTCTTCGCGCAGAACAACGCGTTCGGGCAGGGCAACGTCGCCGCCGTCGAGGCGATCCTCGGCGCGCAGGGCGCCACGGTTGAGCCGATCCTCGTCGCCGAAGACGTCACGGAGTTCACCCCGTTCGCGCAGCAAGTGGTCTCGGCCAGCCCCGACCTCGTGTTCGTCGCATGGGCCGGCGCGACCTCCGGAGCGATGTGGCAGGCCATGAGCCAGCAGGGCGTGCTCGATGAGGTGCCCGTGGTCACCGGTCTCGGTGACGAGGCGACGTTCGGGGCCTACGGTGAGGCATCCGAGAAGATCAACTTCCTCAACCACTACTTCGCCGGCGCCCCCGACAACGACGTCAACACCGCCATGGTCGAGGCGCTCGACGCCGAGGGAGCCACGCCCGACCTGTTCAGCCCCGACGGCTTCAACGCGGCGATCATGCTCGTGCAGGCGGTGAAGGAGGGCAAGGGTGACGTCGACGCGATGATCGCCGCGCTCGAAGGCTTCGAGTTCGAGGGTCCCAAGGGCACCACCACCGTCCGTGCCGACGACCACGCGCTGATCCAGGACATGTACCAGGTCAAGCTCGTCGCCGCCGACGGCACCTTCGTCCCCGAACTCGTCACGACGGTGCCCGGCGCCGACGTCGCACCCTGAGCCGGAGGACAGTGCATTCATGAACTCCTCGACCCCGCCCGCCGGCGCCTCGCTGCGCGTGGAAGGCCTCGGCCTGGAGATCGGCGGCGCGACCATCCTGAAGGATGTCGATCTCGCCGTCGAGCCGGGATCTCTCGTCGGCGTGATCGGCCCGAACGGCGCAGGCAAGACCACCCTGTTCAACGCGGTGTCCGGCGTCGTCCGGCCCACCGCAGGGCGGATCCTGCTCGATGACGTCGACATCACCGGCGCCAGCATCGCCCAGCGTGCCGGGGCGGGGTTGGGGAGGACATTCCAGACGTCGAGCCTGTTCCCACGGCTCAGCGTGCTCGAGAACGTGCGCCTGGCCGCGCAGGCCGCGGAAGGCGGCAGCTACTCGCTGCTGCGATTCCCGCGGCGCACAGATGCCGCCACCGAGCGCGCCCTCGAACTGCTCGACACCGTCGGGCTCGTCCATCGCCGCGACGCCTACGCCGGCGACATCAGTCACGGCGATAAGCGCAAGCTTGAGATTGCCGTGCTGCTGGCCACACGGTCGCGCCTCGTGCTGTTGGACGAGCCCATGGCCGGTGTCGCCTCGGGCGATGTCGCGGGGCTGGTCGAGAACATTCGCGCACTTCAGCGCGACACCGGCTGCACCGTGCTCATGGTGGAACACCACATCGAAGTGCCCATGGGCCTTGTCGACCTCGTCGCGGTGATGTACTTCGGCACGATCATCGCCCTGGACACCCCGCAGCGGATCATGGAGAACCCCACCGTGCAGAGCGCCTACCTGGGGTCAGCCGCATGAGCGGGCCCATCCTCGAGGTGCGGGGCCTGCGGGCCTCGATCGCCGGTCAGCAGGTCGTCGAGGAGGTCTCGTTCGACGTCGCAGCCACGGGAATCACTGCGGTGCTGGGGCGCAACGGTGCCGGGAAGACGTCGACGCTGCGCGGCATCCTCGGTCTCATCACCCGGCACGGCGAGGTGCGCCTGGACGGCGAGCGGATCGACGCGCTGCCCACGCACCGCATCGTGCAGCGCGGTGTGGGCTACGTACCCGAAGACCGCGAGGTCTTCGCGGGGCTCACCGTGGCCGAGAATCTGGCGCTCGCCGCCCGCCAGCGGACGCCGCGCTGGGAGTTCGTCGACGCGCTCTTCCCCGATCTCGTCGCCCGCCGCGAGCAGCGTGCAGGCACGCTCTCGGGAGGTCAGCAGCAGATGGTGTCGGTCGCGCGCGCCCTGCTCAACGACAACCGTCTGCTGCTCGTCGACGAGCCCACGAAGGGGCTCGCCCCGAAGATCGTCACCGAGGTGGCGGATGCCCTCGCCGAGGCAGCCCGGACGGTGCCGATGCTGCTCGTCGAGCAGAACCTCGAGGTGGTGCGCCGACTCGCCGACACGGTGGTGGTGATCGCCTCGGGGCGCGTCGTGCACACCGGGTCCGCCGCCGAACTGCTCGACGACCCCGATCTCACCCGGCGCTACCTCGGCGTCAGCGCGGAGGCCCACGCATGAGCACCCTCGTCCTCACCCTCGTCATCGGTGTCGGACTCGGCGCCCTCTACTTCCTCGTCGCGAGCGGCCTCAGCCTCATCTACGGCCTCATGCACGTGCTGAATTTCGCGCACGGGGCGTTCCTCACCCTCAGCGCCTTCGTCGGCTGGGGCGTCGCGCAGGCGCTCGGCGCGGACACCTGGGGCGGATTCCTGCTGTCGATCCTCGTCGGTGCGCTCGTCGGCGCTGCCTTTGCCGCGGCGACGGAGTTGGTGCTGATCAGGCCCCTCTACGAACGCCACATCGAACAGGTGCTCGTCACGGTCGGGCTCTCGTTCGCGGCCATCGCACTGTTCGAAGGAATCTGGGGCACCGACCCCGTCACGGTCGCCGGGCCCTCGTGGCTCGGGCAGACCACGAGCGTGCTCGGCGCCAGCATCCCGAACAAGTACTGGGTGCTGATCATCGCGGCGGGCCTCGTCCTGGCGGCCCTTGTGCTCTTCCTCAAGAAGACTCGCTACGGCACGATCATCCGCGCCGGTGTCGAGAACCGGGCCATGGTCACGGCGCTCGGCATCGACGTGCGACGCTCGTTCACGCTCGTGTTCGCGATCGGGGGTGCGGCCGCCGGCATCGGCGGGGTGCTCGCCATGCATGCGATGACCTACGTCTCGGCCCATCTCGGTTCGACACTGCTGATCTTCGCGTTCATCGTCACCGTCGTCGGCGGTCTCGGATCCATCACCGGCGCCGCGATCGCCTCCGTGCTCGTCGCCGTGCTGCAGCAGGTCGCCAACACGTACCTCGGCGGCACGGGCGACTTCATCGTGGTCGTGCTGCTCGCCGTCGTGCTGCTGGTACGCCCGACCGGACTCATGGGGAGGAAGGCATGACCCGTCCTGGCCGCACCTGGCTGCCCTTCGCGATCGGTGGCGTGCTCGTCATCGTGATGGCAGTGCTGCCCCTGCTGAACGTGCAGATTCCCGGCATCCTTCCCGGCGCCACCTACACGCCGGGCTCGCTCGCTCTGCTCTCACTGTGCATGGTGTTCGCCGCGCTCGCCCTGTCGTACAACCTGCTGCTCGGCACCGCCGGCATGCTGTCGTTCGGTCACGCACTGTACTTCGGCGCCGGGGCCTATGGCCTTGGCATCCTGCTCGACGCACTCGACATGCCGCTGGTGCCCGGCATCTTCGTCGCCCTGCTGGGCGGCATGGTGATCGCTCTGGTCACCGGTGCCGTAGCCATGCGGGTCAACGGGATTCCCTTCGCGATGGTGACCCTCGCCTTCGCGCAGGCTGGATCCGTGCTCGTGCGACGCAACCAGAAGGTCACCGGCGGTGAAGAGGGTCTGAGCCTGAACACCGCGCACGTGCCCGACTGGCTCGTCGGCGTCGTCAACACCCGCAACCTCTACTGGCTGACCCTCGCGATCGTCGTCATCGTGTACCTGGTAGTGCTGTGGGTCGACCGCTCACAGCTGGGCCACCTGGCAGCCGCCACCCGCGAGAACGACCTGCGGGTGCGGGTGCTGGGGCTGCAGCCCGCGCGCGCCAAACTCATCGTCTTCGTCATCGCGGCTCTGTGCGCCGCACTTGCCGGCATCGGCTACCTGCTGCTGCAATCCGGCACGCAACCGACCGCCGTGGGGGCCGATCTGACGATCACGGTGCTGGTGATGGTGGTGCTCGGTGGCGTCGGGTTCCGGTGGGGTGCCATCGTTGGGGGCGTGCTCTACACGATTCTCGACCAGCGCCTCACCGTGCTGGCCCGCGCCGACGGCATCCAGCAGCTGCCCGACGTGCTGCGCGTGCCGCTCTCGGAGCCGCTGTTCCTGCTCGGGGTGCTGTTCATCCTCGTCGTGATGTTCCTGCCCGGGGGGATCGCCGGCACCGTCGATGCCTGGCGTCGTCGCCGCCGTGGCGAGCGGGGGAGCGAGAACGTCGCGCTGGACGAGCTCGAGCCCGCCGCGACAGCGGGTGTGCGATGACGGATGCCGCGGCCGGCCCGCACACCGTCGGGCGGTGGCTCGCCGACCGTGCCGTCACTGACGGTGAGCGGATCGCCATCGACGACCGTGGTGTGCGCACCGACTACCGCACCTTGTACGCCAGGGCGGCTGATCTCGCCGACGCGCTCGCCGCAGCCGGGTACGGGGCGGGGGATCGTGTCGCCACGGTCTCGGGGAACTCGACCGCCCACGTCGTGGCCTTCTTCGCCTGTGCTCTGAGCGGCATCGCCTTCGTGCCGCTGTCGTGGCGCTTGACCCCTGTCGAGCTGGGGTCGCTGATCGCCCGCACCGACCCGGCCCTGCTGCTCGTCGAAGATGAGCATGACGCGCTGGCCCGGGCCGCCGTGGATGCCGCTGGCGTGGATGCGCCGCGGGCACTGCTGGGTGCATCGGGGATCGAGGCGGTGGTGCCCGCGGCACGCACGGCCTCACCGAGCCGCGCCCCGCACGATGACGACCCGCTGCTGATCATCTACACCTCCGGCAGTGAGGCGGCGCCCAAGGGCGTCATGCTCACGCACGCGAACTGCTTCTGGAACAACCTCGCCCTGGGGCAGGCGATGCCCATCACCGCAGACGACGTGGTGCTCTCGATCCTGCCGCAGTATCACGTCGCCGCCTGGAACGTGCAGCCGTTACTGGCCTGGTGGCACGGTGCGACGGTGGTGTTGGAGCGCTCCTTCGACCCCGGACGGGTGCTGCACCTGCTCGCCGAACGCCGTGTCACCACCATGATGGGCGTGCCGACCCAGTATCGGATGCTGCTGGATCATCCGGCCTGGTCGGACGCCGAGCTCGCCTCGCTGCGCCGCGCCGTCGTCGGCGGGGCGACCATCCCCACTGATCTCGCCATGGCGTGGGCCGACCGCGGCCATGCGCTGACCCAGGGGTACGGACTCACCGAGGCGGGCCCCAACGTGCTGCACCTTCCCGCGGCCGCCGTGGCGAAGCATCCGGGCGCGGTCGGGGTGCCCTACCCCGGCGTGGAGGTGCGGCTGGCGGATCCCGTGTCGCTGCTGCCGCTGGAGGGCGTCGCCACGGGCGAGCTGTGGGTGCGCGGGCCGAGCGTGTTCGCCGGATACCTCGACGATGAGGCCGCGACCGCGCGCACGATGCACGACGGCTGGCTCCGTACCGGCGATCTCGTGCACCGCGATGCGGCGGGCATCCACCGCGTCATCGACCGCATAAAAGAGATCTACGTCTCGGGTGGTGAGAACATCGCTCCTGCCGAGGTGGAGGCCGCGCTTGGGGCGCATCCGCTCGTCACGGCGTGTGCTGTCGTGGGTGCACCCGACCCGGTGTGGGGAGAGCGCGGGGTCGCGTTCGTGGTGCGTGTGGGGATGCTCTCGGCGGACGAACTGCTCGCCTTCGCGGGCGAACGTCTCGCGACTTTCAAATTGCCTGTGCGTGTCGTCTTCGTCGATGACCTGCCGCGGTCGACCATCGAGAAGGTGGCACGCGGCAGACTGCGTCAGATCGCCGCCCGGCTCGTGAGCGAGCCCGATCCACTCAAGGAGGTCCACCGTGACGACGCCCGCTGATTCCGCGCCCGTCTCGCTGTCGACGGTGACCGGTCGCCCGTTGACCAAACGTGGCGAGGCCACCAGGCGCCGCCTGCTCGAAGCCGCCGAGGACGTGTTCGCTGAACTCGGCTATCACGACGCGTCCATCGTGAAGATCACCGAGCGGGCGCACGTTGCCCTGGGCACCTTCTACCTGTACTTCGACAGCAAGCAGGCCATCTTCGAAGCCCTGGTGATCGACCTCAACAGCCGCGTGCGGCACTCCATGTCGGAGGCGATGGCGGGTGCACGTGACCGCATCGAGGCGGAGCGACTCGGCTTCGAGGGGTTCTTCGAGTTCACCGCCGCGCATCCCGCGCTGTACCGCGTGGTGCGGGAGGCGGAGTTCGTCTCGCCGGCGACGCTGCGGCTGCATTACGAGCGCATCGTCGACGGCTACCGTGCCGGCCTCGCCGCCGCCCAACAGCAGGGTGAGATCGCCGACGACCTCGACGTCGAAATCGCGGCCTGGGCCCTTATGGGCGCGGGCGAGCTGATCGGCATGCGGTACCTGCTCTGGGAGCGGGATGCCGCGGGCCGCCCGCCACAGCACATCGACCCCGCCGTTCTCGACGGCATGAGCGCATTCATCGCCAGGGCACTGCGCCCGGCAGGCAAGGAGGACTGAAGATGGTCGAGCAGGATCTGGAGGGTCGCCGCGCGATCGTCACCGGGGGAGCGAGTGGGATCGGTCTCGCCTGCGCCGAGGAGTTCGCCGCGCGCGGTGCCCACGTGGTGATCGCCGATGTGGATGCCGCGGCAGCGGAGGCCGCGGCGGAGCGGGTCGGCGGCGAGGCGTGGACCGTCGACCTGTCAGACACCGCCGCACTCGAGAGCGTCACCCTGCAGGCCGACATCCTGGTCAACAACGCCGGCATTCAGCGGGTGAGCCCGATTGTCGACTACGACCCCGAGGCTTTCCGGCTCATCCAGCGCATCATGCTCGAGGCGCCGTTCCTGCTCATTCGGGCACTGCTGCCCGGCATGTACGAGCGCGAGTGGGGGCGCATCATCAACATCTCCAGCGTGCATGGTCTGCGTGCGAGCCCGTTCAAGTCGGCGTACGTGGCCGCCAAGCACGGCCTGGAGGGGCTGTCGAAGGTGACTGCGCTCGAGGGCGGGCCCTACGGCGTCACCAGCAACTGCATCAACCCCGGCTACGTGCTCACGCCGCTCGTGGAGAAGCAGATCGCCGATCAGGCGCGGGTGCACGGCATCCCGGAGTCCGAGGTCGTCGAGACCGTCATGCTCACCGAGAGCGCGATCAAGCGACTGGTCGAGCCCGCCGAGGTGGCCTCGCTGGCCGGCTGGCTGGCGTCGCCTCATGCGGGGATGGTCACCGGCGCCTCGTACACGATGGACGGTGGATGGAGCGCGCGCTGATGTCGCACACGTACCGCACCGTGCAGGTGCCCGTCTCCGGGGGAGAGCTCCACGTGGGCGTGTGGGAGCCGACGGAGGGGCCCACAGCGACCGTCTTGGCCATCCATGGCGTCACGTCGTCGCATCTGGCATGGCCCTTCGTCGTGGAGCGCCTGCCCGGCGTCCGGGTGATCGCGCCCGACTTGCGCGGCCGGGGCGGCAGTCGCGACGTGCAGGGCCCTGCGGGCATGGCGGCGCACGCCGATGATGTCGTCGCGGTGCTCGACGCGCTCGGGGTCGACCGCGTTCCGGTCGTCGGTCATTCCATGGGTGCCTTCGTCGCCGCGGTGCTCGCCGACCGGCATCCGTCACGGGTCTCGCGTCTGGTGCTCATCGACGGCGGGTTGCCGCTGGATGTGCCGGCGGGTGTCGATGCCGACGAGCTGGTGCAGCTGATCCTCGGTCCGACCGCGGAACGGCTCTCGCGCCGCTGGTCGAGCGTCGAGGAGTACACCGAGGGCTTCTGGCGCGGCCATCCGGCGTTCGCGCGGGATTGGAGCGAGCAGCTCGAGGCGTACATCGCATACGACCTGGTCGCCGACGGCGATGCCTACCGGCCGGCGACGAGTTATCAGACGACGGTCGATGACACCGTGGATCTGAATCTCGGATCCACACTCACGGAGGCGCTGGCGCGGCTGCGCGTGCCGACCACGTTCGTCACCGTTCCGCGCGGGCTGCAGAACGAGACGCCGGGCCTGTACCCGCCCGCGCACCTCGCTGCGCTGCTCACGAGGTTCCCGCAGGTGCAGCACGTTGCGCTCGATGACCTCAACCACTACACGGTGGTGATGAGCGCGCGGGGTGCTGAGGCGCTCGCGCCCGTGATCGAGAGCGCGATCGAGCTGGCTTCCGCCTGAGCTCGCCCCACCGGCATCCGCCCCACCCGGCATCCGCCCCACCGGCATCCGCCTCCCGGCATCCGCCCCACCGGCATCCACCGTTCCGGGCGTCCACCCTCCTCCCGCCATCTCAGACCATGTCCCAATTTCTGCTGTTAAACGGGCGCTATGACAGCAGATTTTGGGACATGCTCTGCGAAAAGTGGGACATGCTCAGCGAAAAGTGGGACATGGATGGCGGAGGGGGCGGAAGAGACGGCGAAGAGAGACGGCCGGACGCTAGCGGCGGGCGCTGGCGAGACGGGACGAGAGCTGGTGGGCGTGAGCCAGCAGGATGCGGCCGAGGTGGGGGAGTCTCTCTGGACCGAACCGGAACTCCACGCCCGTCAGGCTCAGCGCCCACTCCGCCCGCCCGTCGCGGTCGAACACCGCAGCGCCCATGCCCCACGACCCCTCGACGATGAGCCCGGGGTTCACGGCGTAGCCGCGCGCCTTCGTCTCCGCCAGCCGGGTGCGTAGCGGTCGCTCGCCATGCGCGCGCCCCCAGCTTTCGGCGAGTTCCGGATGCCGCTCGAGATAGGCATCCACATCGTGGTCGGGCAAGAATGCCAGGATCGCGAGGCCGGCACTGGCCACACCCAGCGGAAAGCGCACGCCTTCGCTCAGCACGAACGACCGGATCGGGAACGACCCCTCTTCACGCAGCAGGCAGACCGTCTCGTCCGCCCGCCGCACCGACAGGAACGCACTCTCCTCGGTCTTCACGGCGAGCGAGCGCACGATGTCACGTGCGAGCTCCGTCACGTCGTAGCGCGCGGCGGCCACGGTTCCCATGAGATAAAGCTCCGGCCCTGGCATCCACAGCGCCGTTCCCTCCTCTTGATCGACCAGCCCCTCGGCGCGCAGCGCCGTGAGCAGCCGATGCGCGGTCGAACGGCTGAGATCCGCCTGTCGCGCGAGGGACTGCAGACTCGCCCCGTCCGCTGCCGCGGTGACCAGCCGCAGCAGTGTCGCCGCCCTCGCCACCGCCTGCGCGCCGGGGACGCTGGTCTTCCTCGCCGACTGCGATTCCATAATGTGGACGCTATCGGGCGGCGCGACCACATCGCAAGCGAAGGGTTGGCGCCGGCGACGGCAGAGGCGGATGCTGGAATACCCCCGCACGAAGGAGTGACGAGTGATCGACAAGCAATGGTCCTCGGCGGCTGACGCCGTCGCCGACATCCCGGATGGCGCCTCGCTCGCCGTCGGCGGATTCGGACTGTCCGGAAACCCGATGTCGCTGATCGAGGCCCTGCACGCACAGGGCACGCGCGACCTCAGCGTCGTCAGCAACAACTGCGGCGTCGACGACTGGGGGCTCGGCATCCTGCTCGGATCGCAGCGCATCCGCAAGATGACCTCGTCGTACGTCGGTGAGAACAAGGAGTTCGAACGGCAGTTCCTCGAGGGCGACCTCGAACTCGAACTCACCCCGCAGGGCACCCTCGCCGAGAAGCTCCGCGCCGGCGGCGCCGGCATCGCGGCCTTCTTCACCCAGACCGGCGTCGGCACCCAGGTGGCCGAAGGCGGCCTGCCACGCCGTTACAACGCCGACGGCACGATCGCGGTGGCATCCCCCGCCAAGGATGTGCGCACGTTTGCGGTGCACGGCGACGAGCGCGAGTTCGTGCTCGAAGAGGCCATCACCACCGACTTCGCGCTCGTGCACGCCGCACTCGGCGACCGGCACGGCAACCTCGTGTTCAACAAGGCCGCCCGCAACTTCAACCCGCTGGCCGCGATGGCCGGCCGCGTCTGCATCGCGCAGGTCGAGAAGCTCGTCGAACCCGGCGAGATCGACCCCGACCACGTGCATCTGCCCGGCGTCTACGTGCACCGGATCATCGAGGTCGGCCCCGACATCGAGAAGCGCATCGAGCGGCGCACCGTCCGCGCCACGGAAGGAGCCTGACATGGCGCTCACTCGCGACGAGATGGCCGCCCGCGCGGCCCGGGAGCTCGCCGACGGCTCCTACGTGAACCTCGGCATCGGGCTGCCCACGCTCGTGCCCAACCATGTGCCCGACGGCGTGACCGTGGTGCTCCAGTCGGAGAACGGCATCCTGGGTGTCGGGCCCTACCCGCACGATGAGCACGTCGACCCCGACCTCATCAACGCCGGCAAAGAGACCGTCACCGTGCTGCCGGGTGCCGCCTACTTCGACTCGGCCATGAGCTTCGGCATGATCCGTGGCGGCAAGATCGACGCGGCCATCCTCGGCGCCATGCAGGTCTCCGCCGCAGGGGATCTGGCCAACTGGATGATCCCCGGAAAGATGGTGAAGGGGCCCGGCGGCGCCATGGACCTCGTGCACGGCGCCGGGCGCGTGATCGTGCTCATGGAGCACGTCGCCAAGGACGGCTCCGCGAAGATCGTGGATGCCTGCTCGTTGCCGCTCACCGGCCGCGGCGTGGTCGACCGCATCATCACCGACCTCGCCGTGATCGACGTCACCGACGACGGACTGGTGCTCGTCGAAACCGCTCCCGGGGTGAGCGTGCAGACTGTCATCGACGCCACCGAACCCCCGCTCATCGTGAGCGATGACCTCAAGGAGACCGCATGAGTGACATCGTCATCGTCGCCGCAGCCCGCACCGCGCAGGGGCGGCTGAAGGGGCAGTTGGCCTCGTTCACCGCGCCGCAGCTGGGTGCCTTCGCGATCCGTGGCGCCCTCGAGCAGGGTGGGATCGACCCGAGCGCCGTCGACGCGGTCATCATGGGCCAGGTGCTCGCGGCCGGATCCGGGCAGAATGCCGCGCGCCAGGCCGCGATCGGCGCCGGCATCGGCTGGGACGTGCCGGCCAGCTCGGTCAACAAGGTCTGCTTGTCGGGACTCACCGCCATCATCGACGCCGCTCGCATGATCCGCACCGGGGATGCCACCACGGTCGTCGCCGGCGGAATGGAGTCGATGACCCGCGCTCCGCACCTGCTGATGGGCTCGCGCGACGGCTGGACCTACGGCAGCGTCGAGGTGCTCGACCACATGGCCTTCGATGGCCTCACCGACGCCTATGACAAAGAGAGCATGGGTGCCTCGACCGAGCGGCACAACGAGCGGTACGAGATGACCCGCGAGTTGCAGGATGCCGTCGCCGCCCGCTCCCACCAGCGCGCCGCCGCCGCTCAGGAGGCGGGCGTGTTCGCCGACGAGATCGTCACCGTCGAGGTGCCGCAGCGCAAGGGCGACCCGATTCTGGTCACCGCCGATGAGGGCGTACGCCCTGACACCACCGTGGAGACCCTCGCGCGGCTGCGTCCCGCGTTCGCTGAGGGCGGTTCGATCACCGCGGGCAACTCCTCGCAGATCTCTGACGGCGCCTCTGCAGTGGTGGTCACCACGCGGGAGAACGCGGAGGCTCAGGGCTGGCCCGTGCTCGCCGTGATCGGAGCGAGCGGCCAGACCGCCGGCCCCGACAACTCCCTGCAGGCTCAGCCGGCGCGGGCGATCGAGCGTGCGCTGGAGAAGCAGGGCATCACGGCGGCCGATCTCGACCTCGTCGAGATCAACGAGGCGTTCGGTGCCGTCGTCGCTCGCTCTGAGCAGGAGCTGGGCCTTGACCCCGAGATCGTGAACGTGCACGGCGGCGGCATCGCCATCGGGCATCCGATCGGTGCGAGCGGCACCCGACTGGTCGTGCACCTCGCGCACGAGCTTGCGCGCCGCGGTGGCGGCACGGCCGCGGTTGGGCTGTGCGGTGGCGGCGGTCAGGGTGAGGCGCTCATCCTCACGCGCTGAGGATCATCCCCGCGCCCAGGTGCAGCGGGCTTCTCGCCGGAATGTCAGCGGGAAGCCCGCTTCTCCTCTTTGGCCTCGCGCTTGGCGTCGCGCTTGGCCTGCTTGATCTGCTTGGCGGCGACGGGAGAGTCGACGTCGACGTCGATGCCCTTCTCGGCGCGCCGCAGGTCGACGGCCGCTCCGATCGCGAGGGCGAGGGTGATGCCCCAGCTCACCCAGGCGAGCACCGCACGCCAGGTGACCGGGGTCTCGCGTGAGCCCCGCAGCAGCGAGACGCCGCCCATGACCGCGCCGATGAGTCCAGTGCCGAACAGGTAACGCATGACTCCACGGTAGCCCCTCCGGTACACTGAGAGCAGATTCCACTGTGTATCTACCGGCCGTCGGCACCCTGACGGACAGCGGCGGCACCAGACCCCGCGTCCCTGGGGCGCGCGAGAGCCATGACACAGACCAGCACTTCTCCTGCTTCGCCGAGCCTCCTCTCCCTGGCCGGGCTTCCGTACTTCGTGATCGCGTTCATCGCGCGACTTCCCTTCGCCATGATGGTCGTCGGTGTGCTCACCGTCGTCGTGTCGGCCCGCGGTTCGCTGTCGCTGGGCGGGCTCACCTCCGCCGCGGTCGGACTCGGCACCGCGATCATCGGCCCGCTGCTGGGTGCAGCGGCCGATCGGTTCGGCCAGCGTCCTGTGTTGACCGGGCTCGCGGTGCTCAACGCCGCACTGCTCGCACTGTTCGTCTTCGTCGTCTACAGCGACGCGGGGGAGTCCCTGCTGCTGCTCAGCGCCTTCGCGGTCGGCGCGACGGCACCGCAGGTCGCGCCGATGTCGCGTTCGCGTCTGGTGACGCTCATCGATGATCGGATGCCGGCGGAGCGCCGCCCGAAGACCACCTCGGCGACCATGTCGTATGAGTCGGCCGCCGATGAGATGGTGTTCGTCCTCGGTCCGTTCCTGGTGGGCATCCTCGCCTCGCTCATCGCCCCGTGGGCCCCGCTGGCGCTGGCCTCAGGGCTGATCCTCGTCTTCGTCGGCGCCTTCGCACTGCACCCCACCGGACGCCATGTGTCGGCCGCCCGCCACGCCGACGGCTCTGCCCCGTCGAAGGTCTCGGAACTGTTCCGTCCGGCGCTGCTCGTCGTCGTGCTGGGCATCTTCGGCGTCGGCCTGTTCTTCGGTGCCACCCTGACCTCGTTGACCTCGTTCATGGCCGATCGCGGTGACGCCGAGGCGGCGGGGCTGCTCTACGGCGTGATGGGCATCGGCTCGGCGTTGCTCGCCCTGGGTGTGGCGTGGCTGCCGCCGCGGTTCTCGCTACGCGCCCGATGGATCGCGTTCAGCTCGATCCTCGTCCTCGGTGCCATCCTCGTGGTGTTTACCCGCAGCGAGGGGATGATGATCCTCGCGCTGGCGGTGCTGGGCGTCGGCGTCGGGCCGACGCTGGTGACCCTCTACAGCTTCGGTGCCGCGCGCAGCCCGCTCGGCCGTTCGGCCACCGTCATGACCATGCTCGGGTCCGGCATCGTCGTCGGCCAGGCGCTTGCGTCGGCCGTGACGGGTGAGATCGCCGAGGGCGTCGGCACGAACGCTGCGCTGTGGATGCCGCTGGCCGCCGCGCTGCTCGTCTTCGCCGCGGGCATCGCGAACCGTTTCCTGACCCCGACGCCCCGGTGGTGAGCGCGGCTCGGTAGCCTGGAACCCCAAGAGCAGAGGGGGTCTCCATGGAAGCCGCAGAGTTCGTCGTGGTCGCCAATCGTCTTCCGGTCGACCGCCTGGTCACCGGAGACGGAGAGGAGATCTGGCGCACCTCGCCGGGTGGGCTCGTCGCCGCCCTCGAGCCGGTCATGCGCTCCGTTGACGGTGCCTGGGTCGGTTGGGCCGGACAGCCAGACCTCGAGATCGAGCCGTTCGAGGCCGTCGGCATCCGCCTCATCCCCGTCGCGCTCAGCGCACAGGAGGTCGCCGAGTACTACGAAGGCTTCTCGAACGACACCATCTGGCCGCTCTACCACGATGTGATCGCCCCGCCGCAGTATCACCGAGAGTGGTGGGAAGCGTACGTCACGGTGAACCGCCGTTTCGCCGAGGCGGCCGCCGCGGCCGTCGCCCCCGGTGGCACGGTCTGGGTGCACGACTATCAGCTGCAGCTGGTGCCGGAGATGGTGCGCGAGCTGCGCCCCGACGTCGTGATCGGCTACTTCCACCACATCCCGTTCCCCGCGCACGGTCTGTATGCGCAGCTGCCCTGGCGTGACCAGGTGCTGCGCGGCCTGCTCGGCGCCGACGTGATCGGCTTCCAGCGCGCGCAGGATGCCGCCTACTTCCTCGCGGCGGTGAAGCGACGCCTGCGCTACGACGTGAAGGGATCCACGGTCGCGCTCCCGGACGGACGTACCCCGCTGGTGAAGGGCTTCCCGATCTCGATCGACACGGCCCCGTACCTCGAGATGGCGCAGCGGCCCGACATCCAGGCGCGCGCGGCCGAGATCAGGGAGAGTCTCGGCAACCCCAAGAAGATCCTGCTGGGCGTGGACCGCCTGGACTACACCAAGGGCATCCGGCACCGGATCAAGGCCTTCGGAGAGCTGCTCGACCAGGGCACGATCTCGGTCGAAGACGTCACGTTCGTCCAGGTCGCCAGCCCCAGCCGCGAGCGGGTGGATGCGTACGTGCAGCTGCGCGACGAGATCGAGCTCGCGATCGGACGCATCAACGGTGACCACGACACCATGGGGCACACGGCGATCCGCTACCTGCATCAGGGCTTCCCCCGCGAGGAGATGGTGGCGCTCTACCTCGCCGCGGACGTCATGCTCGTCACCGCGCTCCGCGATGGCATGAACCTCGTCGCCAAGGAGTACATCGCCACGCGCGACGACAACAGGGGAGTGCTCGTGCTGAGCGAGTTCACCGGCGCCGCCGACGAACTGCGGCAGGCGGTGCGTGTCAACCCGCACGACATCGAAGGCCTCAAAGAAGCGATCGTCACGGCCATCGAGATGCCGCCCCGTGAGCAGGGCCGTCGCATGCGCGCGCTGCGCAAGAAGGTGCTCGAGAACGATGTCACCGCCTGGTCGTCATCGTTTCTCCGCGCGCTCGAGGAAGCCCGTCTCGAGCGGGAGGCGACCCGATGACGCACGACTGGAGCCCCGCCGAAACCGGTGTGGCCTGGAGCGACATCGTGACGACGCCGCGTCTCCTGATTGCCCTCGACTTCGACGGCACCGCCTCACCGCTGGTCGACGACCCGATGGCGGCTCGCGCGCTGCCGGAGGTGCGGGATGCGGTCGAGCGGCTGGTCGCCCTGCCGAACACCGCCGTGGCGTACGTCTCGGGCCGAAGCCTGCCTGATCTGCGCGAGATTGCCGAACACGGGGACGACTCCGCCGTCACGCTCGCAGGCTCTCACGGAGCGCAGTACTGGTTTCCCGGCGAGGGGGAGGTCGACATCCTCGCTGCAGAGGACGACGACGACGTGCGTGCCGAGCTGTGGGATGCCGTGCAACCGATCATCGACCGCCATGACGGCGTCGAGCTGGAGCGCAAGTCGTTCGGATTGGGAGTGCACGGCCGCCGCGCGACGCCGGAAGCCGAGGCGGCGGCGTTCGACGAGATCGACGCCTTCATGTCCGAACGCATGCCGCAGTGGCGGCGGCGCCGCGGCAACCACATCCTGGAGTTCTCCTCCCGGGTGGAAGGCAAGGACACCGCCATCGGTGTGCTGCGCGAACGGTTCGATGCCACGGGCATCCTCTTCGCCGGCGACGACGTGACCGACGAGGATGCCCTGAGCGCGCTGGGGCCCGGTGACCTCGGCGTGCGCGTCGGACCGGGTGAGACCGTGGCGAGCGTGCGTGTGCGAACCCCACAAGAGATCGGGGTGCTCCTGAGCGTCTTGGCGGACGAACGCGCCTCCGCACAGGAATAGACTTCCGTCATGTCCTCGCAGCTACCCTCCTCTGCCGCGCCCGGCGCGAGCCCCGAATTCGACATCAAGCCCCGCAGCCGCGTCGTCACCGACGGCATCGAGGCGACGACCTCGCGTGGCATGCTCCGCGCCGTCGGCATGGGCGATGCCGACTGGGAGAAGCCGCAGATCGGCATCGCGTCGAGCTGGAACGAGATCACCCCCTGCAACCTGAGCCTGGACCGACTTGCCCAGGGTGCGAAGGAGGGCGTGCACTCCGGCGGCGGCTACCCGCTGCAGTTCGGCACGATCTCCGTCTCCGACGGCATCTCGATGGGCCACGAGGGCATGCACTTCTCGCTCGTCTCGCGTGAGGTCATCGCCGACTCGGTGGAGACCGTCATCCAGGCGGAGCGCCTCGATGGCACCGTGCTCCTCGCCGGGTGCGACAAGTCCATCCCGGGCATGCTCATGGCCAGCGCCCGTCTCGGCCTCTCCAGCGTGTTCCTGTACGCGGGCTCGATCGCGCCGGGCTGGGTCAAGCTCTCGGACGGCACCGAGAAGGACATCACCATCATCGACTCCTTCGAGGGTGTCGGAGCCTGCCGTGCCGGCCTGATGACCGAAGAGGACCTCAAGCGCATCGAGTGCGCCTTCGCGCCCGGTGAGGGCGCCTGCGGCGGCATGTACACGGCCAACACCATGGCATCCGTCGCCGAGGCGCTCGGTCTCAGCCTGCCGGGCTCGGCAGCCCCGCCCTCGGCCGACCGTCGCCGCGACTACTACGCACACCGTTCGGGTGAGGCCGTGGTGAACCTGCTGCGTCAGGGCATCACCACCAAGGACATCCTCACGAAGGAGTCGTTCGAGAACGCGATCGCCCTGGCGATGGCACTCGGCGGCTCGACCAACGTCGTGCTGCACCTGCTGGCCATCGCACGT
Source organism: Microbacterium istanbulense (assembly GCF_037204145.1). Taxonomy (NCBI): domain Bacteria; kingdom Bacillati; phylum Actinomycetota; class Actinomycetes; order Micrococcales; family Microbacteriaceae; genus Microbacterium; species Microbacterium istanbulense. The sequence goes on from NZ_JBBDGN010000007.1 coordinate 162,218, forward strand.
GAGGCCGAGATCGACCTCACGCTGCACGACTTCAACCGCATCGGCAGCCGCACCCCGCACGTGGCCGATATGAAGCCCTTCGGCAAGTACGTCATGAACGACGTCGACCGCCACGGCGGCATCCCGGTGATCATGAAGGCGATGCTCGACGAGGGCCTGATCCACGGCGATGCGCTCACCGTCACCGGTAAGACCGTCGCCGAGAACCTCCGCGAGCTGAACCCCGACCCCATCGACGGTGAGGTCATCCACTCGTTCGACAACCCGATCCACGCCTCTGGCGGCATCACGATCCTGCACGGCTCGATGGCGCCGGAAGGCGCGGTCGTGAAGTCGGCCGGCTTCGACGCCGATGTGTTCGAGGGCCCTGCCCGGGTGTTCGAGCGCGAGCGTGCCGCGATGGATGCCCTCGCCGAGGGCAAGATCAGCGCCGGCGACGTGATCGTTATCCGCTACGAGGGCCCCAAGGGCGGCCCCGGCATGCGCGAGATGCTCGCCATCACTGCGGCCATCAAGGGCGCGGGGCTCGGAAAAGATGTACTACTCTTGACGGACGGACGATTCTCAGGGGGCACAACCGGCCTGTGCATCGGCCACATAGCACCCGAAGCGGTGGACGCTGGTCCCATCGCCTTCGTGCGCGATGGTGATCTGATACGGGTCGATATCGCGGCTCGCTCTCTTGACCTACTCGTCGACGAGTCCGAGCTCGCCTCCCGCCGTTCTGGCTGGGAGCCGCTTCCCCCGCGCTATACCCGTGGCGTCCTTGCCAAATACTCCCGTCTCGTGCGCTCCGCTGCGGAGGGCGCGACCACCGGCTGAATGGCGTCGCCTGTCTCTGCGACGTCGATCGATCACCGAGGAATGACATGACTGCTGATTCCGCCCCGGCCGTTCCCCGGCCACCAGCGCGCCCTGCTGCGGCCCCCGAGATCTCGGGAGCCGAGGCCGTCGTCCGCTCGCTTGAGAAGCTCGGCGTGACCGATGTCTTCGGTCTGCCCGGGGGAGCGATCCTCCCGGTCTACGACCCGCTGATGGACGCGTCCGACCTGCGCCACATCCTCGTGCGTCACGAGCAGGGCGCCGGCCATGCCGCCGAGGGCTACGCCTCGGCATCCGGCAAGGTGGGCGTCTGCATTGCGACATCGGGACCTGGCGCGACCAACCTCGTCACGGCGATCGCCGATGCCTACATGGACTCGGTGCCGCTGGTCGCGATCACCGGTCAGGTGTTCTCGACGCTGATGGGAACGGACGCCTTCCAGGAGGCTGACATCGTCGGCATCACCATGCCGGTCACCAAGCACTCCTTCCTGGTGAAGAATGCCGAGGAGATCCCCGGCGCGATCGCGGCGGCGTTCGAGATCGCATCGACGGGCCGCCCGGGTCCGGTGCTCGTGGACATCACGAAGGATGCCCAGCAGGACATCGTTCCGTTCATCTGGCCGCCCCGCTACGACCTGCCCGGTTACCGCCCGGTGACCAAGGCGCACGGCAAGCAGATCCAGGCCGCGGCCACGCTGCTCGCCGAAGCAAAGAAGCCCGTGCTGTACGTCGGTGGCGGTGTTATCCGCGGTCGCGCCTCGGCCGAACTCAAGGTTCTCGCCGAGTCCACCGGAGCCCCGGTGGTGACCACGCTGATGGCCCGAGGAGCGTTCCCCGACTCGCACCCCCAGCACCTGGGCATGCCCGGCATGCACGGCACGGTTCCTGCCGTCCTCGCGCTGCAGGAGGCCGACCTGCTCGTCTCGCTCGGCGCGCGTTTCGACGACCGCGTCACCGGCAAGGCGGCACTGTTCGCGCCGAACGCCAAGGTCGTGCACGTCGACATCGACCCGGCCGAGATCTCGAAGATCCGCACCGCGGACGTGCCGATCGTGGGCGACGTGCGTGACGTCCTCGTCGACCTCGACACCGCCTACCGTGGCGTCGTCGCGGGCACCGACGGCCCCGACACCGAGGAATGGTGGTCGTACCTCGACGGCCTCCGCGCGGAGTTCCCGCTCGGCTACGCCCCGACCAGCGACGGCCTGCTCGCCCCGCAGCACGTGATCCAGCGGATCGGCGAGCTCACCGGTCCCGAGGCGGTCTACGCCGCAGGCGTCGGCCAGCACCAGATGTGGGCCGCGCAGTTCATCAAGTATGAGCGCCCCAACTCGTGGCTGAACTCCGGCGGTGCCGGCACCATGGGCTACTCCGTTCCCGCCGCGATGGGTGCCAAGGTCGCTGAGCCCGACCGTGTGGTGTGGGCGATCGACGGCGATGGATGCTTCCAGATGACCAACCAGGAGCTCGCCACCTGCGTCATCAACAACATCCCGATCAAGGTCGCGATCATCAACAACTCGTCGCTGGGCATGGTGCGCCAGTGGCAGACGCTGTTCTATGACGGTCGGCACTCGAACACCGACCTGAACACCGGCCACGGCACGATTCGCGTTCCGGACTTCGTCAAGCTCGCCGAGGCCTACGGGTGCCTCGCGTTGCGCGTCGAGACCGAGGACCAGATCGATGACGCCATCAAGCTGGCCTTGGAGACCAACGACCGCCCCGTGGTGATCGACTTCGTGGTGAGCGCCGACTCGATGGTGTGGCCGATGGTGCCGCAGGGAGTCAGCAACAGCTATGTCCAGTACGCGCGCGACCACGCGCCCGCCTTCGACGAGGAGGACTGAGACATGTCCACACACGTGCTGAGTCTCCTGGTGGAGAACACCCCCGGCCTGCTGACCCGTGTCGCCGGGCTCTTCGCCCGTCGCGGCTTCAACATCGACTCACTCGCGGTGGGCGTGACCGAGGTGCCCGGCATCTCGCGCATCACGGTCGTCGTCGATGTCGAGGACCTGCCCCTCGAGCAGGTCACCAAGCAGCTGAACAAGCTGATCAACGTGATCAAGATCGTCGAGCTGGAGTTCTCGAACTCGGTGCAGCGCGAGCACATGCTCATCAAGGTGCGCACCGACAACAACACCCGCTCCAACGTGCTCGAGGTGATCAACCTCTTCCGCGCGTCGGTCGTCGACTACGCCCCGGACGCGCTGGTGGTCGAGGTCACCGGCGACAAGGGCAAGGTCGACGCACTCCTGCGCGCGCTGGAGCCGTTCGGCATCAAGGAGCTCGCCCAGTCGGGCCTGCTCGCCATCGGCCGCGGCGGCAAGAGCATCACCGAGCGCGTCCTGCGCGGCTGATCGCCCACCACAACTGAACGTGGGTCCCGAGCATGGCTGGGGCCCGACCGAAACCACAAGCAAGGAGAAACACAGTGAGCACCGAGATCTTCCACGACGCAGACGCCGACCTCTCGATCATCCAGGGCAAGAAGGTCGCCATCGTCGGCTACGGCTCGCAGGGCCACGCCCACGCCATGAACCTGCGCGACTCGGGTGTCGAGGTCGCCATCGCCCTCAAGGACGGCTCGAAGTCGGCAGCGAAGGCCGAAGAGGCCGGCTTCCCGGTGATGAACGTCGCCGACGCCACCACCTGGGCCGACGTCATCATGATCCTCGCGCCCGACCAGCACCAGCGCACCATCTACAGCGAGTCGATCGCCCCGAACCTGTCCGCGGGCAAGGCCCTCGCCTTCGCGCACGGCTTCAACATCCGCTTCGGTTACATCGACGCCCCCGAGGGTGTCGACGTGATCCTCGTCGCCCCGAAGGCTCCCGGCCACACCGTGCGCCGCGAGTTCGTCGCCGGCCGTGGCATCCCGGACATCATCGCCGTCGAGCGTGACGCTTCCGGCCACGCCTGGGACCTCGCTCTCTCGTACGCGAAGGCCATCGGTGGCACCCGCGCCGGCGTCATCAAGACCACCTTCACCGAAGAGACCGAGACCGACCTGTTCGGCGAGCAGGCCGTGCTCTGCGGTGGCATGAGCCACCTGGTGCAGGCCGGCTTCGAGACGCTCGTCGAGGCGGGCTACCAGCCGCAGATCGCGTACTTCGAGGTGCTGCACGAGCTCAAGCTCATCGTCGACCTCATGTGGGAGGGCGGCATCGCCAAGCAGCGCTGGTCGATCTCCGACACCGCCGAGTTCGGCGACTACGTCTCGGGCCCCCGCGTGATCGACTCGCGCGTGAAGGAGAGCATGCAGGCTGTGCTCGCCGACATCCAGTCGGGCGCCTTCGCGACCCGCTTCATCGAGGACCAGGACAACGGCGCCACCGAGTTCCTCGAGCTGCGCGAGAAGGAGCAGGGTCACCCGATCGAGGCCACCGGCAAGGAGCTGCGTTCGCTCTTCGCCTGGAAGCAGACCGACGAGGACTACGTCGAGGGCAGCGCCGCGCGCTGATCGACGGTTGTCACTGAGGGCGTCCCGCTTCGGCGGGGCGCCCTTCGTCGTTCGCGCCTGCGGGTAAGACATCCGATGTCTATGCCAGGATGAGGGATATGCGACAGCAGTGGTTCGATGACGCCCGGTTCGGCATGTTCGTGCACTTCGGCATCTACGGCGTGGCCGCCCGTCACGAGTGGGTGCAGAACTACGAGAAGCTGACGGATGCCGACTACCGGCAGTACTTCGACAACTTCGAACCCGACCGGTTCGATGCCGCGGCACTTGCCCGGCGAGCCAAGGCCACCGGCATGGGCTACGTCGTGCTGACGACCAAACATCACGACGGCTTCTGCCTGTTCGACTCCGCGCTCACCGACTTCACCTCCGTTGCCGCGTGCGGGCGGGACCTCGTGCGCGAGTACGTCGACGCGCTGCGCGCTGAGGGCCTGCGGGTCGGCTTCTACTACTCGCTGCTCGATTGGCATCACGCCGACTTCACCGTCGACTGGAACCATCCCCGACGGGACGACGCCGATGCGCAGGCGTTGAACGAGGGTCGTGACATGGCCCGCTACCGGGCGTATCTGCACGGCCAGGTGCGCGAGCTGCTGACCACCTACGGAACGATCGACTACCTGTTTTTCGATTTCACCTACCCTGAGGGGCAGGACGGGTGGTCAGGTAAGGGTCCGGACGACTGGGACGCCGAGGGGCTGCTCGCCCTCTGTCGCGAACTTCAGCCCGAGATGCTGGTCAACGATCGTCTGGGCATCCCCGCCGATTTCGTCACCCCGGAGCAGTACCAGCCCACGGCGCCCCTCACGCGTGCGGGGGAGCGGCAGGTGTGGGAGGCGTGCCAGACGATGAACGGCTCCTGGGGCTATCACCGCGATAACACCGACCAGAAGTCGGCGGCGATGCTTGTGGAGATGCTCGCCGACTCGGTGTCGATGGACGGCAACATGCTGCTGAACATCGGCCCAGACGGGCGCGGCGCGATCGCACCTCCTGACGAGCACACTCTGGCGGAGATCGGCGAGTGGATGCTGCTGCACAGTGACGCGATCGTCGGCGCAGGTCACGCCGCTCTGACGCCGCCGCGGGAGGGGGTGTACACGCGTCGCGGTGATCGGCTGTACTTGCATCTGTTCCGCTGGCCGATGGGTGCGGTGCATCTGCCAGGGCTGGCCGGGCGTGTGCGTTTCGTGCGGCTGCTCAATGACGGCTCCTGGCTGCGCACCTCGGTGATCGACCCGGATCAGGCCGCGTCGAACATGACACCGGCGGGGGAGGCGGAGGGCACCCTGACGGTGCACCTGCCGATCCGCCGCCCCGACGTGCTGGTGCCGGTGATCGAGCTGCGGCTCACCGACGAGGGCTGAGCGCCCGGGTCACTCGGCCTCGGCGCCCTCGATCTCGGCGACGTCCTCGGGCAGGGCGGCCTTGACGGCTTCCACCTGCTCCTGCGTGTAGCCGCAGTACTTCGTCGCCTCGGTCTCCCACTTCTTGGTCAGGCGGTCCTTGCCCTCGGCATGCGCGTCGGCGACGGTGCCCACGCGGATCTCGTTGGCGGCGGATTCGCGGTTGACGTCGGGCACCTCCTGGCACACGTGGAACACGCTGCCGGCAGGCGTCCAGTACACCTCGTCCGCGCCGGTGAGTTCCTTGACGATGTTGCTCTCGGCCGAGTACTGCTCGACGGAGACGGGGTTCCAGTCGATGTTGAAGAAGCCGACGACGAGCGCGATCACGATGCCGATGGAGCCGGCGATCGCCTTCTGCTTGCCGTCCATGTTCTTGTTCGTGAAGACGAGGATGATCATCGGGAGGAAGGCAATGATCGCGATGATCAGACCCAGCTGGTTCTGCACCCAGAAACGGAACTTGTCGTTCTTCGAGGCCGGGTCGAGGCGGTTGGCCTTCTTCCAGAGCTGCCCGCCGCCGATCGCGAGCGCGCCGATCACGACGAAACCGCCGATGAGGCCGATCAGATGACCCGTCGTGAAGGGCACCTGCTTCAGCAGCCAGAAGATAACGAACGCCTCACCAGCGATCGCGAGCGCCCACAGCCCCACGGCGATCCACCGGAACGTGGTGGCCTGCTTCTTGGCCTCGGGGGTCGGCGTCCATGCGGGGGCGCCCGATGCGTTGTCCTGCGCGGGGGCCTCCGTCGAGCGGACGACCTTCTTCTTGCCTTCGACCACCGTGGTCTCCTTCTGTGCGGGTAGCTGCCCTGAGCCTAGTGGACGGGTGTTCGGCGCGTGGGCTGGCTACGCTGGAGGGGTGACATCTGATCCCGATGAAGACGGCCTGAGCTGGGACGGCGACGAGCATCGCGACCCGCACACGCTGCCACGCGGCTGGAAGGCCGTCGGCAAGGGCAGCACCGGCGTGCCCACCGATGGCGCGTCCCGCACAGCATCCACCGACGCGCCCGCCGCACCGACGGACGCGTCTGCAGACAGTGACTCGGGGGAGCACGACACCGGGCTCAGCACAGGTGCGCTGCTCGGTCTCGGTGCGCTGGGCGGCATCTACCTGCTGTACACGATCGGCTGGGTGATCGGGGGGCTGCGGATGCAGGATCTGGCGCGCCTGATCGTCTCCGACGCGATGTATGTGCCGTGGTTCGTGCTCGCCGTCGCCGCGCCGGCCCTGTGGTTCCTGACCACCTGGGTGCTGACGCGAGGCAGGGCGACGTGGATGCGGCTGCTCATCCTGCTGGCGGGAGCGGTTCTGCTCGTGCCCTGGCCGTTCGTGATGATGGGAGCGTTGGGCGCATGAGCGAGAGCAGTATCGAGAACGCACCGACGACGGGCGCCCCGCGCTGGTTGTCTCTGCTCGTCATCGGCCTCAGCGGCCTCTTCTACGCGTACGCGGTGTGGAACGCCGTGGCGCACCTCATCGCCATGGCGAAGGACGGGCTCACCGGTATGGGCTGGGCGACCCTCGGCTTCGGCGTGGTGTTCCCCGCGCTGGTCTTCGTGCTGGCCCTGGCCGTGGGACGTCGTCGTCACGCCGGCGAGCTCTCGCTGGTCATGTTGACCGGTCTCGGGGTGATCGCGGTGTTCTGGCTGAGCCTGATCGGGTACAGCGTGCTGAACATGGATTCGCTGGTCGCGGGGTAGGACACCGTCACATGCGCGGGGCGGTCAGAGCCCCTGCGGTAAAGTGAGAGCGATAGCGCCCCCGACGGCGTGCGGCGCATCGGCCCATCCACCGTGTCGTGTCGCCCCCGAAGGAACCCTCTCTGTGTCGAAGCCTGTCGTGCTCATCGCCGAAGTACTCTCACCCGCCACAATCGAGGCTCTGGGCCCCGACTTCGACGTGCGTGACGTCGACGGCACCGACCGCGAGGCGCTGTTCGCGGCCCTCGCTGATGCGGATGCCGTGCTCGTGCGCTCTGCGACCCGGATCGACGCCGAGGCCCTCGCGTACGCCCCGAAGCTGAAGGTCGTCGCCCGCGCGGGTGTCGGGCTCGACAACGTCGACATCAAGGCCGCGACGGCGGCGGGTGTCATGGTCGTGAACGCTCCGACCTCCAACATCGTCTCGGCTGCGGAACTCACCGTCGGTCACATCCTGAGCCTTGCCCGCCGCATCCCCGCCGCGCACGCGTCGCTGTCGTCGGGTGCCTGGAAGCGCAGCTCGTTCACCGGCGCGGAGCTGTTCGAGAAGACCGTCGGCATCGTCGGCCTCGGTCGTATCGGCGCGCTCGTCGCTGCGCGGCTCGCGGCCTTCGACATGCGCGTCGTCGCCTACGACCCCTACGTCACCTCGGCCCGCGCGCAGCAGCTCGGCGTGACCCTGCTCTCGCTGGACGAACTCGTCGCCGAGTCCGACTTCCTCACCATCCACATGCCCAAGACACCCGAGACGACCGGAATGATCGGCGCCGAGCAGTTCGCGGCCATGAAGCCGACCGCCTTCGTCGTCAACGTCGCCCGTGGTGGTCTCATCGATGAAGAGGCGCTCCACGAGGCCCTGGTCGCCGGCGAGATCGCCGGAGCCGGCCTCGACGTCTTCACCTCCGAGCCGCCCGCCGAGGGCGGGTCGGCAGCCGCCCTGCTGGGCCTGCCCAACGTCGTCGTCACCCCGCACCTCGGTGCCAGCACCGAAGAGGCGCAGGAGAAGGCCGGCGTCTCGGTCGCGCGTTCCGTGCGCCTCGCGCTGGGCGGCGACCTCGTGCCGGATGCCGTGAACGTCGCCGGTGGCGTCATCGACCCGTACGTGCGCCCCGGCATCCCGCTGGTCGAGAAGCTCGGTCAGATCTTCGCCGCGCTCGCCCAGGCGCCGCTGACCAGCCTCGATGTCGAGGTGCACGGTGAGCTCAACGACTACGACGTGAGCGTGCTCAAGCTCGCCGCCCTCAAGGGCGTGTTCACCAACATCGTCAGCGAGACGGTGTCGTACGTGAACGCGCCGCTGCTGGCCGAGCAGCGCGGTGTAGCCGTGCGCCTCATCCAGGACGAGGTCAGCGAGGAATACCGCAACATCATCACGCTCCGCGGTGCGCTCTCCGACGGCACCCAGCTGGCCGTGTCGGGAACCCTCACCGGTCCGAAGCAGATCGAGAAGCTGGTCGCCATCAACGACCACGCGATCGAGCTGCCGATCGAGAAGCACCACGTCGTGATGCTGTACACCGACCGTCCCGGCATCGTGGCTGTGTACGGCCAGAAGTTCGGCGACGCGGGCATCAACATCGCCGGCATGCAGATCGCCCGTGAGGCTGCAGGGGCGCAGGCGCTCAGCGTGCTCACCCTCGACTCGCCGGTCTCGGATGAGCTGCTCGAAGACGTCAGTGACGCGATCGACGCCGACCTGTTCCGTCAGATCGAGATCACCGAGGTCTGACCCCTTCCTCAGCGGACGGCGCGCTGGACCAGTTCAACCAACTGGGCCAGCGCGTCTCCTGTTGGGGTGACCGGTTCATCACCGTTCACACCGAGGGAGTTGTTGAAGTAGAGCCCGTCACTGACGAGCATTACCAGGTGCAGGCTCATCTCGTCGCGCACGTGCGGCCGGATCGCCTCTTCCCATTCGCGACGTACCGTGCGCAGCGCGGCAGCGGCCGCCGCTGAGCCGCCCTGGGCAAGCCGTGACGTGGCGATGAGGGCGCGATCGAGCCCGTCGTCTTCCATCACTGAGGTGCGGATGTAGTACGCCACGGGGCCTTCGGGAGCCGTCGCCATCACCTGCAGGTCGTCGGCGTGCAGTCGCAGCAGCCGGTCGATCATTCCTGCCTCGAGCTCCTCCTTCGATCCGAAGTGGTAGAGCAGGCCGCCTTTGGAGACCTCGGCGCGGCGAGCGACGGCATCGAGGGTCGCGGCGCGTTCTCCGTCGTCGATGAGGATCGTCTCGAAGGCATCGAGCACGCGTTCGCGTGCCAGTGGTGGGCGAGGCATAGTGTTACTATACCATCTGGACGGTTTAGTTATTCGGAGGTTCCCATGCCCGCCACGGCATCGATCGACGTGATCGACACGGATGGAGCGCGCGTCGGCGCGCGCGGCTGGGCCGCGCTCGCGGTGCTCATGCTGCCCGTGCTGCTCGTCTCGGTCGACAACACGGTGCTCAGCTTCGCGCTGCCTGAGATCTCGGTGGCGCTTGCGCCGACCGGGGCCGAGCAGCTGTGGATCATCGACGTGTACCCCCTCGTGCTCGCCGGACTCCTGGTCACCATGGGCACGCTGGGCGACCGCTTCGGCCGCCGTCGGATGCTGCTGATCGGCGCCACCGGCTTCGCCGCGGTGTCGGCCCTGGCCGCGTTCGCCCCGACCGCGGGGCTGCTCATCGCCGCCCGCGCGCTGCTCGGCTTCTTCGGCGCCATGCTCATGCCGTCGACGCTGTCCCTGCTGCGCTCCATCTTCACCAATCGTGATCAGCGCCGCTTCGCGATCGCGGTCTGGGCCTCGGCGTTCTCCGCCGGCTCTGCTCTGGGCCCGATCGTCGGTGGCTTCCTGCTCGAGCATTTCGCCTGGGGCTCCGTGTTCCTCATCGCCGTGCCTGTGCTCATCCCCCTGCTCATCGGAGCACCGCTGCTGGTGCCCGAGAGCAGGGATCCGCATCCCGGCCGGATCGACCCGATCAGCATCCTGCTGTCGATGGCGGCGATGATCCCGGTGGTGTACGCGATCAAGTCGCTGGCGGTCGACGGGCCAACGCTGAAGGCAGCCGCCTTCGCCGCGGTCGGCGTTGCGATGGGCGTGCTGTTCGTGCGCCGCCAGCTGCGCGCGGAGACGCCCATGCTCGACATGAAGCTCTTCGCCCGGGGCACCTTCTCCGGCGCCATCCTGGTGAACCTGCTCAGCGTCGTGGCGCTGGTGGGGTTCCTCTACTTCGTCTCGCAGCACCTGCAGCTCGTGCTCGGCCTGTCGCCGATGATCGCCGGGGTGGCCCTGGTTCCCGGCATGGTGATGATGATCGTCGCCGGTCTCGCCGTCGTGCCGATCTCACGCCGGGTGTCGCCGCACATCGTGGTGCCTGCTTCGTTGCTGTTCTCGCTGGCCGGCTACCTGCTCGTCGCGTTCTCGACGAGTGATCATGGCGTGGCGCCGCTGGTGATCGCCTTTGTCGTGCTGGGCATCGGCATCGGTGCGGCCGAGACGATCTCGAACGAGCTCATTCTCTCCAGTGCGCCGCCGGCGAAGGCCGGTGCCGCGAGCGCGGTGTCGGAGACGGCATACGAGCTGGGGGCAGTGCTGGGCACAGCCGTGCTCGGTGGCATCATCACCGCGTTCTACCGTGGCGCCTTGGTGATCCCCAGCGGCGTACCCGCGGATGCCGCCGCGCACGCCCGCGAGACTCTGGCCGGCGCCTACACGGCGGCGCAGGAGTTGCCGGCTCAGCTCGGTGCAGAGCTGTGGGATGCCGCGGCATCCGCCTTCGGCTCCGGCGTCTTCGTGACATCGCTGATCGGTGCGGCCCTCGTTGTCGCGGCCGGCACGATCGCCGCGGTCACCCTGCGCCCCGCTCAGCACTCCTGACCCGGCCGGCGGGTGTCACACGCAGGGCACCCGCCGCCGCGAGGGATACGCTGGGAATGCTGTGGCGCTGTGAGCTGCAGCAGGTATGAGGAGAGTCATGTCGCGTGTCGTGAAGCTGGCCGTCATCCCCGGAGATGGCATCGGTCCCGAGGTCATCGCTGAAGCGGAGCGCGTGCTCGACGCGGTCACCGCGAACAGCGATGTCACGTTCGAGAAGACGCGGTTCGCGCTCGGCGCCGCACGCTACCTCGAGACCGGTGACACGCTGACGGATGCCGACCTCGACGCCATTCGCGCTCACGACGCCATCCTGCTCGGCGCGGTCGGCGGGACCCCGGGTGACCCCCGGCTGAAGGATGCCAACATCGAGCGCGGCCTGCTGCTCAAGCTCCGTTTCGAGCTCGACCACTACGTGAACCTGCGCCCGTCAAAGCTGTACCCGGGCGCGCCCGGCCCGCTGGCGAACCCGGGCGAGATCGATTTCGTCGTCGTGCGTGAGGGCACCGAGGGCCCGTACGTCGGCAACGGCGGCAGCATCCGCCGCGGCACGCCGCACGAGGTGGCGAACGAGACCAGCGTGAACACCGCGTTCGGTGTCGAGCGCGTCGTGCGTTTCGCGTTCGACCTCGCCGAGCGTCGCCGCAAGAAGCTCACCCTCGTACACAAGACCAACGTGCTCGTGCACGCCGGCGGCATCTGGAAGCGCATCGTCGACGACGTCGCGGCCGAGCATCCTGACGTCACCGTCGACTACCTGCACGTCGACGCCGCGACGATCTTCCTCGTCACCGACCCGTCGCGCTTCGACGTGATCGTGACGGACAACCTCTTCGGTGACATCCTCACCGACCTTGCCGGCGCCGTCACGGGCGGCATCGGCCTTGCCGCCTCAGGGAACATCAACCCCGACGGCGCCTTCCCGTCGATGTTCGAGCCCGTGCACGGCTCGGCGCCCGACATCGCCGGCCAGCAGAAGGCTGACCCCACGGCGGCGATCCTCTCGGTGGCATTGCTGCTCGACCACCTCGGTCTGCGTGACGAGGCCGTCGCCGTGCAGCAGGCCGTCGAGGCCGACGTCGCCGCGCGCACCGGAAGCCGCACCACGGCCGAGACCGGTGACGCCATCATCGCCCGACTGCAGGCGTAACCTGGAACCCGCGCGCATCGCCGCCGCACAGATCGAGGACAAGACATGACCGACACCGCACCGCTCACCTTCGCCGTGACCAAGAACCTGGCGGCCAAGACGGCTGCCCAGCGCGAGGAGATCCTCGCCAACCCGGGCTTCGGCACCAACTTCACCGACCACATGGTCGACATCTGCTGGTCGGAGAACGGCGGGTGGCACCGTCCGCGCGTGCAGCCCTACGGCCCGATCCCGCTCGACCCGGCCGCCGCTGTGCTGCACTACGGCCAGGAGATCTTCGAGGGCATCAAGGCGTACCGTCACGCCGACGGTTCGGTGCACACGTTCCGGCCCGACCGCAACGCCGCGCGTCTGCGCAACAGCGCCCGACGTCTTGCGCTTCCTGAGCTGCCGACCGAGTACTTCATCCAGTCGTTGCGGGAGCTGATCGCGGTCGACGAGGCATGGGTGCCGTCCGGTGCGGACCAGAGCCTGTACTTCCGTCCGTTCATGTTCGCCAAGGAGGCGTTCCTCGGCGTGCGCCCGGCGAAGAAGGTCGCGTACTACGTGATCGCGAGCCCCGCCGGCGCCTACTTCTCGGGCGGCGTGAAGCCGGTGCGCATCTGGCTGAGCGAGAACTACTCGCGCGCGGGCAAGGGCGGCACGGGTGCTGCCAAGACCGGCGGCAACTACGCCTCGAGCCTGCTGCCCCAGTCCGAGGCGTACGCCAAGGGCTGCGACCAGGTCGTGTTCCTCGACCAGGACCGCAACGTCGAAGAGCTCGGCGGCATGAACGTCGTGTTCGTCTTCAAGGACGGCCGCATCCTCACCCCGCAGTCCGACAGCATCCTCGAGGGCATCACGCGCGACTCGCTGCTGCAGCTCGCCGAGGATCGTGGGCTGACGGTCGAGCGCGGCTCGATCACGCTCGGCGAATGGCGTCAGGGCGTCGCATCCGGCGACATCGTCGAGGTGTTCGCGTGTGGGACGGCCGCTGTGGTCACCCCGATCGGCGCGCTCGTGTCGGAGGAGTTCGAAGACGAGCAGCCGCAGGGCGAGCTGGCGCTGTCGCTCCGCGAAGAGCTCACCGACATCCAGTACGGCCGCCGCGAGGACAAGCACGGCTGGCTCGTGCGCCTCGACGCCTGACGCGTCCGCACGCGCGTGACGGATCCGCACGCGCGCGTTCCGCTCGCGTCCCGCCTCTCTTTCGCCGACACCCCGTCTTATCGTCGACACCCCGTGTTATGGGCGTCCGTAGGACGGGGTGTCGACGCGTACTAGGGGTCTCGGCGGGTGGGGGTTCGTTCTCCACAAGGCGGAAAGTGCGCAGCGGGCTGTGGAGAGGCGGGATCCGAGCTGTGTGCGTAGGCATCATGAGGGATGCGACGAATCAACCTCTCCCAGGGGCGAGCGCTGCTGCGATCCCGCACGCAGCTCACGATGGCGGGTGTGCGTGAGCGTGAGCTCCGCGACAGCGTCGCGACGGGCAGGCTGCGCCGCGTGCACCGGGGCTCGTACGTAACCTCGGCCGAGTGGAGCGAGCTCTGGCCCGAAGGGCGTCATCTGCTGCAGGTGCTGGCGGTCGCGGCGGCGTCGCCGGGGTCAGGACCGGCGTTCTCGCACGTCTCTGCCGCGGTGATCTGGGGATTGCCGCTGTGGGGCATCCGCCCGGACGTCGTGCACACACTCGTCGATGGTCGATGCCACACCCGGACGGTCAGTGGTGTCATGCGCCATGACATGGCCGTTCACGAGCAGGACATCGTCGAGCTGGGCGGGCTCAGGTGCACGTCGCTCACGCGCACCGTCTTCGACCTCGCTCGCACCGCACCGCTACCGACGGCGGTGGCTGCGGCGGACTTCGCGTTGCGATCAGTGGCGGTGCGCGAGCACGTTCAGGACGCGGATCTCGCCGGGCGTTGGCGGGAGGAACTGTTCGACCTGGCACGGCCGGGTCTGCGCGGCGTGCGGCAGGCGCGAGACGTCATCGAGTTCGCGGATGGGCGCGCACAATTGCCCGGCGAGAGTGTGAGCCGTGTACATCTGCGCACGCTGGGCTTTCGGGACGTCGAGCTGCAAGTGCCGGTCACGGGCTCTATGGGAGGGCAGTACTACCTCGATTTCGGATTTCCACGTACGCGGTGTTTTGGTGAGTTCGACGGCGAAGAGAAGTACCTTGATGCGGAGCTTCGCAGCGCGCCGACGGCGGAGCGTGCGCTCATGGCGGAGAAGTGGCGAGAAGACGACATTCGCGGCGTGACCGGCTGGCGGATCGCGCGCTGGGGCGCTGCCGACATCCGATCCGTCGACACCTTCGGCCGACGCCTCGATGCGTTCGGCATCCACCCGCCCGGCTGATCCCGCACTTCACCCGCGCCGACACCCCGTGTTTTCGTCCACACCCCGTGCTTTGGGCGTCCACATCACGGGGTCTCGACGCGAAGCCGGGGTCTCGGCGAAGGTGGGGGGGCGAAGGTGGAGGGAGGTGGAAGGGGGGGCGAAGCAAGAGGACTGTGGCACGCGGATGCTGGTTAGGGTGGAATGGTGAAGATCGCACGGTTCAGCCACAACGACAGCATCCGCTACGGCATCGTCGATGACGGTGACCTCGTCGCCCTCGACGGCGACCCGATGTTCGCAGGCTTCGAGCCGTCGGGGGAGCGCATCCCCCTGGCGGATGCCGCCGTGCTCGCCCCGGTGATCCCGCGCTCGAAGGTCGTGTGCGTGGGCAAGAACTACCACGACCACGCGGCCGAGATGGGCGGCGTCGCGCCGGAGGAGCCCCTGCTGTTCCTCAAGCCGAACACCGCCGTGATCGGCCCCGGCGACGTCATCGTGCGCCCGACGCTGTCGGATCAGACCGAATACGAAGGCGAGCTGGCCGTCGTGATCGGACGGATCGCGAAGAACGTGCGCGCTGACGACGCCCTCGACTACGTCTTCGGCTACACGATCGCCAACGACGTGACCGCTCGCGACCTGCAGCGCAAGGACGGCCAGTGGTCGCGCGCCAAGGGCTTCGACACGTTCTGCCCGCTCGGCCCGGTGATCGAGACCGAGTTCGATTCGGCATCCGCCACGATCGAGACCCGCGTCAACGGTGAGGTGCGTCAGCAGGCCCCGCTCACCGACATGATCCACTCCGTCGCCGACATCATCGCCTACGCCTCCGCGGTGTTCACGCTGCTGCCGGGCGACGTGATCCTGACGGGCACCCCGGCAGGGGTGGGAACCTTCGACGCCGGTGACACCGTCGAGGTCGAGATCAGCGGGATCGGCACGCTCCGCAACACCGTGCGGGACGCCCTGGTCGCGCCGTGACGACGATCGCGCCGGAGCAGCTCCGGGCGATCCAGCGGCGCACGGTCGCGATCCTCTCGGCCGGGCAGGTGCTCGGCGGCATCGCGTTCGGAGCGACCGTCTCGCTCGGTGCCCTGCTCGCGGCCGACCTGTCCGGCGACGACGCGCTGTCGGGGCTGGCCACCGCCTCGGTGACGCTCGGCGCGGCGGCCTTCGCAATCCCGCTGTCGCGCATCGCGGCCCGGCGCGGACGACGACTCTCCCTCACGCTCGGCAACCTGCTCGCCCTCATCGGGGTCGCGACGGTCATCACGGCGGCGGCCGTGCGGTCGTTCCCGCTGCTGCTGGTGGGAGTCGTGTTCATCGGCATGGGCAACGCGGGCAATCTGCAGTCGCGATTCGCTGCGACCGACCTTGCCGAACCCGCCCATCGCGGTCGGGATCTGTCGATCGTCGTGTGGTCGACCACGATCGGCGGTGTCGCCGGCCCGCTGCTGCTCACCCCGGGTGAGGCCCTCGGCAAGATCGTCGGGATGCCACCGCTGACCGGCTCGTACCTGTTCTCGCTGGTGGCCCAGGTCGCGGCTCTCATCTTGTACCTCGTGGCGCTCCGACCCGACCCGCTGTTGACGGCCCTGCGCGTCGCGGCCGCCTCGCCGGCGGCATCCGCGGCGCTGGGTGGGCGGGAGGATCATCCGCGTGCGGCGCGCTTCGCGATCTTCGCGGTCTCGGGTTCGCATGCGGTGATGGCGTCGGTCATGGCGATGACGCCGGTGCACCTGTCGCACATGGCGCACGGCGCCCATGGCGAGGCCGCGACCGGCACGGACGTGACGTTGCTCGTCGGTGTCACGATCGCTCTGCACGTCGCCGGTATGTACGGCTTGTCTCCGCTGTTCGGCATCCTCGCCGACCGCTGGGGGCGGATCCGCGTGGTCCTGCTCGGGCAGGCGATGCTGGCCGCCTCGCTCGGTGTCGCGATCTTCGCGGGCGAGTTCCCTGCCGGCGTCATGGTTGCTCTCATCCTGCTCGGACTCGGTTGGAGCGCGGCGACGGTCGCGGGTGCTGCGCTGCTCACCGAAGCGTCGACCGTCGCGGCCCGGCCACGGCGTCAGGGCATCAGCGACTCCCTGATGAGTCTTACGGCGGCGGTCGGGGCTGCAGGCGCCGGCGTCGTGCTGACGAGCTTCGGTTACGGCGGGCTCGGGGCGACGGCGCTAATTGTCGTCGTCGCGATCGTCGCACTGTCGCCGCTGGGCGTGATCGGCTCCCGCAAGGATCCGGCCGAGGCGTGAGCTGGCGCGGAGTCGGTGACGCCTACGCCGCATCGTATGCATCGCTGTGCGCAGGCACCGGGGTGCGGTTGCGAGAGCTTGCCGGCGCAGCCCATGGTCGCACGCTGCTCGATGTCGGTGCGGGGGAGGGCACGCTCGCAGTGCAGTGGGCGGATGCCGGCTGGCGCGTCACGGCCGCGGAGCCGGAACTGAGCATGCGCGCGGCGGCTGCGCGCCAGCATCCGTCTCTCTCGGTCATCGACGCCGCACTCCCTGACCTTCCGTTCGCCGACGGCGCGTTCGACGTGGTGGTGGCAAACTTCGTGCTCAACCATCTGGACGACCCGCGCGAGGGCGCCCGCGCCCTGCGCCGAGTCGCGGCGGATGCGGTGATCGCGACCACCTGGGCGCACTCGCCGTCGGCATTCTGGGCAGACGTCACGGCGTGGGCCGGGCTCGCCCCTCGCCCGGCGAAGGGGGTGGCCGCCGACAAGGACTTCGAACGCACCTCTGCCGGGTTCGGTCGCATGCTCACGGATGCCGGATGGCATCCCGAGGTCTCGGAGCTCATGTGGACCTGGAGACCGACATCCGAGGCGCTGTGGCGCTCCGTGGACGGGGGAGTGGCCGGCGCAGGGGCCTTCTACCGCGGACTCGAGGTGGGCGAGCAGCGGCGGTTCCGGGCGGCGTTCGATGAGATTGTGGGCGAGCGGGCATCCTCGGGAAGGGTGGAGCTGACGCACACCGCGGCCATCGCGATCGACTCGCGGCGATGAGCGTAGCTCGGGTCGCCGGCGGCCTGAGCCGCCCGTCGCTGCCCCGGTAGAATCGGAGGGCTATGGCTACTCCTGATCCCCGCACCACGACCGCTTCCGGCTCTGATGTGCGCGTCCGTTTCTGCCCGTCGCCGACCGGCCTGCCGCATGTCGGCATGGTGCGTACCGCGCTGTTCAACTGGGCTTACGCCCGGCACACCGGCGGCAAGATGGTGTTCCGCATCGAGGACACCGACGCCGCGCGTGACAGTGAGGAAAGCTTCCGCCAGCTCGTCGACGCGCTGACATGGCTGAAGATCGACTGGGATGAGGGCGTCGAGGTCGGCGGCCCGCACGCGCCGTACCGGCAGTCGGAGCGCCACGACATCTACCGTGGCGTGATCGAGAAGCTGCTCGCGACCGGGGCGCTGTACGAGAGCTACTCGACGGCCGAGGAGATCGACGCCCGCAATGAGGCGAACGGTCGCGCGAAGCAGCTCGGCTATGACAACTTCGACCGCGACCTCACCGATGAGCAGCGTGAGGCGTTCCGCGCCGAGGGGCGTCAGCCGGCGCTGCGTCTGCGGGTGCCCGACGAGGATCTCACCTACATCGACCTCATCCGAGGTGAGGTGACGTTCCCGGCGGGCTCGTTCCCCGACTTCGTGGTGGTGCGCCCCAACGGCATCCCGCTGTACACCTTCGTGAACCCCGTCGACGACGCGCTGATGGGTATCACCCATGTGCTGCGTGGCGAAGATCTCATGCCGTCGACGGCGCGTCAGCTCGCGCTGTACGGCGCGCTGATCGACGCCGGAGTGACGACGTTCGTGCCGCGCTTCGCGCACATGCCTCTCGTGCTCGGCGAGACCGGCAACAAGAAGCTGTCCAAGCGTGACCCGCAGGCCGACCTCTTCTTGCACCGTGAGCGCGGGTTCATCCATGAGGGCCTGCTCAACTACCTGGCGCTGCTGGGGTGGTCGATCGGTCCCGACCGTGACGTGTTCTCGCTGCAGGAGTTCACTGACGCGTTCGACATCGTCAACGTCAACCCGAACCCGGCCCGTTTCGACCAGAAGAAGGCCGAGTCGATCAACGGTGACCACATCCGGATGCTGGAGGCGAAGGACTTCGCCGAGCGTCTTGTGCCCTACCTGGCGGCCGCCGACGTGTTCGGTGGGGAGCCGACGCATGAGCAGCTGGTGCTGGCCTTCCGTGCGGCGCCGCTGGTGCAGGAGCGGATGCAGCTGCTGGGCGAGGCGCCCGGCATGCTCGGGTTCCTGTTCGCGGACGAGGTGTCGTACGAGGCGGATGCCCTGAAGGGCCTGCCCGCGAACGCCGCCGAGGTGCTCGACGCGTGTGTCGCGGCGCTGGAGCCGGTAGAGGACTTCACGCCGGATGCCATTCAGCAGGCGCTCTCGGCGAAGCTCGTCGACGAGATGGAGCTCAAGCCGCGCGTGGCCTACGGTCCTCCGCGCGTCGCGCTGACGGGGCGTCGGGTGTCGCCGCCGCTGTTCGAGTCGATGGAGCTGCTCGGCAAGGACGAGTCGCTGCGCCGTCTGCGCACGCTCGCCGACCTGCGTCGTTGAGCCTGGCGCTTCCCCTGGGCGCGACGCGCCCGGGGGAGCAGCCCGCGCGGTCGGATTGGTAATCGTCGCGGGCCTCGGGTAGGCTTGACTCTCGGTGCGAGGCCCAGGTTTCGCCCTTGGGGTATGGTGTAATTGGCAACACGGCTGATTCTGGTTCAGTTGTTCTTGGTTCGAGTCCAGGTACCCCAGCAGTGAAAAACCCCCGCCTAGGCGGGGGTTTTTCGTTGAGTCTCCATGCGTGCG
Organism: Microbacterium istanbulense; assembly: GCF_037204145.1. Taxonomy (NCBI): domain Bacteria; kingdom Bacillati; phylum Actinomycetota; class Actinomycetes; order Micrococcales; family Microbacteriaceae; genus Microbacterium; species Microbacterium istanbulense. The sequence goes on from NZ_JBBDGN010000007.1 coordinate 181,773, forward strand.
AACTGTCGAGTGCGTCATATGTGGGATTCCCATGTACGCGTCCGCGATGAACGTCCGAGGCTACGCGAGGTCGGGCGAACGGACAGCGCGGTTATAGAACGAAGAGCGCGGTTATAGTCGAGCCATGGCGATGCTTATCGAGGACCAGTTGAGGGAAATCCTGAACGGCGCTCTGGTCACCCACCCGAACATGTCTGCTACAGAGCTCGTGCAGACGGCGCTCCGGGTGGCGGTTCTCCGAGACGATCCGCTGGCTGAATCGTGGCTACGCATTGAGCTTGAGGGCATACGGAAGGAATCAGGTAAATCGCCGGAGATTAGCGAATGTCACTCCCGCTTGGCCGCGCTCGTTGGAACCGATCGTGCGCAAGAGCAGGTGTCTGCGGCTATTGAGTCTCTGATCGCTCGACGCACAATGGATGGCAAAAACTCGGTTTCAGGCCAAAGTATCGGTGAGCTCGAATCCTTGAACAGAGCTACCCAAGAACTGCACGACACCCCTATCACTCCGGGAATGACGCCGATTGATACGGGCTTGGCGTCCATCGATCGCACAAAGATGCGAGCTACGACCACGCCGATTCTGATGCAACAGGGTGCGATCATCCAGAGGGTCAGACAAGCCGCTTTCGGCTATCTTGTGCGTGTTGAAGCGGAGCTGGTGCGAGGTCAGTCGGTTCCTGACGTAATCGCCCAAGGACGCGCTTTCGTCGAGGCAACCCTTGCGGTCCGTGCTCCTGACGCGCACTCAGCGTTGCTGTCAGCCCAAGATCGCCTGGCCCAAGACGATGACGAATCCCTCAGCCACGCCGCTACTTCCTGTCGTAGAGCGATCAAGGCTCTTGCAGATGCACTCTTCCCACCGTCAACCTCTGTGACCGATAGCGAGGGAGCTACACGTGTCCTGGATGATGAACGGTACAGAAACCGTCTAGTCGAGTACGTCCGCTCAAGCAGAGGAAGATCGACGCACGCGGACCTCTTGGCTTCAAATATCTCGGCCCTCGCTACTCGCTTCAAATCCCTCGACGACCTGGCGAGCAAGGGCGTTCATGCAGGGATTCGTCGAGCGGAGGCCGAGTCTTGTGTCAATTGGACGTACATGCTCGCTGCTGATCTGTTGCGCATCGAGGAAGAGCGCGAAAGCGTCGCGTAGCGGCGATAACGAGTGCGGTGAACGGTCTGAGTGTATAGCGTGGCTCGCATGACGAATGACTACGCAACCGCATGGGATACGCTCACGAATGCGATCGGCGCGGCTAAAGGAAAGAGCGCTGGATACATCAATGAAGTCGAGCATCTGACTATCGACCAGCGGATTGAAGCTGCGAAGGTGGTGGCTTTGCTTTCCATCGCGCAGGAGATCTCCGATCTCAACCCTCGAAATCACGGCGGTGGGGACGGCCAGTCCGTCTGAGGCTACTTCCGGGGTTCCGTCCCATCGGCTTTCGGACGTCGCTACGCCAGAGCACTAAGCATCGTCAGCCGCTCACGCGCTGCGTGCAGAACCGACTCGGTTGTGCGTTCGCGCCCCGCGCGCAGCTGCGCGGTTTGGTGGTCCCGGTTGGTTTCGACGTGCCGACGGACGCGCGTGGTCGTCTCCGTGATGCGCTCGGAGGCGATCATTCGCCCGACCACGGCGACTGTGAGACCTCCGCTGGCGAGCCCGAAGCGTTGAGGCGGCATGCCGACCTGTCGCTGTTGAGGCATCCACGTCGACGGCGCGAGGTCCCCGATGATGCAGGACCAGGGCAACTGGGGTCTGGTCATCAAGAAGCAAAACACGGACTATCCCACTTCAAGTGTCGTGCTCGGCATGGTCCAGACGTTGTGGGCGGGACAGGGGCGTCACGCGGGGCAACCAGACTGGGCGCCGAATACACAACCCGAGGCAGAGGCTACCGTCATGCTCGCCGTACCGTTGGTGCAGTGGTTCACGTCGGGCGCGCTCGAGCGTCGCCCGTAGCCGATCCGCTTGAGCGGGCTTGCTCGCAGGGTCGCCATGTGCTGTTTGCCGGCGGGTTTGA